>JAUYSD010000316.1 GCA_030696505.1 Sulfuritalea sp. | reverse complement strand
AGGGGAAACGACCTTTATTTTTTCCTTGCTCACTCTGCTCTCCTCTAGTCAAGACTGCTGCGGCATGGGGGCATTGCCATAGGACACCAGCCCCGACTTTCTCGATACCGGACCGTCGTACCCCAACGGCTTCCACGTAGGCGGATTGGCCCAGTAGGCAAGTCCAACGAGCTTCTTCAACCCCATGGCCAAAGCGCGATGCGGCACCTCCCCCGAATTGGCCCATTTGTCGAGAAAACGCTCCGCCTCGACATTCGAAAGGTCAACAAACTTTTTTCCGAAGGCCGCCTCTGGACCTTCATTGAAATATTTGACACCGCCCTTCAACCCGTTCCATATATGAGGCGGCATGGTGGCCAACAAGGCGGCGTCCAGTGTTTCCATCACGGGAACCTTGTTGAGTTGGACCAAGGGAGTTCCCTTGACCGGTAACATGACCTCCATCAAGCGCTTGAAGACCGCGTACTCGTCCGCCCCCATGATTCGGATGCCCTTGGGAACCGCAGCAAACGCGGTTGAAGCGGGAATCACTGACGTGACGGCCGCTGCTCCTGCAATCAGCGCCGCAGCGCGCAGGAAATCCCGGCGACTGATCCGGCGGACATAATCCATCGCCTGAAGCGCTGGAGATTCGAATTCCGACATTGGCTCCTCCTTAAATTCTAATAATTGGTAGCCGTGACTGTGGCGGCATTCGCCCCAGGACACAGCTCCGGAAACTGCAAACTCTAGTTACTTCGAAGACTCGCACTCCGGATTGACTGCGGATCCGCGAATAGTCTGATCGCCTCTTGCGATAGTGAAACGTGGGATATATGAGCGCACGATATGCTTCTAATAGTTGCCTCCTTGGTTGTTGTTCAAACCGTGGGTTCGGTTTGTCGCAGGAGAGCAGCAATGCGTGTGCCACGCCTATCCTGATCGTGCCGTCAAAACACAAGCATTTGAATGCACCGGGTTGGTGCGGAGCAGCATGAAGATATCGCCAGGGGAATCGCGTCGCAAAATGCGACTAAGTCGCAAACTGCGATAAGCCCCTTCGCTGACTGGCACGTGGACCTCGATCCATCAAGTCGAGTTGATGTGCCTTGAAATTTGTACTGATGTGGCAGAATGAAAAAAAAACGAGTCATTGGTCGCGACTCTGCGGCGTGAGGTAGCGATGACGTCCCAGTCAAGGGCACAGCGACGACGATTGATGCAGGTGGAGGGCAATATGACGAATGTTGCGACGGTCTCTGACGTAAAGGCAATCATTGCCGCAAAAGCGGCATTTGTTGATTGCGGCCTGGTCGATGATCGGGTGGTGCCTTCGGGCGTCTATAGATCATGGGAACGCTGCCTGTCTTCACGCCTGCGCCAGGACGACGCCGTGGAATTCTTGCCGGTCGCGAGATCCGACCTGCTGCACTTGCGCGACACCAATCAGCATCTGCTCGATGCCTCGAATAGCTACCTGGATCGGCTTGCGAGGGCCGTCTGCGGTGCGGGTTATGTTGTATTGCTGACTGATAACCGCGGATACGCCCTGAACGTGGTCGGCGCCCTGGATCGACGCGATGGCCCGATGTGGCAAGCACATCGCAACGGCGTCAATCTTTCGGAGCCAGTGATCGGTACGACAGCGATGGCCTGCGCAATGGCTGAAAGACGAGCGATGAACATTTTCGGCCATGAGCATTTCTTCGAAAACAATCATATTTTCCAATGCTCGGCGGCCCCGATCATTGATCCGCTGGGCAATGTTATCGGGGCAGTGGACGTGACTCGTACAAGTCACCTGCCGAACCCAGGCTCCCTTATGCTGGTCAAGCAGTGCGCTCATGAAATCGAGGCCGAGCTTTTCCGGAGAATGCCCTCGTTCCTTTCAGTCAGGTTGTGCTGGGAACCGTCCGGCGAATTCACTGGCGACTCGCTCATGCTGGCATTCGGATCGGATGGACAAGTCATTGCAATGAATGAAAACGCCCGAACCTTTCTAAACTGTCGGCAGGAAGTCGGAATGTTAAGTTTTGAGGATCTGTTTGACGACCAATTTGGCACTTTCGTCAATCGACTCCGTAGGGCAAACGCAGCGGTAGCTTTGCATACTCGCTCGGGCCTCGCACTATTTGCGACCCCGGCACCTCGTCACGAACGACGCTTACCGAGGGGCGGCGATTGCGGTGCATCCAATATGCTTAGCCCGACCTCCATTGGTCCCATGCCAGAAATCGAATTCGGTGATCCTGGTATTCGCGTTCAACTCACGGCGGCGATCAAAGCAACAAAAATGGGCCTGCCAATACTCGTTCTTGGCGAGACTGGAACAGGCAAGGAAGTCGTCGCCAACCTTCTTCACGTAGCAACAGTCGGCGATCAGGGGGGGCTGATAGCGATTAATTGCGCGGCGATCCCCGAGAACCTCATTGAAGGCGAATTATTCGGCCATGTGGAAGGTGCCTTCACAGGATCGAAGCGTGGTGGCGCTCCGGGAAAAATCGAATTGGCCGACGGCGGGACACTGTTTCTCGACGAGATCGGCGATATGCCGCTTGCGCTCCAGGCCCGATTGCTTCGCGTACTCGAAACCAAGACTTTTTGCCGCCTCGGCAGCGGGACAGCGCGAAAAGTGAATTTTCAACTGATCTGCGCGACGCATCAGGACATCGAACTTGCCATACGGGAGGGCCGATTCCGTCGTGATCTTTATTACCGGATAAACGGGGCCGTCATCAGGCTTCCCACTCTGCGTGAACGGACTGGTATCAAGGAGCTCGCGCGGAGATTACTTGACGAACTCACACACGGAACACGATCGCTGTCCGAGGCAGCCGAGGTCCTGTTATGCCACCATGCATGGCCGGGCAATGTCCGAGAACTACGCCATGCGCTTACCTATGCCCATGCGATGTCACCTGAGGGCGAGCCTTTGCGCCCGGAAGATTTTCGACTCGCTGGAGGAAGCGCAATGGCGAATGCGCAGCAGAGTGTGAGCATCGGAACCCGACAAGGTAGTCTTGCCGCGCTGGAGAAGGATGCGGTAACGAATGCCCTGATCAGTCATGACGGACACGTCGGTCGGGCTGCGGCGACATTGGGGATTAGTCGCTCCACTCTGTACCGATGGCTTAGGAGATCTCCGATCAGCGCGATCAAATCCTCTGGAACCGCTACTTAGCCCTTGCAGCCAGCGCTTCCGGGCAAAGACAGGGCAAAGACAACATCTCAGCACAGGACATCACCACCGACCAACTGAATCTATGCGTGTTTTACCAGGATACTGCTGCCCCTCGCCAGAAGCTTCCACCCAAGTACCTCGGAAATAACACCTGTCGATTGCCGATTACGGCCCTCGGCCCCGACCTGGAATTCCCTTCGATTCCGTCGCCTGCCCCATTATTCGAATCCTGAATACTTCATATTGAAAAAGATGGATATACAGGAAGACGTCAGCCGCCTATATTTGCGCCCTTGAACACGGAATCGATGCGACGGCTGCGCCGGGGTCGCCATCGCCACTGCCGACCAAGGAGCGAAAATGAACGAACTGGGCCGCCTCGAAGACCTGCCGGAAAACTATCGCGCGGCACTCGCCGAAAAGAATCTCGTGCCGCTGTGGCCCAGCCTGCGTTCGCTGCTGCCGCCGGGAAAACCGGCAATCCGCACGCAGCCGACCTGCTGGCCCTACCGCGGCTTGCGCCCTCTGCTGATGCGCGCGGGCGAACTGACACCGATCGAGAAGGCCGAGCGGCGCGTGCTGGTGCTGGCCAATCCGGGCCACGGCCTGGAAAAGATGCAAGCCAGTTCAACCATTTATCTCGGCATGCAGTTGCTGAACCCGGGCGAACGGGCGCCGTCGCACCGCCACACGCCCAATGCCGTACGCATGATCGTCGAGGGCGAGGGGGCCTACACCACGGTCGAGGGCGAAAGGTGCCCGATGAGCCGCGGCGACTTGATTTTGACGCCGACCGGCATGTGGCACGAGCATGGCCATGACGGCAGCGAACCGGTGGTCTGGCTCGATGTGCTGGACCTGCCCATCGTCTATTACTGCGAGGCCTCCTACGTCACAGAAGGCAAGGCGCAGGCCGTGACGACTGAAGGCGTGGAGCGCGACTACCAGCGCGGCGGCGTGCTGCCGGCGCCGATGTTCAGCCGCAGCCGCTCGAGTTTCCCGATGCTGCGCTACCCTTGGGTCGACGTACGCCGCAGCCTCGAATCCATCGCCGCGCGCCAGCCCGGGATCGAGGCCGTGCAGGTCGCCTACGTCAATCCCGAGAACGGCCACGATTGCCAGCGCATCCTCGGCTACTCGGCCCTGATGCTGCGCCCCGGCGAACGCCTGGAAATGCCGGCGCGCTCCACCGCGATGGTCTTCCACCAGATCGAAGGCGGCGCCGAACTCAGCGCGGCCGGCGCCAGTTTCACGCTCGATGCGGCCGACACCTGCTGCATTCCCGGCTACGCGCCGATCACGCTGGCGAACCGCGCCAGCGATCGGCCCGCCTTCCTTTTCATCGCCGACGACGCGCCGCTACAGAAGAAGCTCGGGGTCTACGAGATCCGCAACTGAAAGAGTACGCCATGCCAGGTCCCAGCTATGTATTCGCCCCGCCGGTCGCGCCTTCCCTGCCGATAATCGGCCGGCCCGAGCGCTTTCCGGTCAATCGCATCTTCTGCGTCGGCCGCAACTACCATGCCCACGCCGTCGAGATGGGCCGTCCGGTAGACAAGGCGACCATGAAGCCGTTCTACTTCACCAAGTCTCCGTCAACGCTGGTTGAATCGGGGGCCACCGTGCCCTACCCGGCCGGTACCGCCAACTACCATTACGAGATGGAACTGGTCGTCGCCATCGGTGCCCATGGCTTTCGCCTTGCCGAAGCCGACGCGCAGCGCATGATCTTCGGCTATGCCGCCGGACTCGACATGACACGCCGCGACCTGCAACTCGTAGCGCGCGATCAGGGGCGGCCCTGGGACCTGGGCAAGGATTTCGAGAAGTCGGCCGTGTGCAGCCCCATCCTGCCGGTCGGCGACCTTGGCGTACTGGGCAGCGGTGCCATCAACCTGCAGGTGAATGGCGAGACCAGACAAAGCGCCGACCTTGCCCAGCTGATCTGGAACATCCCGGAACTGCTGGCCGACCTCTCGCAGTTCTATCATCTCGAACCGGGCGACCTGATCTACACCGGCACGCCCGAAGGCGTCGGTCCGGTCAAGTTCGGCGACTGCATCACCGGACATATCGACCGCGTCGGCGAGGTTGCGCTGACGGTCGGGCCGCCTGAATAGGCGCCCGAGAAGTCTGCGAAGCTGGCCAGGATCAGGAAGCCGGCGCCGGCGCGATGTCGTCGGCGAAGCGGCCTATCGCCTCGATCACGGCGACGGTCTGGTCCTTGTGCGCGGAATGCCGGCAATCGGCGAGCTTGAGCAGTTCGACGCCGGCCGCAGCCGTAGCGCCGGCGGCGATCGCCTCGATCTGCGCCATGGTGCCGTATTCGTCATCGACACCCTGAATCGCCAGGATGGGGCAACGGATGCCGGCGAGACAGTCCTCGATGTTCCAGGCGCGAAAATCCGGGTTCAGCCAGATGTCATTCCAGCCGTAAAAGGTGCGCCGCACATCGCGGTGGTACCTGCCCAGCTTGGCCGGCAGGTCAGTGGTCTCGAAAGCCACCTTGGCGGCTTCGATGCTGCGGATGGAAATGTCCTCGACGAAGCAGTGCGGCGCCATGACCACCAGCCCGGCCACCTCGAAGCGGCGGTCGCCGGCGTGCAGCAGGGCAATCGAGGCGCCATCGGAATGGCCGACCAGCAGCGGACGCTCGATGCCCAGTTCCGTCAGCAGTTCGGGCAGCGCCTCGCGCCCTTCGCGATGCATGAAGTCGGTGCCGAAGGATTCTTCGAGCACGTCGGACTGGCCGTAGCCGTAGCGCGAATAGACCAGGGTGCGGCAGCCGGTGGCGGTGGCGAGACGGGCGGGAAAGTCGCGCCACATCGCCACCGAACCGAGGCCTTCGTGCAGCAGCACCAGGGTCGGCCGGTTGATCTGGTGCGCGGGGATCAGCTGGTATTCGAGATTGTGGCCGCAAGCCCTGACGAAACTGCTGTGCACCGCGTCAGACTCCGAGGAAACGGTGCATCAGGTCGGAATTGTCCGAGAGTTCGCTGGATTCGCCGGAAAACACCACCCTGCCCTTCACCAGCACCACACTGCGATCCGCCAGCGCCATCACGGCCGCGTAGTTCTTGTCCACGATCACCGTGGCGATGCCCGAGGCGCGGATGGTCTTGATGATGCTCCAGATTTCCCTGGCGATCAGCGGTGCCAGGCCTTCGGTGGCTTCGTCGAGTATCAGCAGGTCGGGATTGGTCATCAGCGCGCGGCCGATGGTCAGCATCTGCTGTTCGCCGCCCGACAATTGCGCGCCGCCGTTGGAAAGGCGTTCGCCCAGGCGCGGAAAGGTATGGATGACGCGGTCGAAATCCCACTCGCGACGGCCGTCGACGCTTGCGCGCGCGGCCATGACCAGGTTCTCGCGTACCGACAGATTGGGGAAGATGCCGCGCCCTTCCGGCACGTAGGCGATGCCGCGGCGGGCGATGGTGTGGGTCGCGGCCTGCGTCATGTCGACGCCGCGCACCCTGACCTGCCCTTCACGCGGTCGCACCAGGCCGAGCATGGTCTTGATCAGCGTGGTCTTGCCCATGCCGTTGCGACCCATGAGGCCGATGGTCTCGCCGCGCCGCACGGCGAAATCGACCCCGTGCAGAATGTGGCTGACGCCGTAGAAGGTGTGCAGACCGCTGCCTTCGAGCAGCGTGTCGGCCGCCGAGGCCGGCGCCGCGGATAGCTTGATGGTCTCAGTCATGCAGCAGTTCCTCGCCGCCGAGATAGGCCAGTTGCACCGCCGGGCTGGAGCGCACCTGATCCGGTGTGCCCGATTCCAGCACCTCGCCGTTGACCATCACGGTCAGGCGATGAGCCAGCGCGAACACCGCGTCCATATCGTGCTCGATCAGCATGATGGCATGGCCGGCGCTCAGCATCTTGATCAGCTCGACCATGCGCTGCGACTCGTGCGGTCCCATGCCGGCCAGCGGCTCGTCGAGCAGCAGCACGCGCGGCTGGGTCGCCAGGCACATGGCAATCTCCAGCTGGCGCTGTTCACCGTGCGAGAGGGTGGCGGCGACGCGCTGGGCGCGATGGTCGAGGCCCGCAGAGGCCATCGCCTCCTGCGCCAGGCGATTGACTTCGCCGTAGCCCTCGGCGCGGTGAAACACCCGCAAGGCGTGCGGCGTGCGCGATTGCGCGGCGAGGCGGCAATTCTCGAACACCGTGAAGGGCAGGAAGATATTGGTCTTCTGGTAACTGCGACCGATACCCATGCGCGAGATCTGGTCCGAACTGCAGCCGGCAATGTTCCTGCCCTCGAACAAGACCTCGCCCGTTGTCGGCGGCAAATCGCCGGACAGCAGATTGGTCAGCGTCGACTTGCCGGCGCCGTTGGGACCGATCACGACATGAATCTCGCCGACATGCAGGTCGAGCGAAACATCGCTGACCGCGACCAGACCGCCGAAACGCTTGGTCAGCCCGCGAGTGCGCAGGATGGGTTCGCCGGCGCCGGCCGTCATCTTGTTATTCATCGGCGGCCTCCGTCTCGGGTTTTTTGCCGAATTTCTGCATCAGGCCAGCCAGGCCCTGCGGCAGAAACAATGCAACCAGCATGATCAGTATGCCCATCCCCAGTTGCCAATGCTTTGCCCAGGCGCCGAACCAGGCCTGGTTGGACAGCGCTTCCTGCAGCAATATGAAGGCGAAGGAGCCGATCACCGCCCCGTACAGCGAGCCCATGCCGCCGAGGATGACCATCATCAGCACCGCGCCCGACTGATGCCAGGACAGAATCTCGGGATTGACGAAGCCGTATTGCACGGCCGCCAGGTAACCGGCGATGCCCGCCAGCGCGCCGGAAAGCGTGAAGCTCGCGAGCTGGTAGCGGAACACCGGGAAACCCAGCGCGCGCATGCGATGCTCATTGACCTTGATGCCCTGCAAGGCGCGGCCGAAGCTGGAACCGAGTATGCGGTGCAGCAGCATATAGGTCGCCGCCATCGCCAACAATGCCAGCCAGTAGAAGTTTTCCAGCTTTTCCAGGTTGACCAGTTCCATCTCACCCAGCTTCATGGTCGGCTTGGCATAGATATAGATGCCGTCCGATCCGCCGCCGAGCTTGGTGTCGTGAAAGATGAAGAACAGCATCTGGGCGAAGGCCAGCGTGACCATGATGAAATAGATGCCGCGCGTGCGTAGCACCAGCATCCCGGTGATCAATGCAAACAGGGCGCAGACGGCGATCGACGCCGGAAAGGACCACCACAGGCTGACGGTCTCATACTTCGGCGCCATCAGCGCCAGCGCATAGCCGGCCAGGCCGAAATAGGCCGCGTGGCCGAAGCTCACGAGGCCGGTGTAGCCGACCAGCAGATCGAGGCTCATGGCGAAAATAGCCATGATCAGCACCTTGGTCAGCAACTGCATGTAGAAGGTGCTCTCGACCAGCGGAAACAGGGCGAGCAGACCGACCACCAGCCAGGGCAGAAAGCCCACCAAACGGGAATTCTTCATCCGCTCACGCCCGCCCGAACAGGCCTTCGGGCCGCCAGACAAGGACGATGGCCATCAGCACATAGACGATCATGCCCGCGACCTCGGGCACCAGCACCTGGCCGAAGGTCTCGGCCAGACCGATGATGAGCGAGGCCGCCATGGCGCCCTTCACCGAGCCGATGCCGCCGATGACGACGACCACGAAGCAGATGATCAGCACCTGGCCGCCCATGTTCGGAAACACCGAGGACAGCGGCGCATTGATCATGCCGGCGAAAGCGGCCAGGGCAATGCCGAGCGCAAACACCAGCGTGTAGATCAGTTTGATGTCGATGCCGAGCGACTGCACCATGTCCCGGTTGCTGGCTCCGGCGCGAATCATCATGCCCAGCCGCGTCTTCTGGATCAGAAAATAGAGTCCTGCCGCAAGCAGCAGGCAGACACCCGAGATCGCCAGTCGATATACCGGATAGGACAGGTTGTCGGTCAGCGGAATCGACGCGTTGAGCAGCGCCGGCACGGCGACGCCATGCACGTCATCGCCCCAGAGCAGGCTGCGCAG
>JAUYSD010000296.1 GCA_030696505.1 Sulfuritalea sp. | reverse complement strand
GCAGAGGTCGCATTTCTGCACCTTGCCGGTTTCGGCGACGTAATTCACGGTGCCGAAGGGGCAGGCAATCGTGCACACCTTGCAGCCGACGCAGACGTCTTCATGCACGGTCTTGGCGCCGGTCGTCGCATCGATGCGGATGGCATCGACCGGGCAGGCGTTCATGCACCAGGCTTCGGCGCATTGCGTGCAGGTGTAGGGCACTTTGCGGCCGGCATGTTCGAAATTGAAGACCTTGATGCGCGACTTGGAGATGTTGAACACTCCATGGTTCTCGTAGGAACACGCCATTTCGCACTGCAGACAGCCAGTGCATTTGTTGGCGTCGATGTGCAACGATTTTTGCATTTCCAACCTCCTGTTTGACTCGAATATTCTTGGACTGAATCGTGTTCCTGTTCGGCATGCGACAGGACAATTCCCATTCGCAATTCGCATGCCACATATTTATCCGCAGGATTTCTGCATTTCGGCATCCCGCTGCATGACTATCGCAGCAAAACGCTACAACTGTCGCAAAGCGAGACAGTTCCGCCTCAAGGCTGGCGATGCTGCACGCCGTGCCGCTGCATGATGGCCTTCAGCGTGCCGTCGGCCGTCAGTTGGTTGATCGCCGCCTGCAGCGCCTGCGCCAGATCGTCGCTCTGCTTCTTTACGGCAAGGCCCAGCGGCCATTGGCGTTTCTGCAGGATCGGGTGCGGCGGCAAGTCGATGGCCATGCGCGCATCGCCCTTGAGGCCGCCTTCGAGTTCGCCCTGTTGCGCCAACACCGCGGCGACTGCGCCTGCCTTCAAGGCGGCCACCGCCTCGCCGGCGGAACGAAAGGTCTTGATGGTATTGCGATAGCGCCCGCCATCGGCGGAAAGCATCACGCTGGCCGCCAGGGTGTCGCCCTCGACGCCGAGCGGGAGTTTTTCGAAGGGCGCGAAATCGTCCAGCGTCGGCAGCTTGTCGAGCTGACGTGCGATCGCATAGCGCTCACGGTGATAGGGCGCAAAGAACTTGACCCGGTCCACCTTGGCCATGTAGGCCGGATCGATCGGCGCGTGCATCATCACGTCGGCCGGTCCGTAGCCGAGATAGTGGCCCTTCCAGACCATGTTGCGCAGGTCGTCTTCCATGTTCTCGTCGGCATCGAACCACAGCGGCGACATCTTGACGCCGAGCTTTGCCGCCAGTGCCTCGGCGAGTTCGACATCGACACCGCGGCCATCATGCGAGAAGGGCGCGAAGTTCCGGTAGAGCGCCACCTTGAGCACACCGCTGTGACGGATCTTCTCCAATGCCGAGAGTTCCTCGGCGCATGCCGGCGGCACGGCGCTGAAGGCAAACAGACCAAGCGCTGCAGCGGCGGGAATGCTCCGCAGAAAACTTCGCCAAGCGACCACAAGCCATCGAATCATGGTGACACTCTCCTCGTTCTATTGTTTTGCCGCCGGGCGATGTATTTCACGTCAAACCCAGGCGGAGCAAGCGCGCAGCCGCATCAATTGGCGCCGGCCATGATCCACTTGATCAACGACTTCAGGTCATATTCGGGCACGCTGTCCATCGGCGGCATCGGCACCTTGCCCCAGTTTCCCGAACCGCCTTTCTTGACCTTGGCCAGCAGCTTGGCTTCGGCCTTTTTGTCATTCGCATACTTCCTGGCCACTTCGCGATAGCCCGGCCCGACGCCGCGTGTGTCGACCGCGTGGCAGGACAGGCAATTGGATTTCTTGGCCAGCGCCTCCATCTCATTCACCGGCGCCGCCTCCTCCTCGTGCCGGGTGTCGAGATAGGAACGGATGGCCCAGATCGCCTCCTGCGACAGGATGCCTTCGAAGGGCGGCATGTACACTGCGCCGTTGCGCACCTTGCCGCGCATCACGGAATCCCGGAAATAAATGTCGGTCTCCTTGTCGATGTCGAGCTTGCGCAGATCCGGCGCAATCCCGCCGCTGATGGCTTCCAGGCCGTGGCAGCGCGCGCAGTTCTGGTTATACGCCGAGGTGCCGACGCGAATGGCCTCCTTGTCGCCGCGAAGGGGATTTTCGTCCCGCTTTTGATCTCCCAGCGGCTTCAGTGTGCTGACGTCGACCGCCTGTGGCGTCACGTCGCCATGGGCCAGGGCCATCGGCGAAAACACCGCGCCGATGGCCAGCGCCAGCGTGGTCAGAAATCGAATCCTTGCGTGCATGTATGGTCTCCTCCAGGAGTAATTGGCCTCACTTGTGCCGGAACTTGGCCGGCACTGAATCGTTTCGAGAGAGCACTTAGCGTGCCAAAGGCCGGCCCGGCGGCCCAATGTTCCGATTCCAGGTGATCCGAAGCTGCAGGCACGAAACCTGCACTCAGCCTGTTCGTGTTCAAGACAAGGACTGTCGCAAGTTGAAACATCGGATGTATCATTACCGGGCAAGCACAACATATGGTGCGTTCCAAGAAAACGACACCAACAGCTTTGCGCGCTCCTGGAGCGCAGCGGGGCCGGAGCGAGGAGATCGGCCAATGAAACAGACCAATAGCCTTGGCGGGCTGGAATTCACCGCCGGGCGGGCGCGCGATCTGGTACGCAATGTCGGAACTGTGCCAAGCGGACTGCTGCCCTCGGCAATTGAAATGTCATGGGCGCGCTGTCTTGATTACGGACTGGACGCCGACCAGGGTACCGAGTTCGATCCGCTGGCACGCGTGCTGCTGGCCGAGCAGATGGAAAAAAGCCGTCATCTGTTGACCCATGCCCAACCGGTGATGGACGTGCTCTTCGAGCAAATCGTCGACACCCAGAACGTGGTGGTACTGGCCAACAACGCCGGTTACATTCTGCACAGTTGCGGCGATCCGGAGTTCCTGACGGAAGCGGAAAAGGTCGCCCTGGCGCCGGGCGTCGAATGGTCCGAAGCCAATCGCGGCACCAATGCGATAGGCACTGCGCTGGCCATGGGCACGCCGGTGGTGGTCGATGGCGGCCAGCACTTTCTTGCGGCCAATCGCTTCCTGACCTGTTCCGCCTCGCCGATCTACGATCCCCACGGACAACTGACCGGCGTTCTCGATGTATCCGGCGATCACCGCAGTTCGAACCGGCACACCATTGCCCTGGTGCGCATGTCGGTGCAGATGATAGAGAACCGCATGTTCGCGGCAACCTTCAACGACATGCTGACCCTGCGCTTCCACGCCCGGCCGGAGTTCGTCGGCACGCTGTGCGAAGGCATGGCCGCCTTTGCCGACGACGGCACCCTGCTCTCGGCGAACCGCAATGCCTGCTTCCAGTTCGGCCAGAACCTGGAACAGTTGCGCGGCGCCAACTTCAGCGCGCTGTTCGGGCAACCGATCAGCCGCCTGCTCGATCACCTGCTGGTGCGCCCGCAGGATTCCATGGCCCTCACCCTGAGCAGCGGCGTTCGCGTCCAGGCACGCGCCGATTTTCGTCCATCGCACCTGCGCCGCCATTCGCGACTGGCCATCGACAGCCAGCCGCCGACGAATCAAGCCGCCACCAGCAGCGAGACCGCAGCGCATTCCGCCGCGGCCGCCGCCCGTCGCGGCTGCCCGATGGAGCGGCTGCAGACCGGCGACCCGCAGATCGACGCCGTGCTCGGCAAGGTCAAGAAGGTGATCGGCCGCGACATCCCGATCCTGATCCAGGGCGAAACCGGCACCGGCAAGGAACTCATGGCCAACGCGATTCACTGCGTCGGGCCGCGCGCCGCCAAGGCCTTCGTCGCGGTCAATTGCGCCGCCATCCCCGAAGGCCTGATCGAATCGGAACTGTTCGGCTACGAGGACGGGGCGTTCACCGGCGCCCGGCGCAAGGGCAGCATCGGCCGCATCCTCCAGGCCGACGGCGGCACGCTGTTTCTCGACGAAATCGGCGACATGCCATTGTCTTTGCAGGCGCGCCTGCTGCGCGTGCTGCAGGAGCGCGTGGTGGTGCCGCTGGGCAGCGCGAAGTCCTATCCGGTGAACATCGCCGTGATCTGCGCCACCCACCGCCGCATCCGCGACAGCGTCAGCAGCGGCCTGTTCCGCGAAGACCTGTATTTCAGGCTCAACGGGCTGACCGTCATGTTGCCGCCGCTGCGCGCCCGCACCGACCTCGACGCCCTGGTCGGCTCGCTGCTCAGGGAACTCGGCGGCGAGCACCCGCCGTCGCTCGACCCCGAGGTGCTCGAACTGTTTCGCCGGCATCCCTGGCCCGGCAACCTGCGCCAGTTGTCGAATCTGTTGCGCACGGCGGTGGTCATGGCGGAAGGTGAATCGACCATCCGCCGCGAACACCTGCCCGACGACTTCGTCGAAGACATCGAGCAGATTCTGGTCGCCGCGCCTGCCGCGGAAGCCATCCCGCTGGCGCAGGAGACCGCCGGCGCCGTCTCGCCAGCGCCAACTTTCGTGCAGCATCCGGCGCAGCCGCCCGAGGCCGGCGCCGGACGCCTGCAGGATGTCGCGCTGCAAGCCATCCGCGATGCGCTGGCGCGCAACGGCGGCAACATCTCGGGCGCCGCCCGCGAGCTCGGCGTCAGCCGCAGCACTCTCTATCGCAAGCTGCACGGCTGACGCTCATGGCTTCGATGAGCCGCCCCGAATCAAGAAATATCGCACTTTCGATAAATCGCGGGCTGGCAAATTGGCCCGCCCCTCCCGTCCGCTGCTCGGCCCACGGCTGGCTTTGCACAGCCAGCCGGCTGCGGCGGCGCGACGCATGCGTCGCGAATTCCCGCCTCGCCCCCTCACGGGGAGGCTACCGATTGGCTCGCTGCGCTCGAACCTGACAAGTCACGCTTTGCCGCTATGGCATGTTCATTGCTGAAATCACTGCCAGGGCGATGGCAGAAGCATGAGTGTCCAACAATGATGCACAAACGCACAAGCTGTGCTTCATATGCGGACACCTGACCGCAAGTTCCGATCGACTGACGGGCCGTTGGCCCGGACTATCGATCGGCGTCGCTGCTTTGAAAACCTGATCGATACGATACCAATCAAAGGAGACGACAGAATGAAGAGTTTGAACGCACTTGCCATAAGCATATCCGTGCTGGGAGCCCTGGCCACCTATCTTGCGCTGGGCCCCCTGGGCGGCGTGTACCTGATCTGGGCGGCGTTTGTTGCCTGGGGTGCGTTCTATGCCCTCGGCGCCGATGTCGCGGCGCTGCAGAAGCTGGTCGTCTGCGGAATCTTCGGCGCGCTGGTGGCCTGGCTGGTGGCCGTGGTGATCCTGACCGTGCCGCTGGCAGCTTCCCTGGGCCTGCCGCTGTGGGCCGCGCTGGTGGTCGGGGCGGGCGTCGTGGTGGTGGTGCTGGCCGCCAACTTTCCGGCGCTGGCGACGATTCCCGCCACCGTGTTCGGTTTTGCCTCGTCGTTTGCCTACCTGCTGCAAACCCCCGACGTGCTGAAACCCGACGTGTTGCTGTCGCTGAGCCTGAAAAATTCGCTCGTCGTCATTTCGCTGTCGCTGGTGGCCGGCGGCCTCTTCGGCCTGCTCTCGGCGCGCTGGGGCGCAGCCATGACGAAGGCGTAAGCTTTCGCTCCGCCCCCCGGTGATTCGGGGGATCGAAAGGCCGGGGCTAGCCCCGGCCTTTCTCGTCATGATTTTCATGATTCGGCTGCCGCCGCTCGTCGTCGCGGCGCGACGGGCTTAGGATTTGCTCGGTCCTGGGCACCATCAACCTTGATACCGCGCGTTGCGCGATAGCCGCCTCAATGTCTTCATCATCCGCAAATTCCAAACCTGCTGCCGACCTGATCCTGATCGCCCTGCTGTCGATAACGATGCCGGTGCGTGCCACGGCCGCCGACGTCGAAGCTCCGACGGTCGAGGTGGTCGGCCTGTCGCCGATCAAGGGCCTGGAGCAGGCCCGCGACGAGGTGCCAGCCCATGTCCAGTCGCTCGGCACGCGGGTGCTCCAGGAGAACCGGCTGCAGCCGCTGCCCGAACTGCTGGGCAGCCGCATCTCCGGCATCAATGTCAATGAGATACAGGGCAATCCCTACCAGGCCGACGTGAACTTCCGCGGCTTCAGCGCCAGTCCGCTGCTGGGAACGCCGCAGGGGATATCGGTGTATCAGGACGGGGTGCGCATCAACGAACCCTTCGGCGATACCGTGAACTGGGATCTGGTGCCGCGCACGGCGGTCAGTTCGATCGACCTGATTCCCGGATCGAACCCGCTGTTCGGCCTCAATACCCTGGGCGGCGCGCTGTCGATCCGCACCAAGGACGGTTTCGCCCATCCCGGCGCCGCGCTGATGGCCGGCGGCGGCAGTTTCGGCCGGCGCGAACTCGAAGCCGAATACGGCGGCAAGCGGGGCGACCTGGCTTTGTTCGCGGCCGGTTCGAGCTTCCGCGAAGACGGCTGGCGCGACTTCTCGCCGTCCCGCGTCGATCAGTTATTCCTCAAGCTGTCGCAGCAGCGCGGCCCACTGGAATGGGATCTGGCCTACACCCATGCCGATACCGACCTGGTCGGCAATGGCCTGTTGCCCGAGTCGATGCTGCAGGCGCGGCGCCGGAGCATTTTCACCAAGCCCGACAACACGCGCCACCGCCTGCACCTGCTGAGTCTTGGCGCCAGCTACTGGCTCGACGACAAGGCGCGCGTTACCGGCACGCTCTACCATCGCAGCAACCGGGTGCGAACCCTGAACGGCGACGCCAACGATGCCTTCGAAGGCGACGCTGCGCTGGATGGAGACGCAGGCGCCAACGGCGGCCTGGGCTTCAACACCGACACGGCCGCCAGCAATCGCAGCGCCACCGAGCAGCGCGGCTGGGGCGGCGCCCTGCAGTGGTCGCGGATCGACGACAACAACCACGTGGCTTTCGGCCTGACCGGCGATTTCAGCAAGTCGACCTTCCAGCAGACCACCGAACTCGGCATTTTCGACAGCCAGCGCGGCGTCACTTCCAGCGGCGCCGGCAAGGTCGTGAACAACCGCCTGAGCGGAACATCGCGCAGTTGGAGCCTGTTCGCCACCGACACTTACAAGCCGTGGGCGGACCTGGCGATCACGACCTCGCTGCGCCTGAACCAGACCCGCGTCACGACCCGCGACGAACTGCGCGCCGCGGCGCCCAATCTCGACGGCGACCAGCTCTACACCAAGCTGAATCCGGCGATCGGCGCCAACTGGACGCTCGCGCCGGGCTTTTCGGTGTTTGCCAATGCGGCCCAGGGCAACCGTGCGCCGAGCCCGATCGAACTCGGTTGCGCCGATCGCGCCAACCCCTGCTCGCTGCCCAACGCCATGCAGGCCGATCCCTTCCTGGAGCAGGTGGTGACGCAGACTTTCGAAGCCGGCGCGCGCGGCAAGACCGGCAAGCTGCGCTGGAACGCCACGCTGTTCCGCGCCGACAACCGCGACGACATCCTCTTCGTCGGCACCTCGACCAGCCAGGGCTACTTCACCAATTTCGGCCGCACCCGGCGCACGGGCATCGAGCTCGGCGCCGCCGCCGAATTCGGCGCGCTCTCGTGGCGCGCCGACTACGGCTACGTCAAGGCCACCTACCAGTCGGCCGCCTGTCTGCTGGCGGCAAACAACAGCACGCGCGGGCAGACCGCGGCCTGCACCGGCGGCGGCCAGGACGACGAAATCCTGGTGCAGGCCGGCAACCGGATTCCCGGCATCCCGCTGCACAGCCTCAAGCTCGGCGCCGACTGGCATGCGAGTACGGACTGGACCATGTCTGCCGACCTCGTCGCCTATTCGAGCCAGTACCTGCGCGGCAACGAGAACAACGCGCACCAGACCGGCAGCTATTCCGACATCCTCGGCGGCGGACCGCGCAACTTCCTCGGCGCCGGCACCGCGCCGGGCTACGCCGTGCTGAATCTTGCAACCCGGGTCAAACTCGACCGGCGCTGGCGGCTTTCGGCACGGATCAACAATGTGCTCGACCGGCGCTATGCCACGGCGGGCGCGCTGGCCGAAAATCCCTTCGATGCCGCCGGCGTGTTCCAGACCGATTCGGACAACTGGACGCGGGAAAGCTTCTACGCCCCCGGTACGCCGCGAAACATATTTGTCGCAATCAATCTCAGCCTCGACTGAGCCTCACGTCAATCAAGGAGCCCGCATGAAGCCCCGCCACCTCGCTGTCCTGTTGTCGATGCTAGCCGCCACGGCCGCCGGCGCCGAGAGCTATACCATCGACTCGCGCCACACCTTTCCCGTCTTCGAGGTCAGCCACTACGGCTTCTCGCTGCAGCGCGGGCGCTTCAACAAGCTGGCCGGCAAGCTCGAACTGGACCCCGGCGCGAAGAAAGGCTCGGTCGAAATCACCATCGACATGACGTCGGTGGACATGGGTTTCGAGGACTGGAACAAGCACATGCGCGGCGAGCGTTTCTTCCAGACCGACAAGTTTCCGCAGGCGCGCTTCGTCGCCCGCGACTTCGCCTTCGACGTCGACAGACCCGGCCCGGTCAGCGGCGAACTGACCCTGCTCGGCGTGACCCGCAGCGTGCAGCTCAAGGTCGGCCAGTGGCGCTGTGCCAAGCATCCGATCCTGCCGCGCCAGTTGTGCGGCGCCGATCTGGAGACCGCCATCAAGCGCTCCGATTTCGGCATGACTGCCAACCTGCCCGGTATTGCCGACGACGTAAGGATTACGATTCCGGTCGAAGCTCTCAAGGACTCCTGATGAAACCCAATCCGCCCCGCCCCGCCCGCCTGCTGCTCGCTGCCCTCGGCCTGTTCATCACACTGCCGGCTGTTGCCGCCGGCGGCGTCGCCTATGTCAGCAACCAGAAGGGCAATGTCACCAGCATCGATCTGGACAGCTTCGAAACCGTCGGCGAAATCGACGTCGGCGGCGCCTCGCCGCGCGGCCTGGGCGTCACCGCCGACGGCAAGCTGCTGGTGGTCGCCGCGCGCGACCACGGCGACCTCGCCGTGGTCGACTTACGGACCCGCAAAGTCGTCAGGCGCATCCCGATCGGCAAGAACCCCGAGTTCGTCAGGGTGCGCGGCGACCAGGCCTTCGTCTCCTTCGAGCCGGCCTCGGCCGGCGGCCCGCCGCCCAAGCCCGGCTCGAAGGAAGCCGTGGAACTCCAGCAGAAGCGCGCCGACGACAAGGAGGAGCCGGCGCGGATTGCGATCGTCGACCTCACGGCCGGCAGGAAAATCGCCGAAATCACCGGCGGCCTGGAAACCGAAGGCATCGAGTTCTCCGCCGATGGCGGCAAGATCATCGTCACCAACGAAGACGACAACAATCTCACGGTGCATGACATCGCCAGCGGCAGGCTGCTCAAGACCATCGACACCAGGCCTTACGGCAACCGTCCGCGCGGCATCAAGATGGCGCCCGACGGCAAGTCCTACGTCGCCACCATCGAGTTCGGCAACAAGCTGGTGGTGCTCGATGCCGACTTCAATGTGGTCAAGGTGGTGGCGACCGGCGACACGCCCTACGGCGTAGCCTTCGGCCGCGGCGGCAGCCGTCTCTATGTCGCGCTGGCCAAGGGCAAGGCGCTGCAGGTGTTCGACGCCGCAAGCCTCGTCAGCATCGCCGAATACCCGATCGGCGACCGTTGCTGGCATTTCAGCTTCACGCCCGACGACAGGCACATCCTGCTCGCCTGCGGCCGCTCCAACGACGTGATCGTGCTCGATGCCGCCAGCGGCAAGCTCGTCAAGCGCATCGCCGACAAGCAGATGCCCTGGGGCATCGTCACTTATCCGAAATCCTTCGGCAGCCTCGATACGCCCTGATCGCCGCATCGCCGATACGCGGCCCAAGAGTTGGCGCTGACGATACGGCGCCGCTCATCCTCGGCAGAAAAAAGGCCGGCCGCAACTTGCGTTGCGCCGGCCTTTGAATGAAGCGATCCGCATTCTCGAACGGATCACATCAGGAGGAGCCCTACTTGCCGCTCTTGTGCAGCTTGAAGACCCACATCGAACCGCCCTGGTTCAGATAGTTGACCTTCTTCGCCACGTCGCCGCCCCACAGCGGAACCGCGCCGCCCCAGCCCGAGGCCACAGCGACGTACTGCTCGCCGTCCTGATCCCAGGTGACCGGCGGCGCGACGACGCCGGAACCGGTCTGGAAGGACCAGACTTCCTTGCCGGTCTTGGCGTCAGCCGCCTTGAGGAATCCTTCCGGAGTGCCCCAGAACACCAGGCCGCCCTTGGTCGTCAGCACGCCACCCCAGAGCGGGGCGTTGTTCTTGACTTCCCAGACGATCTTGCCGGTGGCCGGATCGACCGCGCGCATGGCGCCGATGTAGTCGCCGCCGATTTCCTTGGGGTCCAGAGTCTTGATGGTGAAGCCGGCGCCGAGGTAGGCCGCGCCCTTCTTGTAGCTGACCGGCTCGTTCCAGATTTCCATGCCCCATTCGTTGGCCGGCACATAGAAGTAGCCGGTGTCCGGACTGTAGGCCATCGGCATCTGGTTCTTGCCGCCGAGGAAGGACGGCGCGGAGAATACGGAGGTGCCCTTCTTGCCGTCGGCGCTCTTGGCCGGATCGCCGGGACGGTTGGCCGGATCGAACTTCGGCCGGCCATTTTCGTCGAGACCGGTGGCCCAGGTAATCTTCTTGACGAAGGGGAAGCCCTTCTGGAACTTGCCGGTCTTGGCATCGAGCACATAGAAGAAGCCGTTGCGGTCGGCCTTGCCGCCCAGATGCTTGCCGTCCTTGCCCTTGAAGGTGATGAACTCGTTGACGCCGTCGTAGTCCCAGCCGTCGTTGGGCGTGCCCTGGAAGTGCCACACGATCTTGCCGGTGGCGACATCGATGGCCACGGTGGAACAGGAGAACAGGTTGTCGCCGGGACGCAGCGCGCTGTTCCACGGCGCCGGGTTGCCGGTGCCGAAATAGGCCAAGCCGGTCTCGGGATCGTAGGTGCCGCCGAGCCAGGTGGCGGCGCCACCGGTCTTCCACAGGTCGCCCGGCCAGGTCGCATTGGTGGTGCCTGAAACGCCGTTGTCCTTACCGTCCTTCATGCCCATGTGGCCTTCGACGGTCGGGCGCACCCAGACCATCTTGCCGGTCTTGGCATCGCGCGCCTCGACGCGGCCGAGCACGCCGAACTCGCCGCCGGAGACGCCGGTGAGGACCAGTCCCTTGGCGATGATCGGTGCCGCGGTGGCGGAGTAGCCGGCCGAGTATTCGTCGATCTTTTCCTTCCACACCACCTTGCCCGTATCCTGGTTCAACGCCACCAGTTGCGCATCGAGCGTGGCGAAGATCACCAGGTTGTCATACAGCGCAGCGCCGCGGTTGACCACGTCGCAGCAAGGCATGATGCCGTCGGGCAGGCGGTGTTCGTATTGCCAGAGCTTCTTGCCGGTCCTGGCATCGAGGGCGAACAGGCGGGAATAGGAACCCGTCACGAACATCTTGCCGTTGTGGATCACCGGTTGCGATTCCTGGCCGCGCTGCTTCTCGCCGCCGAAGGAGAAGGACCATACCGGCACCAGATCCTTGACGGTCTTGGTGTTGATCTTGGCCAACGGGCTGTAGCGCTGGCCTTGGGTGCCGAGGCCCCAGGACAAGACGTCGCCGGTGGTCTTCGCGTCGCTTTCGATATCTTTGTCGGAGACTGCGGCCATCGCCGGCGCCGCTGCCAGGGTCATCAGGGCGCTGGCAACCAGCACCGACGTCAGGGTACGTTTCATCAAATCTACCTCCTGCCAAGTGTTTTATGGATCATCGGACATGCCCTCGCATCTCCGTACGGACTTGGTCAGCAAATAGGGTGCCAGCGCATCCGGGCTCATGAAAAGCCGCATGGCGACAGCTTCGCGATGATCGAAGTGTCGCCTGCGGCGGAAGTCACCTGCTGCAAAAGCAGGCAGATGTTTCAGAATGAGACAACCGCGTGTTTCAGAAGCCGTAGCTGGCGGTCATCCCCAGCAGGTAGTTGCGGCCGGGGGCGGGTTCGAAGAAGTTGCTGCCGCCCTCGTTCACGATGATCGAGCCCGCATACTTGCGATCGCCGAGATTGTCGACGCGCAGGAACTCCTTGAACTTCCAGCCGCCCCTCGCCTGCTCGAAGCCCAGCCGCAGGTTGGCAATGGCATAAGCCTCGGCGGCGTCGGAGTTGCGGTCATCGACATACACCTTCGACACGGCGCGCGCTTCCAGCGCGGCGAGAAAGCCGCTGGCCGGATGGCGCCAGGACAGTTCGGCGAAGGCCGTGGTCGCCGGCACTCCGGGAATCCGGTTGCCGGCATTGACCACGGTCGTCGGCACCAGGCAGGGCGTGCCGGTACAGGTCAGGAAGGCCTCGTCATACACGGCGCGCAGTGCGGTCAGGGCGCCATAGACGCGGAAGTTCCCCGGCAAGCCGACGTCGGCGCTCAGTTCGGCACCTTCGCGCTTGGTGCCGGCGACGTTCTGGAACACGGCGCGGCCGCCGCTGTTGGACAGCGTCACCAGTTCGTCGCGGGTCTTGATCTGGAAAATCGCCGCGCTCAGCAGGGCATCGCTGCCCAGCGCCGCCTTGACGCCGATTTCGAGGTTGTCGCTGGTGCTCGGACGCAAGCCGAAATTGAGTCCGGCGCCACCGGCCCGGTAGGACAACTCGTTCAGAGTCGGCGTCTCGAAGCCGCGGCCCCAGGCCGCGTAGAGATTCACCGCATCGCTCGCGCGGAAGGTGGCGCCCAGCGATCCGGTCACGGCGGCAAAGTCGGTGCGGCCGCTGTCGTCGCCGTTGCCGGTGATGACGAAGTGGTCCTTCGAGGCCACCTTGACCGCGCTGTTGCGCAGGCCGGCCACCAAGCGCCAGCGCGGCGTCGGCTCCCATTGCGTCTGCAGGTACTGGTCGAAATTGAAAATCTCGTTGGCCTCGTCGCGCTTGATGCGGCCGAGCACCCCCAACTGCGCACCGATGAAGTTCTGGAAGCCGCGGCGGGTTTCGTTGAGCATGTCGTAATTGATCCCGGCGCTGGTCGTGACGGGGCCGCCGGCCAGTTCGCCGCGATGCGTCCAACGCAGATCGACGCCCCAGTAGTCGCGCACCAGGTCGATCACGCCGCCGGCCTGTCCGGCCGGCGTTTGCGCGCCGACGGTGATCGCCTGGAACTGGATCGTGTCGCGATGGCCGCGATAGAACATCACATGCGCCGTATCGTCAGCGCCAACTTTCAGTTCGTAGTTAAGACCGAGTTGCTGCTGGCTGACGCTCTTGCGCACGTCGAAGTCGTAGGCCGCCTGGCGCGCCTGCTGCGGGTTGGCTTCATAGGCGGCGCGCGTGAGTCCGAGCGGGTCCTGGATGCCGGGCATATCTACGCTGTTGACCACCAGCGTCAGCCTGGAATCGGCCGCCGGCGCCCAGCGCAGCTTGGCGTTGAGGTTCTCGCGCTTGGCGGCGCTGTGGTCGCGATAGCCGTCGGTGCGGAAAGTCGAGGCATCGACCACGTAGTTGAGGCCGCTGCGCTCACCCGACAGCTTCGCGCCAATGCGTTGCGTGCCGTAGCTGCCCAGCGCGATGCCGGGTTCGAGGCGCATCCCGGGCGCGCCGTCTTCGGTGAATACGCTGATCACCCCGCCCGACGAATTCCCGTACAGCGCAGAGAACGGCCCGCGCAGGACTTCGATGCGCGCCGCCGAACCGAGGTCGATGTGCGAGACCTGGCCCTGGCCGTCGGGCATCGTCGCCGGAATGCCATCGGCGTAGATGCGCAGGCCGCGCACGCCGAAGCTGGCGCGCGCGCCGAAGCCGCGCGAGGATATCTGCAGGTCCTGCGCATAGTTCTGCCGGTTCTGCGCCACGATGCCGGGAATGCGCCCAAGCGATTCGGAGAGATTGATCTGCAGCTGGCCGTCCTGGATCTGCGCCTGGTTCAGGCTGTCGATCGAGACCGGCAGGTCGAAGCCCGATTGCTCGACGCGCGTCGCCGAGACGATGACGGGACCGGTGGTCAGGGTGGGCGGTGCGGCAAGCGCGCCGGCGACATGGATGCCGCCGATCAGGGCGGGCAGCAAGAGGCGGGCGGTAGTGGGCAGGGACATGGCTTTTCCAGGAAAATCGAGAGAAGCGGCATTGTTGCCGGGTTCGCCCGGCAACGCCCGCGTCGAATCACGCGTCTGCGGCTCATGATTTTCATGAGCCGGTTCTTTTAGGCGTCGATCAGCCCGTTGCGGATAGCGATCAAGGTCAGCTCGGCGGAATTTCCGGCGCCGAGTTTCTGCTTGATGTTGTAGAGGTGGGTGCCCACCGTGCGCGGACTGAGGAACAACACCTCGGCGATGTCGGCCACCGACTTGCCGCGCGCCAGCATCACGAACACCTCGAATTCGCGCGCCGACAAGGCTTCCAGCGGATTGCCCTGGCTGCCGACCTGCTCGACCACGATTTCCTGCGCCAGCGCGGGTTC
Source organism: Sulfuritalea sp. (assembly GCA_030696505.1). GTDB lineage: Bacteria > Pseudomonadota > Gammaproteobacteria > Burkholderiales > Rhodocyclaceae > Sulfuritalea. The sequence goes on along the minus strand of JAUYSD010000296.1, from coordinate 1,681 downwards.
GAGAAACAGCTTGCCCGCCGCCACCTGGCGAATCGCCTCGATCAGGGCATCGGCCGCGCTGCGCTTGGTCAGGTAGCCGAGCGCCCCGGCCGCCAGCGCACGCCGCGGATGCGCGGTGTCTTCATGCGCCGACAGCACCAGCACGCGCACCGCCGGCCACTTCGCCAGCAACCTTGAGAGCGTTTCCAGGCCACCCATGCCGCCCATCGAAAGATCGAGCACCACCACGTCGGGAGCGACCTCGGCAAAGCACTTCAGCGCCTCTTCGCCGCTGCCGCATTCGCCGACCACGCGCAAGTCGTTGGTGGTATCGAGCAGCAGGCGAAAGCCCATGCGGACCACGGCGTGGTCGTCGACCAGCATGATGCGCAAGGTCTGGTTCACTCGGAATCTCCCGGCAACGGAAGCACCATGCTAACGCGGAAGCCGCCACCGGCACACGCCGCCGCATCGAGGCTGCCGCCCAGCGCCACGACCCGCTCGCGCATGCCGACCAGGCCGTGGCCCGCATTTGCCACGCCATTTGCCACGCCGTCTGCCACGCCGGTTGCCACGCCACTTGCCGCGCCGTCCACCGTGGAACCCCGGCCGTTATCCTCGATGCTGGCTTCCAGGCAGCCCTCGCGACGCGCCACCGCGAGCTTGATATGGCTCGCCTGCGCATGCTTGAGCACATTGGTCAGCGCCTCCTGCATGCAGCGAAACACCGCGAGCGTCACGGCCTCGCCGAGATCGCCCAGATCGCCTTCGAGCGTCAGCGCAAGTTCGATGTCCGGATGCAGGACCCGCCATTCGCGCCCGAGGTCGGCCAGGGCCGCGGCAAGATCCTGTTGCTCGAGCACGGCCGGGCGCAGTTCGCGCACGATGCGATGCACGCTGTCATAAAGTCCGGCGGCAATCCCGTCGATCCTGGCCGAGCCCTGCAGCGCGCCGCCCGACTCGCCGCTGCGCGCGATCGATGCCGCGATGAGGCGGATCGCCGTCACCGACTGGCCGAGCTCGTCATGCAGTTCGCGCGCCAGACGCTTGCGCTCTTCCTCGACACCGGCCTGGATCAGGCGCGTCACCTCGCGGTTTTCCGCCAGTTGCTGGGTGGTCGCCACCAGCCGCCGCGCATCGGCCTCGGTCGGCCGCAACAGGCGGCGCAGGAACAGCAGCAGCGCCATATGCAGCACGGCGACGAAACCGAGGCCGAGCAGGAAAATCCCGGTCATGCTGTCCCAGGCATCCAGCACCGCACGCGAGGCATCGGGAACGATCTCGATGCGCGCTCCCGGCAAGGCGATCACGGTCCCTTCCAGCCGCGGCCGCATGCGCGCCTCGAACCAGTCGGGAGCGCGACGCCCGGCCTTGTAGGTCGTCGGGGGCGAGTTGTAGCGCAGCACGCCGTCGTCGGAATAGAGGCGGATATCGTTGGCGCGGACTCGCCCCAGGCTTTGCAGGTAATCGACCATCACCGCCGGTGCGGCGCCGAATACCCGGCTGGTCTGCGCCGCGGTGCCGAGCATCTGCACGGTGACCCGGTGTGCGGCCTCGACCTCTTCCTGGATCGAGCTGCGGTAGTTGTCCACCATCAGCCAGGTCAGGGCCGCCAGAAAGCCCAGGTTGAGGGCGGCCACCATCAGGTTCAGCCGCAGGCGCAGGCTCATCGATGCATCACTCGGCTTGGTGGCAAATATCT
>JAUYSD010000260.1 GCA_030696505.1 Sulfuritalea sp. | reverse complement strand
CCCTTGCCATTGGTAAAACACATCGGCGAGTGCGCATCGCGGATATGCAGCGACCACACGTTGGGAACCAGATTGCGCCACGAAGCGATTTCGATCTTCATGCCCAAGCCCGCCAAAATCGCCGACATAGTGGCGATGGTTTGCTCCAGCGGCAGATCCTTGCCGGCGATATAGGTGCTCGCTTCCGAATCCGCACTCGTACCCCGACCCAGCGTCAGCAAGGCCTGAGCGTCGGCATCCAGATTTTCCACCTCCTCAATCACAAACTCAGGCCCGGTTTGCACCACCTTCTTAACCGTGCAACGGTCGATGGAACGCAAAATGCCCTGCCGGTCTTTGGCGGAGATATCCGCCGGCAACTCGACTTGAATCTTGAAAATCTGCCGGTAGCGATTTTCGGGATCGACAATGTTGTTCTGCGACAGGCGGATGTTATCGGTGGGGATGTTGCGAGTTTCGCAGTACAACTTCACAAAGTAAGCCGCACACAAGGCCGATGACGCCAGAAAGTAATCGAACGGACCAGGCGCCGAGCCATCGCCCTTATAGCGGATAGGCTGATCGGCCACCACCGTGAAGTCATCGAACTTGGCTTCAAGACGAAGCTTGTCGAGAAAATTGACCTTAATTTCCATGAGGGAATCCCAGTGTTCAAAACGAATTGGCCGCTATTATCGGATTTTCCCAATGGAAAACCTGTGCCTCTCAGCGGTTCGAGGCTCCGGGGTGCTGGCGCCGACAACAGCATGCACAGCCGCGACGAACGTTTCAAAAATCAGGCACACCACAAAGCCAAGCCCGACCCGCTCTACGACAAGGCGCATCCGAAGAAACCCGCCAAGTACCACAGGCCCGCCGACTTCACTTATGACGATGTCGCGGGGGCCTTCATCTGTCCGGCCGGCAAGCTGTTTTGGAGCCAACTCACACAACTCGGCCATTGTTGCCGTTGGCGTCGGGCCAGTTGAGTGGCCGGTGTCGTGCAGGTTGCCGCCGTTGCGGCACCAAGTCTACCGAAGGGCCGCTTCCTTCATCGGCGAATGAGTGCTCGGTGCCCGAAGCAGAAGCAGGCGGTCTGGCAAAGCGGCCGTTCAGGTACGTTTCCGCTCCGGCGCGCGCCAAGCCTGATGGTTGAAATCAAGATGGCCGCTCTAGCGCGTCGCCTGCAGCGGGCGGTTGGGCCTCGGCCACCACACGGTTGCGGCCTGTTGTCTTTGCCTCGTACATCGCTTTGTCCGCGCGATCTATAGAATCTTCGACTGATCGGGATTGCGCGAGCGCTGCAACACCGAAGGACGCCGTCACTTGTAGAAAACGGCCCGCATTGTCAAATTGAATGCTTTGAGCGGAAATAGCCGTATGCATTCGCTCTGCCACTCCGCATGCCTCGTCCAGGGTTGTGCCGGGCATGCAGAGAAGGAACTCCTCACCCCCATACCTATAGATTCGGTCGTATGGCCGAAGAAGTGCCTGTAAGCATTGCACTGTTGAGATAAGTGCAGCGTCACCAGCGGTATGGCCATACTCGTCGTTGATGCGCTTGAAATGGTCAAGATCAAGCATTGCCAGTGTGCAGGAGTGCACGCCTCTTTGAACCAATCCGTGCTGTTCGCGAAGATCGGAAAGCAGACTGGCCCTATTTCGAGCCCCGGTAAGAGGATCCCGATTTTGAGCCATATCGGCGAACTCATGTCGCAACGCCTGAACCTCCAGTCGCATTCTGTCTAGTACGTTGTTGAACTGATCCAAGTCGCTCGATGAAATCGGCAGATCATCTAAAGTCCGCTGAAGCAAAGTTCGCGCACCGCTGTGCATCTTTTCGTGCGCCTGCCCCAGTGAGGCAAAGGTCGGATAGTCTTGTAGAAAAGCCGCCGGTAGGCTCTCATACCATTGGCCAAAGCGACATCGACGATGTGCATCAGGCATCAAATCAGGCGCCTCCGGTGGCACGTGCGCAATCAGTACGCGCAGTAAGTTTTTGTACCACTGCTCGTGGTTGTAAAGCGCCTGATCGAGTTGCGAAATGACCGACTGCAATTGCTGGTTGGTAAAGAATGTCATGGTGAGGGGCTCGCTCGAGGCCTAATAGTTATTCAGACGCAGGAACGTCCTGGTCATTGCAAATCGGACACGGTCGGAATGCATTTAAGGTACTGAATGACGTGGAGATTATCCAAATCCGGTCAGATTTTCAAACGCCAATCATACGGACAGGGCGCAGACGTCCGCTTTGCGGAGCATTCGTGAGCGGCGGCTCCTGGCCGGAAGTGTGAATTCAGCGGATTTCCGCACTGCGGTCATTCACTCCGGTAGCTCCGATTCGCTGGAATGGTTGCAACGGCCCACAAGCTCCCCTCCCTCACTCCCCACTGCGGCCCCTGATCGGGGCCCTCGGCCGGCCTTGCATGGCCCACCGACCGGCGTGGGCGCGAAGCAGTGCTTCGCGACGGCTCCCACGCCGTACCGCCAGCGCCAAGTTTGCGGGGAATCGCGATGCCATCCGATTTTGCATTGCCTGCGACGGTGGCGATGCTGTGGCGCAGGCCTGTCCATTGCGCTTATGCCGGCGCGGCCTGGACGGCCGAGGCGCTGCAGCTCGATGGCGCAGCCGTGACTAGCGCAACGGAACCTTCTGCGCTTCCGCTTTGAGGTCCACCAGCGCATTCACCAGTTGCCGCGAAGCGGCTTCGAAAGCGCCGTCCAGGGCCTTCATGGCAGCGGCCCTGTCGCCTTGTCCGGCTTTGCGCACCACGTCGGCGGCGCAGGCGTGGAAGTGGGCGTGCTTTTGCAACACGTCCGCGTAGGCGGGCGTCGCCTGATACTGCGCGCCCTCACCGTGGAGCCACTTGCCGAAGGCGCACAAACTATCGTCTCCGGCCGCGACGCTTTCAAGATCCTCGCCGGCGGCGTCCTCGATCATTCGGGTCAGGCGGACCTTCCATATGACATGGGCTGCCATTGCGTCGTCGAAAGTCATAAGCCTGTTTCTAAAAGGGTTTTTAGCGTTATTTCTAAAGTGATACTAGGGACTTCCCGCTTGCGCTGTCAAGAAAATCCGTGCGACGGGCGCGCAAGGCCGTGGCGCAGGCAGTTCGGGCTCTTCGCGCCCGGGCGCGGAGGAGTAAGATATGCACATTCGTCGCGTCCCTGAGCAAGCCGTTTTTTCCATGCCCCTGTTCGTCAATTTCCGAAGTGTCGTGCACGCACTTTCCGACTCTTTGGACCTGGTGGGCATCGACGACGTGCATCACGGCAAGCGCGTCGGCATCATGGCGGTGGAAATCCTGCGCGAGTTGGGCTGGTCGCAGGAAGACCGGGAAATGGTCTTCGATGCCTGCCTGCTCCACGACATCGGCGTCTCGACCTCCGATTTGCATCGGCAACTGATCGAGGAATTCGACTGGATCGGGTCGCAGACGCACGCCAAGCTCGGCGCCTTCCTGCTGTCGAAATTTCCGCCGCTGGCGCATCTGGCGCCGGCGATCCGCCTGCACCATACGCATTGGGCCGAACTCAAGGATCGCTACGGCAAGACCGAGCAGATCGCCAACCTGATTTTTCTGACTGACCGCGTCGATGTCCTGGCCGGGACGGCCATTCTCAATGACGAATTGCTGGAGGGCGTGTCGGCGATACGCGCAAAAGTGCTCGAATACGCCGGCAGCATGTTCGATCCGGAACTGGTCGCGGCCTTCGTCAGCGTATCGCGCAAGGAAGCGTTCTGGCTCGGCCTTGAAACCGGGCCGGTGGCGGAGTACATGGCGCGCATTTCCCGCAGCGCGCGGCAGGAGGAGACCGGCGTCGAGACCCTGCTCGGCGTGGCGGCGCTGTTCTCCCACGTGGTCGACGCCAAGAGCCACTTTACGGTGGATCACTCGCAGGGCGTGGCGCGCGTCGCGGCTTATCTTTGCGGCATACTCGGCGAGAGTTGCAGGCTCGTTCACGACGACTGCGCCAAGCTGGAGCTGGCGGGCTATCTGCACGACCTCGGAAAATTGCGGATTCCGGATGCCGTGCTCGAC
>JAUYSD010000220.1 GCA_030696505.1 Sulfuritalea sp. | reverse complement strand
CGGCATGTTCCATGTCGTCGTAGCAGCCCATCGGTTCGTCGATGCCGAAAGTGCGCATGAAGCCGACCACGGCGGAGGCCATGCAATGGCGCGCATTCGGGTCGAGGCTGTTGGAACGGAAGCCGGCTTTCATCAGCTTGGCCGCGGCATAGCCCTCGAACACCGTCCACTGCCCGGAACCAAACATGGCGACGCCGCGCTGGCCCTGCTCGGGATTCTTCAGCGTGGCCTTGACCTTCTCGGCCATGATGTCGAAAGCGGCATCCCAGGAGATCGGGGCGAATTCGCCGTTCTTGTCGAACTTGCCGTCCTTCATGCGCAACAGCGGCTTGGTCAGGCGATCCTTGCCGTACATGATCTTCGACAGGAAGTAGCCCTTGACGCAGTTGAGACCCTTGTTCACCGGCGCATCGGGGTCGCCCTGGGTGGCCACCACGCGCCCGTCCTTGACGCCGACCAGCACGCCGCAACCGGTGCCACAGTAGCGGCAGACCCCTTTGTCCCAGCGCACGCCGTCCTGGCTCTGCGGCATTGCGGCCATCGCCACGCCGGGGATGCTGATGCCGGCCGTGGCGGCTGCCGCTGCGATGGCATTGGTCTTGATGAATTCACGTCGCGTCAATTTCATTTCAGATCTCCTTGTCTGGCTCAGATTCGGTTTGGTGATAGACCATGGCCGCCGACATCACGCCGTCGAGCTGGCCGATAAGCTCATAGGTGGCGACATTGCTGCTGTCGTCCTCGGTGACGATAGTCACGATCAATTTGCCTTCCGGCGAAACGGCATGTACCTCGACCCCGGCCAGCGAGGTCAGGCCCGCCTGAACGATCGCCACGTCGCCGGGACGGGAGTGGATAATGGCGCTGGAAATATTCATTGCATGACTCCGGACGGTCGGCACAGCCTGGCGCTGCCGATTTGGACGCCGTGCCGCAATAACCACTAAATTCTTAAGGTCTTGTGCACACGCAGCATCCTAGGCTTGCGGGGTGCAGTTACCTTGATGCGAATCAACCGGAAAGGCGTACAAATAAAAATTGCCATAGAGCTTTCGCCGATGGCAATTCAATGAACTTATCGAGCAGGCATGACGCCTGCAGGCAGGCCGGTCAGGGATCGATCTGGTCGATCACGATGTGCAAACCCTTGGCTCCAGGCTTCACGGCAGCACTCTTGCCGCTGAGGTCGCCCTTGCCCGGCGTTGCCATGCCGGACTTGGAAATACGGACTTCGATGCGCACTTGCTGCGCCGAGGAGAGATTGGCCCCCGGCATCACCGCTTGACTGTCGTCAAGAGTGAAATCCAGCGGCAAATCGGCCGCGCGCACGCGTTGCGCGGCCAGGGGCATGCGCGGGCCGTCGACGGCGCGGGCAAAAATGAATACCACGTCTTCCGGATTCGCCTTGCCCTTCAAGGCGGCGGCAAGCTCGACGCGACCGCTGACGGCACTGGCCGCCGCACTCGCCGGCGGCTTGCCTGGGGCTGCGCCGGTGGCCGCGCCGGTAGCTACCTTCGCCACACCCTTATGCACATCGTCCTGCGGCATCACGGCACCCGCCACGACATCCGCCTTGGCTGGCCTCGACGCCGCGCCGCCGCTGCGCCCGCGCGCCATGGCGATGCTGGACTCGACCATGCGCGCATCTTCGCTGCCGGGTTCGAGCTGGGGCAGCAGCCGCTCCCAAAGCGCCGCGGCCTCGGCGTGGCGGCCGCCGTCGAGCGCCTCGCCGCCGCCCAGGAACAGGGCCAGCATGTTGTCCGGCTCCAGGCGCAGGGCCTGCTGAATCAACTCGCGCGCACGCGGATTGAAGCCGTTGTGCTTCTGCACCAGCAGTTCCGCGACTTCGGCGAGCAGTTCGGCATTCTTGTTGAGTTCGGGTCCGACACGGTCGAAGGCACGCTCGGCATCGTCCCAGCGGCCCAGCGCCTTGTAGGAGCGCGCCAGCATGGCCCAACCCTCGGGGTTGTCGGGGTTTTGCTCCATCTTTTGCGCCAGCTTGGCCGTGAGCTGTTCCATGTCGGCCGTGGCGCGCTGCGTCTGCACCGCGGCGGGCAGCACCGCCGCCGGGCTGCCGAGCGCGGCATACAGTCCGCCGGCGAGCAGCGGCAGCACGATGGCCAGCGCGATGCCGCTCCTGCGGCTGAAGCCGTCGACCGCTGAAACTTCGGTGGCGGCGGTATCGTCGAGCAGTTGCCGCTGCAATTCCTCGCGCGCCTCGGCGAGATCGGCAGCCGACAGTACGCCATTGTTGCGGTCGCGCTCGAGTTCGGCCAGGCGGTCACGGTGGATGGCGGCATTCAGCGCCGGCAGAGAGTTGGCGCTGGCGACACGGCGGGAAACCGGCCACCACGGGCGCAACAGCAACACGAGGGCAACGACGACCAGCGTCGCCGCGGCAAGGTAGAAGTAAGTCATGGTTTGGTTTGGTCCAGCAAGGTCGCGGCGCGGCGACGCTCTTCATCGGAAAGTAGCGGTGCGGCATTATCCTTGGCGCGGCGCCGCAGGAAGGCAATCAATGCGGCGAGGCCGCCCGCCAGGAACAGGAAAGGCCCGCCCCACAATAGCCAGGTGGTCGGTTTCATCGGCGGCCGGTAGCGCACGAAATCGCCGTAGCGGTCGACCATGAAGTCGAGGATTTCCTTGTCCGACTTGCCTTCGGCGATCATTTTGCGAATCTCGCGGCGCAAGTCCTGCGCCAGTTCGGCATGCGAGCCGGACAGCGATTCGTTCTGGCAAACCAGGCAGCGCAGCTCCTCGCTGATCGCCACCATGCGTTTTTCCACGTCGAGGTCGGCCGCCATCGGCGCCGCCTCCTTGGCCATCGCCGCGGCGGAGAAAATCAGCACACACCAGACCAACA
>JAUYSD010000199.1 GCA_030696505.1 Sulfuritalea sp. | reverse complement strand
GCACCGAGCCGGCCTGCGCCGCGCTGCGCGAGCTCGGCTGCGAAACCATGGTGAGGGACAAGACCGGCCTGGTCATCGATGCCTATTTCTCCGGCACCAAACTGAAATGGATACTCGATAACGCCCCGGGCGCACGCATGGCGGCCCGTCGCGGCGAGCTGGCCTTCGGCACCATCGATACCTGGCTGGCCTGGCAACTGACGGGCGGCGCCGTCCATGCCACCGATGTCAGCAACGCCTCGCGTACCCTGCTGTTCAATATTCATCGCAACGAATGGGACGACGAACTGCTGGACCTGCTGGATATTCCGCGCGAAGTCCTGCCCACGGTTCACGCCTCCAGCCACCTCTATGGCCATACCCAGGGCGGGCTGTTCGATGCGCCGATCGCTATCGGCGGCATCGCCGGCGACCAGCAAAGCGCGCTGTTCGGCCAGGCCTGCTTCAGCGCCGGCCTGGCCAAGAACACTTATGGCACGGGCTGCTTCATGCTCATGCACACCGGTGAACACTGCCTCGCCAGCAGCAACGGACTGATCGCCACCCGCGCCGCCCAGGCCTCCGCCACGCCGCAGTTCGCCCTCGAAGGCAGCGTGTTCATCGGCGGCGCCGTGGTGCAGTGGTTGCGCGACGGTCTCATGGCGATCGAGGGCAGCGCGGCCATCGAGACTCTGGCCGCAAGCGTGCCCGACAGCGGTGGTGTGATCTTCGTGCCGGCCTTCACCGGGCTCGGCGCCCCCTACTGGAAGCCCGACGCGCGCGGCGCCATCCTCGGCCTGAGCCGCGGCACGACCGTGGCGCACATCGCGCGCGCAGCGCTGGAAAGCATCGCCTTCCAGAGCGCGGCGCTGCTGCAGGCGATGGGCCGCGACCTGGCGGACAGCGCCGGCGTGACGGAGTTGCGCGTCGATGGCGGCGCCTGCGTGAACAACCTGCTGATGCAGTTCCAGGCTGACCTGCTGGGCATCCCCGTGGTGCGACCGCAAGTCATCGAAACCACGGCGCTGGGTGCGGCCTATCTGGCCGGCCTGTCCTGCGGTGTTTATGCCGGGGTCGACGAACTCGCGGCGCACTGGCAGGCGGAACGGGTCTTCCATCCGACCATGCCGCGCGAGCGCGCCGACGCGCTGATGGCGCGCTGGGAACATGCCGTGGCGCAGACGGTGCTGTAGCCGCCGTAACGCCAGCGCCAACTCTCGATCACTAGTGGCTAACCGCCGCGCCGGGTTTCCTGCAGGGTCTTCAGTTCGGGCAGCTTGAGCCGCCTGCGATCCGGCTCGACGGCGGTCAGGGCCTCGACCTCGCGCAACGTGCCGTGGCAGCGCCTGACCAGATCGTGATAGACGCTCGTGCCTTCGATTTTCCAGGCCATTTCCAGCTCGGTCAGTTCGCGCATCACCTTGGCCGGCACGCCGGCGGCCAGCATGCGCGGCGGGATTTCCATGCCGGCCTTGACGAAACTCTGCGCCGCGACAATCGCCGATTCGCCGACCACGGCGTTGTCCATGACCACCGCATTCATGCCGACCATGCCGTTGCTGCGCACGATGCAGCCGTGCAGGATCGCGCCGTGGCCGATATGGCCGTTTTCCTCGACGATGGTGTCGCTGCCCGGAAAGCCGTGCATCACGCAGCAGTCCTGCACGTTGGCGCCGGCGCCGATGAACAGGCGGCCGAAGTCGCCGCGCAGGCTGGCGCAGGGCCCGATGTAGGCCCGCGGTCCGACCACCACATCGCCGATCAACACCGCCGACGGATGCACGAAGGCGGTCGGGTCAACCACCGGCACGATGCCGTCGATCTCGTAAACTTTCATTCCGTCGCGCTCCGTTCCTGACTCGTCACTGAACGCCGATCATACGTGGCGCCGGCTCTGCACGACGAAGAAGCGGCTGGCGACAAAGGCGCTGTCGGTCAGGCAGGCATTCGCCGCCGGATTGGCGCCGGTGGCGTGGAAGTCGGAAAACCCGGCGGACTGATTGACGAAGACACCACCCGTGAGATTGATCGACAGCGCCACGCCGACGCGCAAGGCCGCTTCCTCGGCGTGCTCGACGATCAGCGGATTGGTCGAATACACGGCAAAGGTTATCGCGCCCTGCTCGCGGATCACGCGCTCGGCCGTGGCCAGGCTTTGCGCCGTGGTCGCGGTTTCGACCACCAGCGTGATCGGGCCGAAGCGCTCTTCCATGTAGGCGCGCTCGTCGCTGGCCTCCACCCTGAGGATCAGCGGGCTGCGCACGCGGGCCTCGGGCCATTGCGGGTGGGCAACCGCGCCCGAGGCGCGCAACACCTCGCCGAGTTCGTGGGCCGCTTCGAGGCGTGCCAAGGTGGCCGGCGACTGAATGGCGCCCAGGATCTCCACGGCACGCGCCGGATTTTCGAGGAACTGCGACACGGCATTGGCCAGATCGCGGCCGAACTGTTCGGCGGAAACCACGCCGTCCGGGATTTTCACGCCTTCGCGCGAAACGAAAATCGTCTGCGGCGTGGTGCACATCTGCCCCGAATACAGGGACAGGGTGAAAGCGAGGTTTTTCAGCATCGCCGGGTAGTCGTCGATGGAATCGACCACGATGCAATTCACGCCGGCCTTTTCCGTATACACCATGGCATGCCGGCAGTGCTCTTCCAGCCAGTTGCCGAAGTCGGGGCCGCCGGTATAGTCGATCAGGCGCACCTCGGGGTTCATCGCGACGTCCTTGGCGACCGGCGCCGCCGCGTCGTCGACCAGCAGGCTCACCAGGTTCGGGTCGAAGCCGGCCTCTTTCAGCACCTGGCGCGCAACCGCGACGCTGATCGCGAGCGGCAGGATAACCGTCGGATGCGCCTTGACAATGACCGGGTTGCCGGTCACCAGACTGGCAAAAATTCCGGGGTAGCCGTTCCAGGTCGGGAAGGTCGAACAGGCGATGACCAGGGCCACGCCGCGCGGCACGACGGTAAACTTTTTTTCCATTTTCAGCGGCGGATTCTTGCCCTGCGGTTTCTCCCAGAGCGCAGTTTCCGGCACCTGCTTCATTTCCCGCCAGGCGTAGGCCACGGCTTCGAGGCCGCGATCCTGGGCATGCGGTCCGGCGGCCTGGAAGGCCATCATCAGAGCCTGGCCCGTGGTGTGCATCACGGCGTGGGCCATCTCGAAGCTGCGGGCATTCAGCCGCGCCAGGATTTCGGCGCAGACGCCGGCCCGGGTATCGGCGCCGGCTTTGATCCAGGCCGGCATGGCGGATTTGGCTGCCGCAATAAGCGCGTCGGAACTGCAACGCGGATAGGAGATGTCGAGCGGCAGGCCGTAGGGCGAGACTTCCGCGCCGCCGCGGTCGATCACGCCCGGTTGGTCCAGATAGAACTGCGCGCCGCGATAGGCCGCGAAGGCCTGGCGCCCGTCCTCGATCGCCGTGTCGCCGTAAACCCGCGGATTCTCGGCATAAGGGCTCCAGTAGCCGCGCGCTTCGATCGCCGCAACGGCCTGCTGCAGCAGGGTCTGATGTTTCTCGAACAGGGGATGGGGCATTTTGGTTCTCCGGGGGAAGGGCTACTTTTTTATATTGGCTTGCATCAAGGCAAGATCGGGGCTCAGAGCATCGTGACCCATTCCTGGGCCCAGTTCAGCGCCTCTTCGTCGGGCAGCGGCTGGGTGCAGGCATCGATTTCGAGCCGCTCGCCGACCTTGCGCGCACCGCAGCGGGCGAACAGCGCGTCCATGTCCTTGCCCGCCTGGCAGAAGGTCGCCTTGTAGGTCTGGTCACCGAGCGCGATCACGCCATAGCGCAGATGGGAAAGATCGGGCGCCTCGGCGCGCAGGCGTTCGGCCAGCGGAATGATGTTGTCGGGCAGTTCGCCGTCGCCGTGGGTGGCGGTGCACACCAGCACCACGTCGCGGCCATCGAGTTCGGCGCTGCCGGCATCGGCGTCGCCCGCCACCTCGACTTCATGGCCGAGCGCGGGCAGATTGTCCGACAGATGGTCGGCGCACATCTGGGCGTTGCCCGACTCGGTGCCGACGATGATCAGTATCTTGGCCATGATGGCGTTTCCTCTATATCCCCGTTGCGCGGGGATGGTGACGTGATACATTTTTATTGTACCCTGCAGGCCTCAACTGTGTCATAATTAATTTGATACCATTTGAACATTTCATGTTTGTAATATTGTATCCCTTTACTGCGCGCCGCGAAATACTTCTATAGTCCGGACGCAGGGTACGGACACACATCGTGGAGCGAGACATGCAGATACAGGATAAGGATTTTCTCGAACGCATCGCCGCCGGTCACAAGATCGGCGCGCCCGAGGGCGACGCGCTGCGTTGCGCCGGGCAGCCGGTGCCCAACGGCTATCGCAGCGAGCTGATGCGCCTGGTGGTGGTCTTCGCCGATTCCGAACTGGCCGGCGCTGCAGGCTTCTGTCCCTTCATCAACCGTGGCCCCGGACTGCGCGAGCGCATCGTCGCGGCCAAGATCGTCACCGAAAAGTACGTGCACGCCGAGATGGCGCTGAAGCTGCTGGAGCCCTTCGGCGTCAGCCCCGTGCTCTATGTACGCTCCCACGCCTGGGATTCGCGCCTCGACCGCCATATCGATCTCGGCACGCGGCGCATCGGCGGCGACAAGCGCCTGAATGTGTTCCACTATCCGCTCGAAGGCTGGGAAGATGCAGTCGTCTTCAACATGCTGATGGGTGCCGCCACCGCAATCCAGCTGGCGGAAATGGCGCAGAGCTCTTATGCACCGCTGGCCGCTGCGATCACCCAGATACTGCCGCGCGAACAGGAACATGCGCAGCTGGGCGAATCCGGCGTCAAGCAGGCGATCGAGCGCGGCGGCAACCGGGCCGCCGTGCAGGCCGCGGTGAACTATTGGCATCCGCGCGTCGCTGCCACCTTCGGCCGCGTCGATTCGGATCACGCCATGACCTACATCCGGTACGGCCTGCGCGGTCGCAGCAGCGCCGACATGCTCGCCGACTGGAAAGCCCGGTCTGCCGCCGCGCTCAAGCGCCTCGGCCTGACCATTCCCGATTGATCCCGGAGCCCCGCCGATGAACTACCAGCACATTCTCTTCTCGCTCGAAGGCGGCATTGCCCGCCTCACCCTGAATCGCCCCGACCGGCTCAATAGCTTCACCGCGGACATGCACCTGGAACTGCGCGATGCGCTGGCGAGGACGCGCGACGGCGGTGCCCGCGTGCTCCTGCTGACCGGCGCCGGCCGCGGCTTCTGCGCCGGGCAGGATCTGGCCGACCGCAATGTCTCGGCCGGAGCCGAACCCGTCGATCTCGGCTACACCATCGAGACCTACTACAAGCCGCTGGTGCTGACCCTGCGCGCGCTCGAAATGCCGGTGATCTGCGCCGTCAATGGCGTCGCCGCCGGCGCCGGCGCCAGCATCGCGCTGGCCTGCGACATCGTGCTGGCGGCGCGCTCGGCCTCCTTCATCCAGGCCTTCTGCAAGCTCGGCCTGGTACCCGACGCGGGCGGCACCTGGGCGCTGCCGCGCCTGGTCGGCACGGCCCGCGCCATGGGTCTGGCCATGCTCGGCGACAAGCTCTCCGCCGAGCAGGCAGCGGATTGGGGCCTGATCTGGAAGTGCGTCGATGACGAGCAGCTGATGGCCGAAGCCGAGAAACTCGCCGTGCATTTCAGCAGTGCGCCAACCAAGGGCCTGGCGCGCACCAAGCAGGCGCTCTACGCCAGCAGCGGCAACAGCCTGGAGCAGCAGCTCGAACTGGAGCGCGCCAGCCAGCAGGAACTCGGCTTCGGCCACGATTACCGCGAGGGCGTCGCCGCCTTCATGGAAAAGCGCAGTCCCAACTTCACGGGCGAATGATGAGCATGACACCGCAACAGATTGCCGAGCGCTGCACCGAGATCATGTGGCCGGACGACCACGCCGCGCGCGGTCTCGGCATCGTCATCACCAGCACCACGCCGGGCGGCGCCACGGTCAGCATGCAGGTGCGCCAGGACATGGTGAACGGCCATGGCATCTGCCACGGCGGCTTCATCTTCGCCGTGGCCGACACCAACTTCGCCTATGCCTGCAACAGCTTCAACCACCGCGCGGTGGCGGCCGGCGTCGACATCAACTTTGTCGCGCCCGCCCATCTCGGCGATACACTGACGGCCGTTGGACGCGCGCGCCATCAGGGCGGCCGCAGCGGCATATACGACATCGAGGTCACGAACCAGGACGGCAAGACCATTGCCGTGTTTCGCGGCCGCTCCACCCGCATCAAGGGACATTTCTTTGAAGAAGGCGAATCCGCATGAGCTTGCAAGCATTTATCTGTGACGCAGTCCGCACCCCGATCGGCCGTTACGGCGGCACTTTGGCCACCATCCGCACCGACGACCTCGCCGCACTGCCGATCAAGGCACTGATGGCGCGCAATGGCACGGTGAATTGGGAATTGGTGGAGGACGTCATCTACGGCTGCGCCAACCAGGCCGGCGAGGACAACCGCAACGTGGCGCGCATGGCGGCGCTGCTGGCAGGTTTACCAGTCGCCGTGGCCGGCGCCACCATCAACCGGCTGTGCGGGTCCGGCATGGACGCCGTGGGTACCGCGGCGCGCGCGATCAAGGCCGGCGAAACCTCGCTGATGATCGCCGGCGGCGTCGAAAGCATGAGCCGCGCCCCCTTCGTCATGCCCAAAGCCGACAGCGCCTTCTCGCGCAGCAACGCGGTGTATGACACGACCATCGGCTGGCGCTTCGTGAACAAGCTGATGAAGCAGCAATACGGCGTCGACTCGATGCCGGAAACCGCCGACAACGTCGCCGCCGAGTTCAAGATCGGCCGCGCCGAGCAGGATGCGTTCGCCCAGCGCTCGCAGCAGCGCTGGGGCGCCGCCAATGCCGCCGGTTTGTTCAAGAGCGAAATCGTCCCGGTCGAGATTGCGCAGAAGAAAGGCGATCCCAAGATATTCGACACCGATGAACACCCGCGGCCCGATACCACGCTGGAACAATTGGCCAAGCTCAAGGGCATCAACGGCCCCGAGCTGACGGTGACCGCGGGCAATGCCTCCGGCGTCAATGACGGCGCCTGCGCCCTGCTGATCGCCTCGGAGGCGGCGGCCAAAACACACGGGCTGACGCCCAAGGCGCGCATAGTCGGCATGGCCACGGCCGGCGTGGCGCCGCGCATCATGGGCTTCGGCCCGGCGCCGGCAGTCAAGAAGCTGCTGGCGCAGACCGGGCTCCGGCTCGACCAGATGGATGTCATCGAGCTCAACGAGGCCTTCGCCGCCCAGGGCCTGGCGGTCACCCGCGACCTTGGCCTGGCCGACGACGACGCCCGCGTGAACCCCAACGGCGGCGCCATCGCCATCGGCCATCCGCTGGGCATGAGCGGCGCGCGCCTGGTCACCACGGCCATGTATCAGTTGCACCGGACCGGCGGCCGTTATGCGCTGTGCACCATGTGCATAGGCGTCGGCCAGGGCATCGCGATGATCATCGAGCGGGTCTGACAGGCAGACCGGGCGCGGATAGCGATGGCTGCCGACCACTTCTCGGCCCATGCCGCCGACTATGCCAAAGCCCGGCCCTCCTATCCGCCCGAGCTGTTCGCCTGGCTGGCGCAGCAATGTCCGGCGCACGATCTGGCCTGGGATTGCGGCACCGGCAACGGCCAGGCGGCGCGGACGCTGGCCGGGCATTTCAAGCGCGTCCATGCCACCGATCTTTCGGCAGAACAGGTGGCGCAGGCCGAGCCCCACCCGCGCATCGACTATCGCACCGCAGCGGCCGAAGCCAGCGGCCTGGCAGATCGCAGCTGCGACCTGGTGACGGTCGCCCAGGCCCTGCACTGGTTCTGCAACGAGACTTTCTATGCCGAAGTGAGGCGCGTGCTCAAGCCGGGCGGACTGTTCGCCGCCTGGACTTACACACTGCTGCAGGGCGAGCCGGGTCTCAACGCCATCGTCGCGGATTTCTACCGCAACACGGTCGGCCCCTGGTGGCCACCCGAACGACGCTGGGTGGATCTGGCCTACCGCGACATGCCCTTTCCCTTTGCCGACATCGCCACGCCGGAACTCGAAATCCGCCTGGAATGGACCCGCGACGACCTGCTCGCCTACTTGCGCACCTGGTCGGCCACCCAGCGCTACATCAAGGAACTCGGCAGCGATCCCTGCATCGAACTCGGTGAGCGACTGAGGGAAATCTGGCCGCAGGCCGAAGCCCGAAAGTCCATAATCTGGCCCATCGCGCTTCGCTGCGGGAGACTCGAATGACGACTGAAATCGCAACTCTGGGCGGCGGCTGCTTCTGGTGCCTCGAAGCCGCCTTCGTGCAACTTGCCGGAGTCGAGTCGGTGGTCTCGGGCTATGCCGGCGGCGGCATGCCCAATCCGGACTACCGCAGCGTATGCGGCGGCGACACCGACCACGCCGAAGTCGTCGAAGTACGCTTCAATCCTGAGGTCATCGACTACGGCAGCTTGCTGAAGGCCTTCTTCGCGATTCACGATCCGACCACGCCCAACCGCCAGGGCAACGATGTCGGCAGCCAGTACCGCTCGGTGATCTTCACCCACGACGAACAACAGGAAAAAGTCGCCAGGGAATTGATCGCGGAACTCGCGGCCGCGAAGATCTGGCCCGCGCCCATAGTCACCGCCGTGTCGCCAGCGCCAACTTTCTGGCCGGCCGAGGATTATCACCAGAACTACTACGCCAACAATCCGCAGCAGGGATATTGCCAGGCAGTCGTCGCACCCAAAGCGGCCAAGCTGCGCAAAGTGTTCGCCGGACGGCTCAAGACCGGATTCCAGTAAGTACCGGGCTCATCGAAGCCGGTCAAAAGCCTCCCGGTCGATTTCGGTAAGTTGCTCCGAAATCTCGTCCCACGCCGGCCCGAATACTCCATTCCAATCCTGGCCGGCGATCCAACGTTCCGTGGCTCGCGCCCATTCATCGTTGGACAGCTTCATCAACTGGACGGCCAATCGTTCCACTGCATTGCTCATAGCCTCAATTGATCCTTCCTTTGAGTTGTACCGGCACCATTCAATATCCCGAGAGCCATGGGCGCCGCGCATGACAAGCCATCGGTGGCTCGGACACGCTTCCCCGATCGGTTGGGTTCAAAGACTGGACATTTTTTCCCTGGCCAGATCGAATGACCAGGGCAGGCCTTCATTCTTCCAGCCGCTGAGCATCCTCCGGCCGTCCTTGCCGAGGTCTCCTTCGAAGCCATCGACGACGCTGTAGACACGAGTAAAGCCGGCCTTGGCCAGCAGGTTGGCCGCCCCCGCACTGCGGTCTCCGGACCGGCACATCAGGATCACAACATCGTCGATACCGAGGCCCTTGGCGGCAAGACGCGATTTGACGTCGCCGACAAAACCGCTGTTCTGTACCAGTTTGAAGGCGTTCCTGGCGCCGTCCCATTCAGGCAGTTCAGGCAAAACCATGTAGGGCACGTTGGCGTCCGCGAGTTGCGGCATGCCGACGAACATCGCCTCCTGCGGAGTGCGCACGTCGACGAACAGCGTCTTGCCCGCCTCGCTTCCGCTCATCCGTTCGAGGACATGCTTCGGCTGCATGTAAAGCTTCAGGATAGTGGTCTTTTTCTGCGGCACCGAGTCCCACGAATCCGCCTGAGCCAAGCCGCAAGCAAGAGAGAGAACGGCAGCACCCACCAAACGCATCAATTTTTCGAGAGACATTCGATCTACCTCCATACGGGTTGCAAGGAACATGGCTCGCGGCGCATGAATTCTCGCCATGTCAAAAAAAGGGGGCGCTATCGGCGCCCCTAAAAGGAGGAGAGTTGATGTACTACCGGATCGAAACCAGAGTACCGAGTGACTCGCGGCCGTTGTTCAATCGCGCCAGCACATATTTCGACACCCCGCAGCCATTGGAGGCGGCGAGCGACAGCCACTTGACGGCTTCGACACGGTTTCCCCTTATCTCGTTGCCATAAAGTGCCTCGCCTTTCAGGAGCATCAAGCCCAGGCTTCGTTGGGCTTGAACATTTCCTGCGGCGGCGGACAGCCTGAAATGGGAAAGCGCCGAAGCATATCGATAGTCGGCTGCGTCTCCCAGCGCCAATTCCAGTTCCGGCTCGCCGGAGGCCATGGCCGGAATTGCCATCACAGTCGCGGCCAGTGCGACGAGAATTGCCAGCGTTTTCCTCAAACACCTTGTTGTCATTTCATTCCCCCCAGGAATTGTTCAGCCACAGCGGCGCGAGCAGCATTGGCAGGCAGGATTGCGATTCGCCAAGTGCAAGATAGGGCAATCCGCGACCGTCCGCATCCCCTATATCGGGTAGGGTTATTGGGGAATTGAGGAAAGAAGCCGAGGCGAAAATGCACGCTGAGAGACCGGAGCAACGATGGACCCGCTCATCCGCAATGCCGAATCCACCGCGGCGATGAACGCCCAAGCAGGTTCAGGCTGGCGCGGTTTCAGCGACTCCACATCCCGCAGGCGGCGCCATGAAGATTCTGAATTCGGTACCACGTCCCTCGTGGCTGTGCAGGCTGACCGTCAGGCCCAGCGCATTGGCCAGGCTCTTGGTGCTGAACAGGCCGAGGCCGAAGCCGTCCGGAATCGACATCTCGGCGTCGAAGCGCTGAAACGCGTCGAAGGCGCGCCGGGTCTGCTCATCGCTCATACCGCGGCCGCTGTCCGCAATCACCAGGCGCAAGCCACCGCCGCGGCGGCAGCCGACCAGGACCCGGTCGCCCTGTTCGGTGTAGCGGATGGCGTTGGACAGTACATTCCTGACGATGCGCTGGAAATAAGGCACGTGAGTGGTGAGCGACAAGCGCGACGGAACATGGCGGATGGTGATGCGCTTGTACTCGGAGCGCCCACGGTATTCCTCGATGATCGGCGCCAGCAGGTCGTCGAGTTTGACCGTCTCGAATACCGGGCGGTGCGACGCTTCATGCACGGCCGCCAGTTGCTGGATGCCGACCAGAAGTTCGTCGACCTCCTTCAGCGCCATGTTGAGCTTCAACGCGTGCTCCTCGCGCTCCTGCGGCGAGCGTGCCGACTTCAGCAGATCGGCAAACAGGCTGACACCCAGCAACGGCTGCCGCAGATCATGATTGGTCGCCGCAAACAGCAGGCTGCGCTCGCGCATCAGTTCGGTAGCCTTCTCGCGCTGCATCCTGGCTTCCTGACGTTCCGCCACCAGCACGCCTCGCAGGCGAATCAGGCGCTGGCTCATGGCCAGGCCAAACAGCACCGCGACGACCGAGGCCTGCAACAGGACCAGAGCGCTCGATGACCACAGCAGGGGATTGTCGGCCACTCGCGCGACCAGAAAAACCGAGCCGGCGGCAAGATAGCCGGCCCAGGCGGCGGCGATGAATCCCGAGAACGGAATTCTGCGACGCGCGGCCAGCACGGAAATCAAGACCAGCAACAAGGCGACCGCCGTCCCGCCCCACACCAGCAGAACCCGGGCGGCGACGGGAAACGCCAGTGAAAACAGGGGCGCCAACGCCAGCCAGAGCCAGCCCAACAAGTGCAACAGAAAATCGGCCCGCGGCACCCATGCAGAACAATTCAGGTAGATGCGGGCATGCAGGCAACCACAGCCCAGCAAGCTGGCATAGGCCGCACAGCCCAGAGCACTGAGCGTGCTCTCCGGCAGCGCGGGAAGCAGCTCGCTGAGAAAACCGGACATCCACAGCGCCCCCACCAGATCCGCAACAATCATGCCGATAAACAGGGGCACCGTCGCGTCATCGAGATATCGCCGCAGCGAACCGATATAGATGACGACGAAGAGGCAAAGCCCCAGCGCGATGCCGACTGCAAGGTGAAGCTTGCGTTCCCGTTCGGCGAAACTTACCGGGTGATAGGCAAACACCGGAAATCGAACGATGGCCGGCCCCTCGATCCGCAGCAACAAGTCGGTGGTCCGGTGCGGCGCCAGTTGCAGCGTCCAGACCGGGTACATGGTCCCACCGCCGATACGCCCCGCTGCGGCGTCGGCAATCGACCCGACCTGGTGCCATGTGCCCGCGTTGCTGCGCTCGTACAGACGCATGCTGAACTGAGTGGTGCTCTCCACCGCCAGCAGGCGCAGCTGCTCGGACGCTTGCGGATTATGCAAGGAGAACAAGGCCCAGTAGGGACGGGTACCACGCCCGACAATCCGGTTCGGACTGTCGATGAGTTTCCCCTCGCTGCCGGCCGCCAGTTCTGCCGCTTGATCAGGCGCCAACCGCGGATCGGCCGGCGCCACGATCTGCAGCGTCTGCCATACCGGCACGCGCTCGGCATCGGCCGGGATTTCGACCGGCGTCGGCGTCGCGGCTTGCACCACGACGGCAAGCCATCCGACGCAGCACGCCACCAGCACGCCAAAGCCCCGGAGTTTCATGCCGGCTGCTCTGGATGGCCGGCATTGGCCTGGCTGCCGATCTGAAGGTAGCGGACCACCGCCTCGGTACGATTCCTGACCGCAAGCCGGCCGAGAATTTCCTTCATGTGGGAATTCACGGTTTCATCGCTGATGGCGAGCCGCGCGGCGATTTCCTTGTTGCTGCGACCCGCCGCCAATTCTTCGAGTACCAGGAGCTGCTTGGGCGTCAACAGACGGCTCAGCGTGCCGGTGCGTTCCTGGGCAACGCGTCTTTTGCTTCGATGGCCGCCGATGACGGCCCGAATTGCGTCGCGAAGAATCTGGATCGACGTATTCTTGATCAGGTAACCAATCGCTCCCAATTCCTGCGCCTCGCTGCGCAGCAGCGGATCGGCCTGCGCCGTGAACACCAGCAAGGGGCTTTGCGGAGCCGCCGCGCGCAAGCTCCTGACAGCTTCCGTGCCCTGCGTATCGGTCAGCGTCAGGTCGGTGACGATCAGCAGGGGCACCGGCCGCTGCGCCAGAATGCGCAACCCGGCGCGCAGCGATTCTGCGGTCTCCACCTCCAGACCGGCATCGCAGTCGCGGACACAGGCGAGCAGCGAATCGGCGACCAACGGGTGATCCTCGACGATGAGGACGAACGGAGTGTGGCGGTGGTCCTGCATGTAGTACGGCTCCGTCCTTGCGTAAATGGCTACAGCATACCCGAAGCGAATGAAGCCGTGCCCTGGAATCCGGCGGGTCGGCGCCGCCGTGACGCCAGCGCCAACTCTTGCCTACTCCGCATCCGGCTGCATAGCCGGCACGGACGTGGCGAAGGCCGGCAGCGTCAGGCAGTGTTGGTGAATCCGCATCACCGTCGGCACATGATCCAGTTTCGCCTTGAAGCGCTGCGCATTGAATATCTGCGGCACCAGGCAGATGTCGGCCAGGGTCGGGGTATCGCCATGGCAGCAGGCGCCGGTGCGCGTATCGCCCGCGAGCATGGCCTCGACCGTGGCCAGCCCGGTTTCCACCCAGTGGCAGTACCAGGCGTTGCGCTGCGCTTCTGTCACGCCCAGCGTCTTGCTCAAATACGCCAGCACGCGCAGATTGTTGAGCGGATGGATCTCGCAGGCGATCGCCAGCGCCAGTGCCCGCACTCGCGCCCGCCCGACCGCATCGGGCGGCAGCAGCGCGGGCTGCGGCCTGGTCTCGTCGAGGTATTCGATTATGGCCAGCGACTGGGTGAGGACCGTGCCATCGTCTTCTTCGAGCACCGGTACCAGTGCCGCAGGGTTGATCGCCTTGAACGCCGCCGCGAACTGCTGTCCCCCGCCCTGCAGCAGATGGACCGACACATACTCGTAATCAAGCTGCTTCAAGGCCAGCGCAATGCGCACGCGAAAGCTGGCGGAGCTGCGAAAATAGTTATGGAGCTTCATGGCCATCCTGCAAAAAATGCAATTTAAGGGGTTTGCGCTCGCCTGCTCAGGCGAAGCAAGTGTCCGTCGCTGAGCCTAGAATGACAGCACTATAGCGCCGCCCAATTCGATGCCCAAGTCCCAGGCCACCAACATCGTCCCTTGTCTCACGCAAACCGGCCGGGTCTGTGCCGCCCTGTCGGCGCTGTTCCTGCTGCCGGCAGCAGTCGCGGCGGTACCCGAGCCGAGCCTGCGCCGCAGCGAACAGATCGACCTGCGCCGTCTGGGCAAGGTGTCAGAGGATGAGCGCTCGGTGCTGCGTATCGAGTGGCGCGTGGGGCTGACCGGCGTCGACGAAGCGAACGGCGTGCAGGACATGCTCGACAATTTGCGGCGCATCGAGCAAACCATGGTCGCGGTCAGTCTCCTGGTGCGCAACATGCCGACCCACCAGCCGGTCGTGGCGCCTGTCGCGGCAGAGCCCGCGCCAGCAGATGACGGCGGCACGCGTCTGATGGTGGCCAATCTCGCGGCGGCAGGCCTGGTCGCCCTCTGGTGGTTCCGTCGGCGCAAGTCCGCCGCACCGAAGGCGCAGACAGCCGGCGCGCGGATGGGTCGTCCTTCCGGCAAGGCTGCAACCGATGCAACCTCACCGACCGAGGTGCAAGCATCCCCCTTCGCACAGGCAATGCAAGGCCTGAAGACTGCGCCGCGGATCGAGCCCCGCGTGCCGACCGAAGACCTGCAGGCCGAAGCCGTCGCGGCGGCGGCTGCGCCGACACCGGCCGCAAACACAGCGGCCGCACCGCTGCCGGAGGCCAAGCCCGTTGCGAGCGACTTTTCGCTGGAACACGCCGATCCCGAATCCGTGGCAAGGGAGGCTGCCAGACAGCCTGCGGCGGCCGCTCGCGCGCCTGCCCGCGCCGCCTCCGGCCCGCCGGAAACCGGTCTCGAACCCACGCTGCAATTGGCCGAGATCATGTTGTCCATGGGACTCGAACAGGGTGCCGCGCAAGCCTTGGTCGAATACACCGAAGCCAACCCGCGCCATGCCCTCTACCACTGGCTGAAATTGCTCGGCATCTACCGCAAGCGCGGGCTCAACCGGGAATTCGCGGAAACTGCCGAGCAGTTGCGCAAGAACTTCAACATTCAGGCGGAATTCTCGGTCGGCACCGACACCGGCGAAGCGCCGACGCTGGAGAAATTCTCCCGCGTGGCGGAGCATGTGCAGACTATCTGGGCGCGGCCGCAGGAGTGCATCGATTACCTGCGGCGCCTGCTGGAAGACAATCGCGACGGTGCTCGCGCGGGCTTCCCACAATCGGTGGCGGAGGAAATCATCTTGCTGATCGAAATCCTCAAGGAAGAAACTCCCGACTCTGCTCAGGCAGCCGCGACGTAGCGCTCGACGATCTGATCGATGGCGCCGAAGATGCTGGCGCCGTCGTCGCCCAGCATCTCGATCCTGACATGGTCGCCGAAGTGCATGAAGGGCGTCTTCGGCTTTCCGGTTTCTATGGTTTCGTACATCCTGAGCTCGGCAATGCAGCAGTAGCCGACGCCCCCATTCCCCACCGAGGAACCGAACAGGCCGCCCTGCTTGTTCGACACCGTGCCGGAGCCGATGATCGAGCCGGCTTCGAGTTCGCGCGTCTTCGCCAGATGCGCGATCAGCTGGGCAAAATCGAAAGTCATATCCACGCCGGCATTCGGTTTGCCGAAAGGTTCGCCGTTCAGGGCGACAGTCAGCGGCAAATGCAGCTTGTTGTCCTTCCATGCCGCCCCCAGTTCATCGGGCGTGACGGCCACCGGCGAAAATGCCGAAGCCGGTTTCGACTGCAGAAAGCCGAAGCCCTTGGCCAGTTCGGCGGGGATCAGATTGCGTAGGCTGACGTCATTCACCAGCATCAGCAGGCGAATCTGTTGCGCGCACTGGCGGGGCGAGGCGCCCAGCGGCACGTCGCCGGTCACCACCGCCACCTCGGCCTCGAAGTCGATGCCCCAGGCCTCGTCGCAGGCCAGCACCGGATCGCAGGGGCCGACGAAGCTGTCGGAACCGCCCTGGTACATCAGCGGATCGACCAGTAATTCCGGCGGCAACTCGGCGCCGCGGGCCTTGCGCACCAGTTCGACATGATTGATGTAGGCCGAGCCATCGGCCCACTGGTAGGCGCGCGGCAGCGGGCTGTGGCAAGCGCACGGATCGAAGGGCATGGCATGGCGGGCGGTCTGCTGCGTTACGCCGGCGTTGAGCAGGTCGGACACCTGCTGCAGCCGCGGCAACACCTGGTCCCAGTTGTCCAGCGCCTGCTGCAGCGTACCGGCAATGCCGCCCACGGTCTGGCAGTAAGCAAGGTCGCGACTGACCACCACCAGGGTGCCGTCGCGACCGCCCTGCTTCAAGGTAGCCAGTTTCACGGTTTGCTTCCCGCCGGCGTATGGCTGCCGTCGTGCATCCAGCGCGCATGCCTAGGCGCCTTGCGCGTCAGCGCCCATTCATTGAGCATGTCCCACTTGACCGCGTCGAGACGCTGCATCATTTCCGGCGTTGCGGTATTGCAGGCGAGTTCCAGGCGATGGCCGCTCGGATCGAAGAAATAGATCGACTTGAAAATCGTGTGATCGGTGGGCCCGACGACCTCGATGCCGTCCGCCTCCAGGCGTGCCTTGGCGGCCAGCATTTCTTCCATGCTGCCGACTTCCAGCGCCAGGTGCTGGGTCCAGCTCGGCGTGTTCGGATCGCGGCCCATCGCCGGCTGCGTCGGCAGTTCGAAGAAAGCCAGGATGTTGCCGGCGCCGGCGTCGAGGAAGATGTGCATGTAGGGATCGGGCGCCTTGGTGGACGGCACTTCGTCTTCGGCGATCGCCAGGATGAAGTCCATCTTCAGGTACTTGCCGTACCACTCGACGGTTTCCTTGGCGTCCTTGCAGCGGTAGGCGACGTGATGCACTTTGCGGACCAGACTGGTGGACATGTTCAGACTCCTTCGCGGGCAATGTTCAGGGCTTCGCGCAGCGTGCCGATGTCGCCGATATGGTTGGCGAGCAGCAGGATCAGCCTTGCGTTGAGCAGTTCGGATTGCTCGTCGGACAGGTCGCGGTGCGTGTTGATGAGCAGTTCGTAGAAATCGTCGGCCGGCGTATAGGCGTTGAAGTAGCGCTTGCCGGCTTCGGAAAAGTTCGGGTTCAGGTTGAGTGTCATGATTTTCTCCTCGCTTTGCGCGCCGGGGATTCCGCTGCGCGGGCCGGCGTCATATGTTGCAGGTCGCCCTGGCGACCGCGGCGCGGACTTTGTCGGCACCGAACGAGCGCCAGCGCGCGGCGACGTGCTGGTCGGGACGCAGCAGATACACCGTACCCGGCTGCGCGTCGTAGCGCCGGGCGGCGACGCCGCGCGCATCTTCGAGGACAGGAATATCGCCGGCAAGCAGGCCGGGGCCGGCCGAAATCACCAGAGGCCGCACCTCGATCCCTTGCCATGAAAGATTCGACAGCGCGGCAAGAGTTGGCGCTGGCAACACGGCGGCATCCTGCGCAAAATACAGCGCGACGAAGCTGTGGCCGACCTTGTTGTGCAGCCAGCCAGCCTTACCGTTTTCCACCACCGGCGCATCGTCCATCGGCGCTCCGGGCACCATGCGGCCGGCAAAGCTGTCGCCCGCGCCGTCCGGCGTATTGAGGCTGGATGCCGTAAGAAAGGCCGGCACCGAAAGCCGCCCGGAATTGACCAGGGCGCGGCCGAAAGCGTGATCTTTCGCCAGACCCAGCACGGCATTGCGGAAAGTCCGGCTGACCTTGCTCTTGGGCGTGATGAAATCGGTCGAACGCGTCGAGTTCAACAGGTTCTCGTCGGCGGCGTAGATGCGCTCCTCCGAATAGCTGTCGAGCAGTGCCGCGGGCGCCAAACCAGCCATGACCAGCTTCAGCTTCCAGCCCAGGTTGTCGGCGTCCTGCAGACCGGAGTTGGCGCCGCGCGCGCCGAAGGGCGAGACCTGATGCGCGGCATCGCCGATGAAGAGCACATTGCCGTGGTTGAAGCGTCCCATGCGGCGGCACTGGAAAGTATAGACGCTGACCCATTCCAGCTCGAACTCCCGTTCTTTTCCGTCCAGTGCGCCGAGCATGGCCTTGATCCGCGGCAGCACGTTCTCCGGCTTCTTCGCCTGTTCCGGATCGGCGTCCCAGCCCAGTTGAAAGTCGATGCGATAGACGCTGTCGGTCTGCCGATGCAGCAACACCGACTGCCCCGGATGGAAGGGCGGATCGAACCAGAACCAACGCTCGGAGGGGAATTCGGCCTTCATCACGACGTCGGCGATGAGGAAGCGGTCCATGAAGATCTTGCCCTCGACTTCGAGGCTGAGCATGCGGCGTATCGGGCTGCGTGCGCCGTCGGCGGCGATCAGCCAGTCGGTTTCGACCGTGTAGAAACCATCCTCGGTTTCCACCTTGAGCGTGACGGTCCTGTCGCCCTGTGCCACCGAAACCACCTTGTTCTTCCAGCGCAGCTCGATCTCCGGCCGCGCCGCGGCACTTGCCGCCAGGTACTCTTCAAGGTAGTACTGCTGCAGGTTCACCATGCCCGGGCGATGGTGATCCGGCTCGGGAACCAGGTTGAAGTTGTACACCTCCTCCTCGCGGAAGAAGGTGCGCCCGACATTCCACGACACGCCCTTGGCGCAGACCGCATCGCCGACGCCGTAGCGATCGAGGATTTCCAGCGCGCGCTTGGCGTAGCAGACGCCGCGCGAACCGATCGAGACCGTGTCGTCTTCGTCCAGCAGCAGCACCGGCAGGTCCTGCTGTTGCAGGTCGAGCGCGGCGGCCAGCCCGACCGGACCGGCGCCGACCACCACCACCGGCACTTTCAGCGTTTTGCCGCTGGCGATTTCAGGGGGCCGGCGGTACTCGAACTTCGGGTAGTTGTAGGTCTTCAGCATGGCACCATCCCCGTCTGCCTGGCGGCCTCAGACCGCCTGCAGCGCATGCCACATCTCCTGGTCGCGCTCGGCGGTCCAGATGCGCGGGTCGCGAATGCCGGACGCCTCGTCGTGGGCGCGCGTCACATCGAAGGGCAGGCAATGCTCGTAGATGAACACGCTGGCGAACTTCGGGTCCATGGCCTTGCGCGTGTGCGCCATGCAGGCAGCCAGATCCATGCCCTGGGCCACGGCTTCCTGGGCGCTGCGATACAGCGTGGACACGAAGTCGCGGGTGTAGGCCAGACCCTGCTGCACGCGCTGCGGATTCATCAGGGCCGGGCCGCGCCCGGGAATCATCTTTTCCGGCTGCAGCGCGGCCAGCGCGTCGAGCGTCGCAGGCCAGTCGGCGAGATAGGCGTCGCCCGTATAGCAGGCGGCATCCGCCTCGACCAGGTCGCCCGAGAACAGGATCTTCTGTTGCGGCAGCCAGACCACCGTGTCGCCCTTGGTGTGGCCGCGGCCAAGATGCATGATCTGCACTTCGAGCTTGCCCATCCACAGGGTCATCTCCTTGTCGAAGACCACGGTCGGCCAGGTCAGGCCGGGCACGCTCTCGACGGCATTGAACAGGCGTGGAAAGCGCCCGATTTCGGAATCCATGTCCTGCTGGCCGCGCTCGACGATCAGCTCGCGCGTCTGCTGCGAGGCGATGATGTCCTGCAGGCCTTCTTGCTTGTAGCCAGCGGCGCCCAGCACGCGCACGGCGTGATAGTGGGTCAGCGTGACGTATTTGATCGGCTTGTCGGTGATCTGGCGTACATGGCGGATCACGTCCTGGGCCATGACCGGCGTTGCCGTCGCATCGATGATCATCACCGCATCGTCGCCGATGATCACGCCGGTGTTGGGATCGCCTTCGGCGGTATAGGCCCAGGCGTTGTCCGAGAGTTTCTCGAAACTGACTTTTTTCTGTTCGAGGTCAGCGTGCGAGGCAAACTTTTTGTCGCTCATGGAAGCTCCTTGGCAATGATCCGCTATTTACTTTTGCGTAATTGAATTCCTCTTATCGTAATCATAAATACTTTAACTGTCAAGCTTTACCGCCGCCGCACTCCCGGAACTCAGCGGGTCGGCTGAGCATTCGCCGGTACCCGAGCCGGGCTGCGCAGGATGGCCGAGGCCTGGCGATAGGCTTGCAGCGCCTCCTTGCGGCGCCCGGCGCTTTCCAGTTCGCGGGCGCGGCGCAACCAGTCGTCGGCGCCCGCGCCGGGAGTTGGCGCCGTGCCGCCAGCGCCAACTCCCGGGCTGGCGCCGCCCGGGACCGGCGCCGATTCGCCGGGGTTCGCCGGCGCGGCGTAGTTCAGCGCCGCCGACTGGGAATCGGGTTTGTCACGGCGCGCGGTGATGACCATTCCGCTCGCGGCGCGGCCCCGTGCGGCAACGGGTTTCCTCGCCGCATCGGCCTGGCGAATCACGGCCAGCGCCGCGCGGTAGAGTCGCAGCGCCTCGTCGCGCTGCCCGGCGGCCTCCATGCCGCGGGCCTGAGCCATCAGCGAGTCGGCCCGATCGGGCACGGCCTGCGAACGCACGGCGGTGCCCCAGGATGCGGTCGGCCGTGCCGCGACGGCGGGAAAACCCTCGGCGCCGGCGATTTCACGGGCTATCGTCAGGTTGTTGTGGCGCATCGCCCAGCGCAGCGCATCGTCGCCCCACTCGTTGACGATGTCGCGGCGGGCGCCGGCAGTCAGCAAGCGCTTCGCGATCGCCTCCTGTCCTTCGCGCGCTGCCATCATCAGCGGCGTCGAACCGTTGGTGGACAGCGCATTGATGTCGGCACCCTGCTCCAGCAGATAGCTCACCACCTCCGCATGGCCGGCAAACACGGCGTAATGCAGGGCCGCCCATTCCTTGCCTGGGCGATTCACGCTGGCGCCGTGCTCGACCAACCAGCGCACTGCCGCCAGATGCCCTTTCCAGGCTGCATGCTGCAGCGCCTGCTCGCCAATGGCATTGACCTTGTTGATGTCGGCGCCGCGCGAGACGAACAGTTCCATCATCGGGACATTGCCTTCCCAGGCCGCGATCATCAGGCCGCTGCCGATCACCCGGCCCTCGAAATCCGGCACCAGGCCTGCATCCAGCCATTCGCGCGCAGCGGACAGGTCGCCGTTTTCAATGGCAACGGTGAATCGCGCCGCGTCGGGCAAGGTCGCTGCACGCAGGGGGGCGGCGGCGGTCAGCAGAATCAGCAGGAAGGAAAGAATTTTCATGGTGAGCAGTATAGAGAATGGGAATGACCGGCAAACCCCTAGAATCGTTCCAATGCCGCTCCATGTCGCCCTGCTGCTGAGTCTCGCGCTGCACGCCGCCGTGATCGTCGCACCGATCTGGCTGGCGGTCAGGCTACCCTTGCCGCAGGTCAGCATCGAAGCGCGCCTGGTCACCGCGCAGCCGCCGGCGGCTGCGGCGGAAGCGGTCAGCACCGAAACCGGCGACAGCGCCGCAAATCCGCAGCCGCCGCTGGCGCCCCGCACATTGCAGGGCAGTTCATTGCGCCGCGCGCAAACGGCGCTGTCCGCGCATCTGTTCTATCCGCCCGAAGCCATCGCGCAGGGCCTCGAAGGCGAAGTCATCCTGCTGCTGGTCCTTGCCGACGGCGGCAAGTTGATCTCGGCCACGGTGGCGCGCAGTTCCGGCCACGGTCTGCTCGACCAGGCGGCACTCGACGCCGCACGCCGCATCGGCGCCCTGCCGGGCAACCCGCGGCAAACCCTGTTTCCGGTCAGATTCCGCCTGCAGTGATCATCCGTAGCGGGCGACGTCAGCGTCTTTTGCCGGCCCGCCCGCTACGCATCCACAGCGAAGCGGGCAGGGTCTTGTCCTGCCCCTTCTTGCTGTGCAGGGGTCTCATCAGGGGCTTCATCATCCGTAGCGGCGAGGTCGGCGTCTTTTGCCGGCCCGTCCTGCTACGCAGGGGCTACATCAGACCGGGTTGTCGATATCGACAAACTCGCAATCGATGCCGAATTTTTCCGCCAGATGCGCACCCAGCGCCATCGCGCCGTAGCGCTCGGTCGCATGGTGGCCGGCGGCGATATAGGCCATGCCGGTTTCGCGCGCCAGATGAACGGTCTGCTCGGAGATCTCGCCCGAGATGAAGACGTCGGCGCCAGCGGCCAGCGCTGCCTCGAAATAGCCCTGGGCGCCTCCGCTGCACCAGGCAATGCGCGCCAGCTTGCGCCCCGGATCGCCGATCAGCAACGGTGCGCGGCCCAGCGCCCGCTCGATCTGCCGCGCCAGTTCGGCGGCAAGAGTTGGCGCTGACGGCACGCCGATGAAGCCGATGTCCTGTTCGCCGAAGCGGCCGCTGACGGTCCAGCCCAGGCGCGTTGCCAATTGCGCGTTGTTGCCCAGCGTGGCGTGGGCATCGAGCGGCAAATGGTAGGCGAACAGGTTGATGTCGTGCGCCAAAAGCCGCGCCATGCGCTGCCGGCGGAAGCCGGTGACGCGACCATCCTCGGCTTTCCAGAACCAGCCGTGATGCACCAGCAGCGTATCGGCGCCGCGTTCGATCGCGGCCTCGATCAGCGCCTGGCTGGCCGTAACGCCGCAGACGATGCGCTGCACGCGCTCACAGCCTTCCACTTGCAGGCCGTTTGGGCAATAATCGCGAAAGCTCGCGGCATCCAGCAGACCATCCAGATAGGCGCGAAGATTCTCACGCAACACCGCAGCACCCGGCATCATTCACCCCCCCCACAAAATTAAATTATGCGCCGCCTCTGGCTGATTTTTGCCCAAACCATCACAGTTTGCGTAGCCATCCTGTTTGTCGTGAAGACGCTCAAGCCGGAGTGGCTCGTCCAATGGCCCGGCGAGGGCACGCGCGTCGCCTCGGTGGCGACGGTACTCGAAGCGCCTGCCGGCAGTGCGGCGCTGCGCCAGGGCTCCTATGCCGATGCGGCGAAGAAGGCGATTCCGGCGGTGGTGCATATTTTTACCAGCCAGGAAGTCAAGGGCGCGCGCCATCCCTTCATCAACGATCCGATTTTCCGGCATTTTTTCGGTGACCGCTTCGGCGAAGAATCGCAGCGTCGTTCCGGGCTGGGCAGCGGCGTGGTGGTCTCGCCCGAAGGCTACATCCTGACCAATTTCCATGTGGTCGACGGCGCCGACGAAATCGAGGTCGCGCACAACGACGGGCGCAAGTACAAGGCGCGTGTGGTCGGCTCCGACCCCGAGTCCGATCTGGCCGTGCTGCGCATTCCCGCCGATCACCAGTTGCCGGTGATCGCCTTCGGCAGCAGCGACACGCTGCGCGTCGGCGATGTGGTGCTGGCCATCGGCAATCCCTTCGGTGTCGGGCAGACCGTCACCTCCGGCATAGTCTCCGCACTCGGCCGCTCGCACCTGGGCATCAACACCTTCGAGAACTTCATCCAGACCGACGCCGCGATCAATCCCGGCAATTCGGGCGGCGCACTGGTCGATTCCAACGGCCACCTGATCGGCATCAACACGGCGATCTATTCGCAAAGCGGCGGCTCGATGGGCATCGGCTTCGCCATTCCGGTCTCGCTGGCAAGAAGCGTGATGGAACAGATCATCAAGACCGGCGGCGTGACGCGCGGCTGGGTCGGCATCGAAGTGCAGGAGCTGACGCCGGAACTCGCCGAATCCTTCAAGTTGTCGGGCACCGACGGCACGCTGATCGCCGGCGTAATGCGCGGCAGCCCGGCGGACAAGGCAGGCATCAAGCCCGGCGACGTGCTGACGCAGGTCAACGGCAAGCTGGTGAAGGACGCCCAGGTAATGCTGGAACTGATTGCCGCACTGGTGCCGGGCACCAGCGCACGCTTCGACCTGAAGCGCGAAGGCCGCGACGTCAAGGTCGACGTCACCATCGGCAAGCGACCGAAGCCGCCGAAAGAAGAATAGCCGCAAGCCGTTCGCGGCGCCCGCGGTTTAAAAAGCGGCTACCTGAGCGCGGCGTTGAGGGCCTCCAGGGCCTTGCTGCCAGGACAAAGATAGGCGTCGCCGAGCTGGTTGAGCGGCTTCTCCACCGTGTTCAGGTGGCGATGCAATTCCTCGGCGCTGCTGTCGACGTAGAGCAGGCCGGTGACGATCTCGCCCAGAGCGTGTCGTTCCTGCAGATGATTCATCGCCCCGACCCGATCCGAGGGATCGTAATCCGTGTCCAGCTTGCGCAGGTGCAGGATCGAGCCGTCATGCTGCACGATGCGCCGCAATTCGCCGGGGGCGTAGGAAGTATTGATCTGGTCGCGCGGCAGGATCACATCGAGGCGATTCACGGCGTCGTTGTGTTCGCGCACGTAGTCGTAGCTCTTGGTCGAGCCGGCATGGTTGTTGAACGTCACGCAGGGGCTGACGACATCGATGAAGGCCGGGCCGCGATGGCGCAGCGCACCCTTGATCAGCGGGATCAGCTGTTCCTTGTCGCCCGAGAAACTGCGCGCGACATAGCTGGCGCCGAGTTGCAGTGCCAGCGCGACCAGGTCGATCGGCGTGTCGTTGTTCACCACGCCGCGCTTGCTCTTCGAGCCCTTGTCGGCGGTGGCCGAAAACTGCCCCTTGGTCAGGCCGTAGACGCCGTTGTTTTCGACGATGTAAGTCATGTTCACGCCGCGGCGCATGGCATGGGCGAACTGGCCGATGCCGATCGAGGCCGAATCGCCGTCGCCGGAGACGCCCATGTAGATCAGGTCGCGGTTGGCCAGCGCGGCGCCGGTCAGCACCGACGGCATGCGGCCGTGGGTGGTGTTGAAGCCGTGCGAGGCGCCGAGGAAATAATCCGGCGTCTTCGACGAGCAGCCGATGCCGGACAGTTTGGCAACCTTGTGCGGCTCGATGTCGAGATCGAAGCAAGCCTGCACCACGGCGGCGCTGATCGAATCGTGGCCGCACCCGGCGCACAGCGTCGAGATGGCGCCTTCGTAATCGCGGCGGGTGTAGCCGAGCGTGTTCTTCGGCGCATCGGCGCGCAGCAGTTTGGGTTTGGCGAGATAGGTCATGAGGCCACCTGTTTGCGAATGGGGGTCACCTTGTGCTTGGCCAGCGCATCGGCGATCCTGCCGGAAATGAATGCGGCGGTGATCGGCGTGCCGTCGTAGTGCAACACCCGGATCAGGCGTTTCGGATCGACCTCGCCTTCATTGATCAGCAGCATGCGCAGCTGCCCGCTTTCGTTCTGCTCGACGACGAAGACGTGGTCATGCTCGTCGATGAACTCGATCACCTCGTCGGCAAACGGGAAACCGCGCACCCGCATGATATCGACATGAACGCCCTGCGCTTCGAGCAAGGCGAAGGCCTCGGCCATGGCCGGACTGGTCGAACCGTAGTAGATCGCGCCGAAGCGGCTGGGCTGCGACGCGCGCTGCACCACCGGCGCCGGCACCAGTTTCTTGGCCGTTTCGAGCTTGTGCCGCAAGCGCTCCATGTTATAGATGTAGTCGGTTCCCGCCTCGCTGTACTTGGCGTAGGCATTGCGCGTGGTGCCGCGGCTGAAGAAGGCGCCCTTGGTCGGGTGCGTGCCGGGAATCGTGCGCCAGGGAATGCCGTCGCCATCGACATCGAGATAGCGGCCGAAGGTCTTGCCGGCATCCAGTTGCTCGGCGCTCATCACCTTGCCGCGATCGTAGCGGCGCTGGTCGTCCCATTCGAACGGCCGCGACAGGCGATCGTTCATGCCGATGTCGAGGTCGAGCATGACGAAGACCGGGGTCTGCAAACGTTCCGCGAGGTCGAAAGCCTGGGCGCCGAGCGTGAAGCACTCGTAGGGATCCTCGGGGAACAGCAGCACGTGCTTGGTGTCGCCGTGGGATGCGTAGGCGCAAGAAATCAGGTCGGATTGCTGGGTGCGGGTCGGCATGCCGGTGGAAGGCCCGCCGCGCTGCACGTCGAAGACCACCACCGGAACCTCGGCGAAATAGGCCAGCCCGAAGAACTCCTGCATCAGGGAGATGCCGGGGCCCGAGGTCGCCGTAAATGCGCGCGAACCGTTCCAGGCCGCGCCGATCACCATGCCGATCGAGGCCAGCTCGTCCTCGGCCTGGACGATCGCGTAACGGGCCATGCCGTTGTCGGGATCGGTACGGTACTTGCGGCAATAGTTGCCGAAGGACTCGATCACCGAGGTCGATGGCGTGATCGGGTACCAGGCAGCCACCGTGGCACCGCCATAGACGGCACCCAGGCCGCAGGCGTCGTTGCCATTGATGAAGATCTGGTCGCCGACGCCATTCGAGCGCTCGACGCGCAGACCGATGGGGCAGGAGAGATTCGCCTGGGCATGGTCGTAGCCCAGCTTGAGGGCGTTGACATTGGCACCGATCAGCTTGTCCTTGCCGCGGTATTGATCGGCAATCAGCTTCTCGACCACGGCAAAGTCCATGCCCAGCAGCGCCGTGAGGGCGCCGACGTACATGATGTTCTTGAACAGCTGGCGCTGGCGCGGATCGCTGTACTCGCGGTTGCAGATTTCGGTCAGCGGGATGCCCAGCACCGTGATGTCCTCGCGAAAGCGCGAACGCGGCAGCGACTTCGTCGAGTCGTAAAACAGATAGCCGCCGGGCTCGATCTCGGCGATGTCGCGGTCCCAGGTCTGCGGATTCATCGCCACCATCAGGTCGCAACCGCCGCGGCGACCTAGCCAGCCGGCGCCCGAGACGCGCATTTCGTACCAGGTGGGCATGCCCTGGATGTTCGACGGGAAAATATTGCGCGGCGCCACCGGCACGCCCATGCGCATGATGGCGCGCGCGAACAGTTCGTTGGCCGAGGCCGAACCGGAACCGTTGACATTGGCAAACTTTATGACGAAGTCGTTGGAACTCTGGATTGCTTGCGTGGCACTCATGTCTTTCTGACCTCCGTTCCTGCTTCAGCGCATTGCAGGAAGAATTTCTGCATGTCCCAGGCGCCGGTCGGACAGCGCTCGGCGCACATGCCGCAATGCAGGCAAATGTTCTCGTCCTTGACCATGACCCGCCCCGTCTTCAGTGCATCCGAGACATACAGCGCCTGATCCGTGTTCTTCGCCGGCGCCTTGAGGCGGCCGCGCAAGTCGTCCTCTTCGCCGTCGCGGGTGAAAGTGATGCATTCGGTCGGACAGATATCGACGCAGGCATCGCATTCGATGCAGGTCTTGACCGTGAATACCGTTTCGATGTCGCAGTTGAGGCAGCGCTCGGCCTCGGCGCAGGCCATGAAGGGATCGAAACCCAGTTCGAGTTCGAGCTTGATGTCCTTGAGGGTTTTCTCCAGCGCCTTGACCGGCACCTTCTTGCGCTCTTCCTCGGATACCTGATTGTCGTAGCTCCACTCGTGTATGCCCATCTTCTGGCTGACCAGATTGACCATGGGCGGCGGGCGCTCCTGCAGCTTCTTGCCGCGACAGAACAGGTCGATGGAAATCGCCGCCGCGTGGCCCTGTGCCGCGGCGGTGATGATGTTCTTCGGACCCAACGCCGCATCGCCGCCGAAAAACACCTTCGGCAGCGACGACTGCAGCGTCTCCGGATCCAGCACCGGCATGCCCCACTTGTCGAATTCGAGGCCGATGTCCTTCTCGATCCAAGGGAAGGCATTTTCCTGGCCGATGGCGACCAGGACCTCGTCGCACTCCATCAACTCGTCCGGCTCGCCGGTGGCAATCAGGCTGCGCCGGCCCTTGGAGTCGTACTCGGCGCGGACTTTTTCGAACAGCACGCCCGTAAGCCGACCGTTGTCATGGACAAATTCCTTGGGTACCAGCATGTTGAGGATCGGAATGCCCTCGTGCATCGCCTCTTCCTTCTCCCAGGGCGAGGCTTTCATTTCCTCGAAGCCGCTGCGCACCACCACCTTGACGTCCTCGCCGCCCAGGCGCCGCGCCGAACGGCAACAGTCCATCGCGGTATTGCCGCCGCCAAGCACGATCACGCGCTTGGCGATGCTCGTGGTGTGGCCGAAGGCCACATTGGCCAGCCAGTCGATGCCGATCTGGATATGCGCCGCCGCTTGCAGGCGCCCGGGGATGTCGGCGTCGCGTCCGCGCGGTGCGCCGGTCCCGACGAAGACGGCGTCCCAGCCCTCGGCCAGCACCTCGCTCAGGCTGCCTACCCAGTGGTTGTAGTGCGTTTCGACGCCGAGATCGATGATGTAACTACATTCCTCGTCGATGACGCTGTCGGGCAGGCGGAATTTCGGAATCTGGCTGCGCATCATGCCGCCCGGCGCGGCGCCGCTGTCGAATACCGTGACCTGATAACCGATCGCTACCAGGTCGCGCGCCACGGTCAGCGAGGCGGGACCGGCGCCGACGCAGGCGATACGCTTGCCGTTCTTCTTTTCCGGCGCCCGCGGCAGGCGATCCTGGATGTCGTCCTTGAGGTCGGCGCAGACACGCTTCAGGCGACAGATGGCGACCGGTTCCTTATCCACCCGGCCGCGGCGACAGGCCGGCTCGCAAGGTCTGTCGCAGACCCGACCCAGAATCCCGGGAAAGACATTCGAGCGCCAGTTGATCATGTAGGCATCCGAGTAATGCCCTGCAGCAATCAGGCGAATGTACTCGGGAACGGGGGTGTGGGCCGGACAGGCCCACTGACAATCCACGACCTTATGGAAATAGTCGGGGGCGCCGATGTTCGTCGGTTTCACGTGCGCGCGGTCTCCAGTTACTGTGTGCTGCATCAAGAGCATTAGCGAAACGCTTATGCTCATTCGTGCACTTTATCATCGTCTGCCACCTTGAAAAACCGGCGCGACTCCTTGCCGGAAAAATATATGCGCGGGCAGGTTTTCTCTCAAGCGAAAAATCGGCTAGTCTTTATACTTTATGCCTTGTCTAAGGGTGACTCGTTATGGCCTTGCGCGCGCTCATTTTTGACGTCGACGGAACTCTTGCCAACACCGAGCGCGATGGTCATCGCCCGGCGTTCAATGCGGCTTTCGCCGAAGTCGGCCTGCCCTGGCACTGGGACGAAGCCTTCTACGGCACCCTGCTGGATGTGGCCGGCGGCCGCGAACGGATTCGCCACTACGCCGAAACGTACGATCCGGCAACGCGCGCGCGGCCCGATTTCGACGACCTGCTGCAACGCATCCACGACATCAAGACGCGAAATTACCAGCGCCTGCTGGCCGCTGGAGCGATCCCCCTGCGAGCCGACATCGGGCAACTGATCTGCGACGCGCGTACCGAAGGCGTGCGGCTGGCGATCGCTTCAAGTTCCAAACTGGAAAATGTGGTGGGCCTGCTGCGGGCCAATCTCGGACCGAATGCCGATACCTGGTTCGATGCGATCGCCTCCGGCAGCGTGGCGGCAGCCAAGAAGCCGTCGCCGGACATCTATCTGTGGACCCTGAAACAACTCAACCTGCCGCCGCGTGACTGCCTCGCCGTCGAGGACTCCTCCCATGGACTGGCCGCCTCTCTGGCGGCGGGAATCCCGACTGTCATCACGGTCAGCGACTACACCATCCATGAGAACTTCGAGGGTGCGCGCATGGTCCTACCGGAGGCGGATATGGTTACGCTGGACAAGCTGAGACTCTGGCACGCAACCGCAAGCACTTCCTGATCTCCGCCGTGTGGCATCCTTGCTGTGTCAACGCAGAGAGGCGGAAAAATATTCTCACCCAGACAATATAATTTAGCCGTATGGAACTCCGGGAAATA
Source organism: Sulfuritalea sp. (assembly GCA_030696505.1). Taxonomy (GTDB): domain Bacteria; phylum Pseudomonadota; class Gammaproteobacteria; order Burkholderiales; family Rhodocyclaceae; genus Sulfuritalea. Next base: position 9,613 of record JAUYSD010000199.1, on the reverse strand, counting down.
CCTGTCGACCAACTCGTTTTTGGGGCGTACATCTCCAAGCTGGATCGACCTTGGACTGAAACACCCTTCGTATTCCAGGGCTTTGTCCTGAAAAGCGACAAGCAGCTCGATGTCCTGAAAAAGTACTGCAAGCACGTCTACATCGACCCGGAGAAGGAGGAGCGGCGGGAGCTTGGCCGCGTCACCGCCGAGGACCTGGCGAAAGTCCGCGGTACTACCGTTTACAAGGAAGTGGCGAGCGTCGAGGCCGAACTGCCCAAGGCGCAAAATGCCTACGCCAACACCACCGTGGTCGTACGGGAGCTTGCCCGCGCGGTCGAAATCGGCAATTCAATCGACAGTTCGCGGTCGCATGAGGCGGCTGCACAGATCACCGAAAGCGTGGTGCGCAATCCCGACGCGATGGCACTGCTGATCAAGCTGCAGGAGAAGGGCGGCGAAGCACTGAGTCGCGCCGTGGGGATCTCGGTCATGATGACCATTTTCGGGCGCTTCCTCCAGCTGCCGCCGGACCGAATACAAATGCTCGGCATGCTGGGTTTGTTGCAGGACGTCGGCAAACTGAAGCTGCCTGCCCAACTCGCCGCGCGCGGCCCGATGAATGCGGAAGAAGTCGAACTGTACAAGACGCATGTGAACCATTCCGTGCGTACGCTCAGCGACACGCCCGGCCTTCCCCCGGAACTACCGGGACTTGCTTCCCTGCACCACGAATGCTTCGACGGCAGCGGCTATCCGCGCGGACTGCGCGGAGATGCCATTGCCCTGTCGGGCTTGATCGCGGGCATCGTGGATAGCTTCGATACGCTCACGGCGCCGCGACCCTTCGGGGAAAACCTGTCTCCGGCAAACGCGCTCAGCCTCATCTACAAGGAACGCGGCAAGCGCTTCCATCCGGCACTGGTCGAACAGTTCATCCAGTGCATCGGGGTTTTCCCGGTCGGCAGCGTGGTCGAACTGAACAGCGGCGAAGTCGCCATCGTGATCGCCCAGAACATGGTGCGTCGCATGCAGCCGCGCCTGATGGTGGTCAGGGACGCCAAGGGCGACCCCTTGGTACCCTACAAGATGCTCGACCTGATGAAGGACCCCAAGGTGCGGCCCGGCGAGCCCTACCGGATTCAGCGCTCGCTGGAGTACGGCACCGTCAAGATCGATCCGCGAGAGCTGTTCCTGTGAGCGAGGAAGGCTCCGCAGAGCCCCCAGCGGCGGATAACCACTCGGTTGCCGGAACAAGCGGGGTTCTGGAGGCGCTGCGCAGGATAGTCGAGGACAGACAGTCTGACGGCGGAATTCTGGCGGTGCTGGTCATCGACTGCGGCGTGATAAGCCGCATCGACGCGGTGTGGGGTTACCAGATCGGCGATGCTGTGCGCAACCGCGTTGCCGCCTCCCTGCGTATCGACGTGCTGCGACCGGACGATCTGGTTGGCGCATTGGGCCGGGACGATTTTGCCTGCGTCCTGTCGACCGTCGAGGGGCCTGCCGTGGCGCTGCTGGCGACGAAGAAACTGTTGCGCGCGCTGGATATGCCGTTCTGGATCGGTGAGGAGGAAATCTACGCCAACCCGGCGATCGGGATCGCAATGTATCCGGAGCACGGCGATCAGGCGGAAACCCTCTTGCAGAAAGCCAAGAGCGCCTGCACCCGCGCCCGGGAGCTGCCGGGCCGGGTCGCCGACCACGCCGACGACCGCGACAACTCGGCGGCGTCGAAGCTCCTTTATGAGAACCGCCTGCGCACGGCTGTTTCCGAGGACGCTCTCGAACTGGTGTTTCAGCCCCAGTACGATCTGCGCCGCGGTCAGGTCATGGGTGCCGAAGGCCTGCTGCGCTGGGGCGATCCTGCGCTGGGCATGATCGATGCGGAGCAGGCCTTCGCCGCGGCGGACGCGGCGGACAAGGTCGCCGATCTGGTTTCCTCGATCCTCAATCGTGCGCTGCGCAACGTATCGGAATTCCGTTACAGCGCAGGACTGGACTTGCGCATCGGGATCAAGCTGCCGGCCCGCGCGCTGCGACATACGGAACTGCTGGAGGTGGTGCAGCGTGCGCTGGGCACCTGGAGCAGGCGACCGGGTACGCTGATTCTGGGAATCGGGGAGACATCGGTACTGGCCGAAGAAGCGATTACGCGGGAGACGCTCGGCCGACTGAAGGAGCTCGGCGTGAAGCTCTCGATCGACGATCCGGGCATGACCATATCATCGCTGTTTGGACTTTCCGGCATGCCGTTTCAGGAAATCAGGATCGACGTTTCGGCGGCAGGCGATCTGGCCGGCACACCGAAGTCCGAGCATATCCTGCAGTCGATGATCGCCATGGCCCACCTCCTGCGGCTGGACGTGGTGGCCGTCGGTGTCGCCGACGAGGCAGCGGCGGCCCGGCTCAAGGAACTCGGCTGCGACTACATGCAGGCCGATTTCAAAGGGCCGGCGCTCGAACCGCAACAATTCGTGGAGCGCTTCGGCTTCAACGACAGCTGAGCTCGGCCGCTCCCCAGCGCACCACGGTCGCGCCCCAGACGTAGCCGATCCCGGCGGCGATGGCGACCATCAGATCGCCCTCCTTCAGGCGCCCCTGCTGCAATCCCTCATGCAGGGAAACCATGAAGTCCACCTGCCCGGCATGGCCGTAGTCTTCCAGATACACCGATTGCTCGGGCGCAAGGCCGAGGGTTTCCAGCAAGCCGCCGTGCATCGAGCGCTTGAAGTGCAGCACGTTCAGAAAATCGATGTCGGCGCGCGTCGCCCCGCTTTTTTCCAGTGCCCGATCGATGCAGGTCAGCCAGTTGGGCATGGAAACCTCGTTGAGGCCCGCCTTCATGTGTTCGGCGTCGAACACGCCAAGGCTGCGGTTGCCGCGCAGGCGCAGTTCGTTCAGGGTCTCCTGCGGCAGCGACTCGATCGGCTGCACGGTGCCGCCATAGCGCACGCCGGTGTCGCGCGAAAACGAACCGTCGGTGATGATATGGCTGCCGAGCACGACGTTGCGGCCCAGGCCACGCCGCAGGATCAGCGCGCCGCCCGCCGCCGCCAGGTCGTACATGAAGGAAACATCGGGATCGGTGTAGTCGATCAGGTCGCCGTTGCGGTAGCCGCCGACGATCAGCACCGTCGCGATGTCCGGATCGGCAGTCATCATGTCCTTGGCGATCTTGATCGCCGCCAGCGTGGTGTTGCAGCGCTGCTGCAGATCGATGCCCCAGGCGCGGCAGGCACCGATACGTTCCTGGATGTGGATCGCCGAGGTGGTCAGCGGGTACTCCTTCCACTCCTCGCCGATGCACAGGATCAGGTCGATTTCCATGGGATCGAGGCCGCAGCGTGCCAGGGCGTCGAGCGCCGCGCGGGCGCCCATCTCCTGGGTGCCGTCCTCGCTGCCGGGAACGGTCTTCTTCACGATGCCCAGCTTGTCGCGCACCGCGGCGGCCGACCAGCGGCCCTCGGTCGCCGCGGCGATGTCGGCGGCGCTCATGTGCTGCGCCGGCAGATAGAGGCCGTAGCCGAGTATGCCAATGTCGCTCATGCGGATTTCGGTCCGGATTTGTTTTCAAGATTCCTGACCAGCACCAGCGCCTCGCCGTCGCAGACCACGCGGCCGTCCGCGGTGGCGACCCGGGTCGCCAGATTGACCAGCTCTTTGTCCGCACGCAGGCGCGTGATCGCAACCGTGGCCGTCAGCACCTCGCCGGGATAGGCGATCGAGGGATAGCGCAAAGCCTGCTTCATCCAGCCGGTACCGCGTCCCGGCAGGCGCGTGCCGAGCAGGTCGGAGAACATGCCAGCCAGCAGCGGCCAGGGCACGATGCGACCGTTGAAGCCCCGCGCGCGCGCTGCGGCGTCGTCGCGGAAAATCGGGTTGCGGTCACCGCTGAGGTCGCCGTATTCGTCGAGGTCGGCGTCATTGAAAGTGCGCGTACTGCTGGCGATCATGCCGGGGCGCAGGCCATGGAGTTCGGCATCGCCCGGCTCCGCCTTGAATACGCCCGGAGCAACCGCCGGCAGCGGAGCACCCGGCGCGACGACCCGGCAGCGACCCGACGCGGTCGCAAGCGCCGTATCGCCAGCGCCAACTTTCGTGACCTCGGTCAGGATGTCGAGCAGGCCTTCCCTTTCCGCCTCGACCTGCAGATCGATGCGCAGCCGGTCGCCGGCATAGGTCGGATTGGGAAACATCAGTGTCTGCTCCGTTTGCACCGTGCCGGGGCCGACCTGTTCCGTCAACGCCTTGCAAATGCAACTGTAGAGCAGCATGCCGTGGGCAACGGTCGCGCCGAAATGGCTCTTCGCGGCGAACGCCGGATCGCAATGGATCGGATTGTCGTCGCCGCTCAGCCTGGCAAAGCGGTCGAAATCTGTTTGCAGCAGAACGCGCTGGCAACTGTTCATCCGGCGCTCATTGGGCAGCATCGCCGAACTGCCGGCGCAACGTCGGCTTGTCCAGCTTGCCGGCGGCGTTGCGCGCCACGACGGGGACGAACACCACATGCTTGGGCGCCTTGAAGCCGGCCAGCCGGGCCTTGCAGTGCGCGATCACCTGCTCGGCCGTCACCGTCATACCCGGCTTCAGGGCGACGATGGCCTTGCCCACTTCGCCCCACTTTTCGTCATGGACGCCGATCACCGCCGTCTCGGCGACGCCGTCGAGCTGGAAGATCACGTTCTCCACCTCGGCCGGATAGACGTTCTCGCCGCCCGAGATGTACATGTCCTTGGAACGATCAACGATGTAGTAATCGCCGTCCTCGTCGAAATAGGCAATGTCGCCGGTGCATAGCCAGCCGTCCGCATAGGCCTTGGCCGTCGCCTCCGGATTGCGCCAGTAGCCGGGCGTCAGGCCGGGGCCGCGCAGCAGCAGTTCGCCGCGCTGTCCGGCGCCCAGGTTCTGACGCGTCTGCGTATCGACCACCTGGCCTTCGACGTACATCACCGGCTTGCCCACCGTGCCAACCTTTCTGCGTGCCGTCGCCTCGTCGGTGAGGAACACGGTCGGCCCGGTCTCGGTCATGCCGAAGCCGAAGCAGATGGTGACGCCCTTGGCCAGGTACTGCTCGAGCAGCACCTTCGGGATCGGTGCACCGCCGCAGGCCCAGTTGCGCACCCGCGAAAAGTCGGCGCTGGCGAAACGGTGATGCTGACTCAAGAACAGGTAGATCGCCGGCACGCCGAACATCAGCGTCGCTTCGCGCTCCAGCAGTTCCATGGTCTGATCGACGTCGAACTGGCGCATGATCAGCGTGGTGCCGCCGACCATGATCATCGGGTTCATGTACAGATTGAGGCCGCCGGTATGGAAGTAGGGCAGCACCGAAAGCAGCTTGTCCTCGCGCCGCAGGCCGACCGCGAGCATGCCATTGACCGCGTTGGTGAAGGCCATGCCCCAGGTTTGCAGCACGCCCTTGGGCTTGCCGGTGGTGCCCGCCGTGTACAGCAGGTACCAGACGTCCTCATGCTTGCGCCAGGGCATCTCGATGCTGGCGCCCGACATTTCGGCCAGCGCGGCCTCGTAGCCGGCGACATCGCCGCGCGGCGCGCCTGTGACCATGCGCCGTGTCAGCTTGGCGGCATCCGCCAACGCGGCGCCGGTCTGTTCGAACTCCTCGCCCCAGACGATCGCCACCGGCTCGGCGTCGGCCACGATGCCGGCGAGTTCGGGCAGCGCCAGGCGCCAGTTGAGGCAGACCATGATGGCGCCGAGCTTGCCGCAGCCGTAGAGCATCTCGACGTAATCCGATGAACTATGCGCCAGTACCGCGACCCGGTCGCCGGGCCGGATCTGCCAGCGCTCGCGCATGAACTCGGCAAAGCGGCTGGCGCGCTCGTTGAGCTGCGCGTAGGTGACCGAGCGCTTGCTGTGCAGATCGACCAGGGCGACCTGCTGCGGAAACTGTGCGGCATGTTTTGCCGGCCAGTCGGGTATCAACATTGGGTGTCCTCCAAATCCGGTGCATCGGGGTAGCTGGCAAAGTCGCGCAGGAAGGCATCGACGCCGGCCAACGCGTCCGGCGCGGCGATCAGTTCGACGAAGCGGGCGCGCTCGGCTTCCAGGTCGGCGGCGAGCTGTAGGCGATCGCCCCACAGCAGCCCTTTTGCCGCGCGCATGGTGCCGGCGGGATAGGCGGCAATCTTGCGCGCCGCCGCCGCTGCGGTCTCCTGCAGGGCATCGGCCGCGACGATCTCGTTGGCCAGGCCCCAGGCCACGGCCTCCTCGGCACGGATGCTGCGGTTCAACAGCAAGGCCGCGGCCGCCCGACGGCGCCCGGCGAGGCGGCCGACCAGCGCGGTCCAGCCGCCGTCGGGGCCGAAGCCGGCCGTGGCGTAGTGCGCCTTGAACACGGCCTGAGGCGCCAGCATGACCAGATCGGCGGCCAGTACCAGACCAATCGAACCGCCGGTGACGATGCCGTGCACCGCGGCCACCACGGGTTGCGGCAGGTCGATCAGTGCCAGGATGGTTTCATTGAGTTGTCCGACCAGCGCATCGCCATAGGCGCGCAGTTCGCCGAGTTCCCGCTCGCGCCGGAAGCGACGCATGTCGCCGCCGATCGAGAAGGCCGGACCCTCGGCGGCGAGCACGACGGCGCGGCACGAGGCATCGTCTTTCAATCCGGCCAGCGCGGACAGCAGTTCCGCCAGCAGTTCCGGCACCAGGGCATTTTGCATCCCCACCCGGCATAGCACCACGCGCGCCACGGCGTCGTTCCGTTCGACCCACACCAGGCTCATCGCAGTCTCCGCAAGACCGCCTTTGTTCGCAAGCGGCCGACGATGCCGGTGGGGAAGAAATACACCGAAAGCACGAACAGCACGCCCAGCCACAGCAGCCAGCGATCGGGATGGAACAGGTTCGCCAGAAGCGGCACGCCGGCCAGCGCACCGGAGGCTTCCTTCATCAACACCTGCAGGTAGTTCTGCATCAGGATGAACAGCGCCGACCCGATCACCGCGCCATAGACGGTGCCCATGCCGCCGATCACCACGATCAGCAGGATGTCGGTCATGACCTCGAAGGAGAGCATGGTCTTCGGTCCGACGTAGCGCAGCCAGAGCGCCATCAGCACGCCGGCCAGGGTCGCGATCAGGGCGCCAAGGCAGTTGGCCAGGGTGCGGTAAATGACGGTGCGGTAGCCTAGTGCCTCGGCGCGGAAATCGTTTTCACGGATCGCCTGCAGCACGCGGCCGAAGGGCGAATTGACGATGCGCAGCATGAACAGAAACAGCGCCAGGGCGGCAAAGAACACCAGGTAGTAGGTGATCAGCTTGCCGTCGATGGCGCGGCCGAGAATCTCGCGTTCGATCAAGTGGAAGCCCGGCTGCAGGAGTTCCGGCACCCTGAAGGTGCGGCCGTCCTCGCCGCCGGTGAGGTCGGACAGCTGCGAGGCCAGCACGGCAAAGGCCGAGGCCACCGCCAGCGTGATCATGGCGTAGAAGATGGCCCGCACGCGCAAGGAGAACAAGCCGATGACCAGCGCCAGCACCAAGGACAGCGAGAGCGCGCCCGCCGTGCCGACGCAGATCGCCCACCAGCTCGGGCCCATGGCGTGCAGGGCGAGGCCGACGCCGTAGGCGCCGATGCCGTAGAACATTGTGTGGGCGAAAGAGACAATGCCGGTGTAGCCCAGCAGCAGGTCGTAGGAGGCGACCAGCACGATGAAGACGCAGATGGTGGCCGCGACATTCAGCGAGCGCGCACCGGGAAACAGGAAGGGCGCGAAGGCAAGGCCGAACAGCACCGCGAGCAGCATCGCTGTCAGCAGGCGGCTGCGTGGCAGATCTCCGGAGAGCAGGGTCTTGATCATGATCAGCGCTTGGCCACCGGATAGAGCCCCTGCGGCCGCCACAGCAGTACCGTGACCATCAGCAGGATGTCGGACACCAGCGCCACTTTCGGCGCGAGGAAACCGGCGTAGTTCGCCACCAATGCCACCAGCATGGCGCCGATGAAGCAGCCGCCGACCGAGCCAAGGCCGCCGATGATGATGACGATGAACACCAGCACCGTGATCTCGCCGCCGATTGCCGCGGTCAGGGTTTCCTTGTAGAGGCCCCACATCACGCCGCCGAGGCCGGCCAGCGCCGAGCCGGCCATGAAGACGCCTACAAACAGGCGGCGGATGCGGTAGCCGAGCGCCTCGACCATCTCGCCGTTCTCGACGCCGGCGCGGATCAGCAGGCCGACCTTGGTCCGGTTGAGCACCAGGAACATGGTGACGAACACCGTGAGTCCGACGCCGACTGCGATCAGGCGGTATTTTTCCAGCGCCGCATCGCCGATGATGAAGGCGCCGCGAAACGTCGTCGGCAGTTGCAGCGGAATCTGCTCGGCACCCCAGATGACGTGGATCAGCTGCTCGGCGACGATCATGCCGCCCATGGTGATCAGGATCTGCTTCAGGTGCAGGCCATATACCGGACGGATGATGATGCGCTCGAAGGCCCAGCCCAGTATCCCGGTGACCAGCATCGCCAACAGGATGGCGAGCCCGACCACCGACAGGTTCATCAGGATAGAGTCGGCCTCGACCCAGCCCTTCATCGGCAGCAGCACCAGCGTCGCGGTGAAGGCGCCGACCGAGACGAAGGCGCCGTGGCCGAAGTTGAGCACGTCCATCAGGCCGAAAATCAGAGTCAGGCCGCTGGCCATCATGAACACCATCATGCCCATGGCCAGCCCCGCCACGGTCAGCGTCACCCAGGTCGGGAAACTGCCGATCAGCGGCAGCATCAGCAGCGCCAGCAGCGGCACCAGCAGCAGCGGCAGCAGGTCCACCCGGACCTTGGGCAGGGCGGAATCCTGCACTGCGACGTTCGATATCGTCGTCATCATTCCGACCCTATTGGTGAGTGTCCAGCGAGAGGCCGAGCAGTTTGTGCTGCAATTCCCGGTCTTCCGTCAGTTCGGCCATGGCTCCCGAATGCACGATGCGCCCGCCGTCCATCACCGCAACGGTGTCGCCCAGCGCGCTGACGAAGCTGAAGTTCTGCTCCACCAGCAGGATGGTCTCGGTCTGCTTGAGTTCACGGAAGGCGGCGATCATGCCCTGGATGATGGCCGGCGCCAGGCCCTTGGTCGGCTCGTCGATCAGCAGCAGCTTGCGCGGTTCGACGATGGCGCGGGCGATCGCCACCATCTGCTTCTGGCCGCCGGACAGGGTGCCCGCGGGCTGGTTCCAGAACTTCTTGAGGGCGCCGAAGAAACCGAAAATCCACTCCAGGCGCGCTTCGTCCATCTGGTCCGCGCTCTTGACGCCGCGTGCGGCAAGAAACAGGTTTTCGCGCACCGTCAGGTCGGAGAAGATGCTCATGCTCTCCGGTACGTAGGCGATGCCGGCGCAGGCGATCTCGGGGGTCGGGCTCTGCGTAATGTCGCCGCCCGCGAAACGCACGCTGCCGCGCGAGGCATGCCAGAGACCCATGATGGTGCGCAGCGTGGTGGTCTTGCCGGCGCCGTTGCGCCCCAGCAGCACGGTGATGCCGCCCTTGGGCACCGCCAGATCGACACCCTGCAGGATGTGGTACTGGTCGATGTGAGTATGCACTCCGGCGAGTTCTAGCAGAGGTTCAGACATGGCGCCGCCCGGCCGCCCGAAGGCGCCATGAAGTCAAATAAT
>JAUYSD010000186.1 GCA_030696505.1 Sulfuritalea sp. | reverse complement strand
GTAAGCGAGGCCTCGATGCCGATGCCCGTGGTTTCGGCATCGCGCATTTCGCCGACCATGATGATGTCCGGATCGGCCCGCAGGAAGGCTTTCATCACCATCGGGAAGTCCATTACCTTCTTGTTGACCTGCACCTGGCGCAGGCCTTTCTGGGTGATTTCGACCGGATCTTCCGCGGTCCAGATCTTGGTATCGACGGTGTTCAGATAGCCCAGCACCGAATGCAGCGTGGTGGTCTTGCCGGAACCGGTCGGACCGCAGACGAAGAACAGTCCGTAAGGCTTGGAAATCGTTGCCTTGAGCTTGGTCAGATTGGTCGGCAGCACGCCCAGTTTGTCCAGCGGGATCGGCTCGCCACCGGCAAGAATACGCATCACGACGTCCTCGACACCGCCGCTGGTGGGAATCGTCGCCACCCGCAGTTCGATATCCAGAGGACCATACTTCTTGAACTTGATCTTGCCGTCCTGCGGCTTGCGACGCTCGGCAATATCGAGGTCGCACATAATCTTGAGACGCGCCACCATCGCGTTGCGGTAACTGGCCGGCACTTCGATGTACTTCGCCAGCGAGCCATCGCGGCGGAAGCGGATCAGCACCTTGTCCTTGCCCAGACCGGGTTCGATATGGATGTCCGAAGCACCCTGCTGATAGGCATCGATAATGACTTTGTTGACCAGTTTCACCAGTTCGTTGTCAGCCGCCGCGGAAATGTCGTCGGCGGCACCACCCTCGCCCTCGCCCTCGTCCTGATCGAGGGTCGAGAGCAAATCGCCCACCGAGCTGTCGTCGGTGAAGCCGGGAACGCCGCTTGCACCGAACAGCTGGTCGATGGTCAGCCCGAATTCATGGTTGGTGATGACCCGATAGGTGACCTTCGCCCGCGGGAACACGTTATTGACGACGCGCGAGCCCTTGACCTGCTCGGGGTCCATGCAGACCACCATGACGCCTTCCGGCCCCTCTTCCACCGGAGCCCACTTGGCCTGTTCGAGAAAGTCGCGCTTCAGGTTCTTGAGCAGATCGACGGGCTTGATGCGGTCGGCCCGAAACGGCTCGTAGGGCACATTGAAGAACTTGCCCAGGGCAACACCCAGCGCCTGGTGCTTGACCTGGAACTCGTTGACCAGCACTTCCTCGATGTCGAGATTCTTGCGCCGCGCGGTGCGTGTCGCAAGCTCCAGTTCCTGAGCCGAAATGACCGCGTCGGAGACCAGGAAGTCGTACTTGGTCTTGACCGCCTGGGCCGGCTTGCTGCGCTGATTGAAGGCGATCGCCAGCGTCTCGCACAGTCCCTTGACGCCTTCCTGGGCGACTGCGGCGAATGGCGTGCCCGCCTTGTTGTTGATGATCTGGACCACGCCAAGCAGTTCGGCGCTCTGCGCATCCACTACTGGTGCCACCAGCATCTGCTTGGTGCGATAGCCGGTGCGCTTATCGACTTCCTGCAGGAAGCGCAGCGAAGGATTGATCGCCTTGAGCTCCGCATCATCATAGACGTCGCGGATATTCACGGTCTTCTTGGCCAGCGCGACATGACCGGCGATACTCTGGTCCGCTATCGGCAGACGCAAATCCTTGAAGGAATTCAGGCCGGTCTTTACCTTGGAAACGATGGATGCCTTGTCGTCGCCGACTGTATAAATCGTGAGTCGATCGGCATTGAACAGGCTGCAGATTTCACCCGACAGCTCCAGCATGATTTCATCGATGTTGGATGTCGCATGAATCTTGTTGGTAACGACCTGAAGATTCTTGAAAAATGCAAGGCGGGAGTCCACATCGGACCCGGCGGCCTCAGGGGATGCAGCAGGAACGGCACTCATCGGACTGACTCCATGGCGCCAGCGAATGCCCTCATGCCGCCGTCGAGGAGGACAGCATTGAAGCCACGCTGGGAAAGCAAAAATGCAGCGGCGGAACTGCGACGTCCGGTCTGACAGTACACAATATATTCCTTCGCCATATCTAGCGCCGCCGACGCCTGACGAATGTCATCCAGCGGTATGTTGATCGCTCCGGGATAACCGTCGCTCCTGTATTCGGCGGGAAAGCGCACGTCGATCCAGGTCGCACCTGCGGCAACCCGACTTTTAGCCTCGTCGCCGACGACCTTCTGCAGCAGTGGCGCACGCAGCAATTCGTTGAAGTCCTGCTTGGCCAGGCGCAGCAACATCCCATCCGTCTCCATTATTACAGTGGCATTGCGCACGGTATCGGCCACCAGGGCCTCCTCGCCGAAGGCATTGCCTTCCTTGAGTTCCGCCAGTTGCATGCGGGAACCGGCGACCAGCCGGGAAACCTTGCAGCGTCCGCTTTCAATCAGATAGTAGTAGTCGCCGGGATCGCCCTGCTTGATTATCGTCTCGCCGCGCTTGGCCGGAACTCGCACGAACTTGGCCAGCAGGGCCTGAATGTGAGCGGGCGGCAGAGAAGCAAACGCACCGATCGTAAGATTATCCACGGCGAACATGCCGGACATCATGCGCCAGTCGGTGCTATCGCTTCCACCCTGGGCATTCGCCGCCGGCACGGCCAACTGGGTCCAGGTCAGGACGATATCCAGGGTATCCTCCTCCAGCGCCAGCAACAGGACGTCGGTTATGGCCTTGCTCATGGCCGGCACTTTGCCGCCGCGCGCCAAGGGCGCAGCCGCCAGATCGTGGCCGCCGACCAGCACCCGCGACGTGCCGTCCGGCAGGGTCACCAGCAGTTGTCCCCGCACCAGATAGACAACCAGCCGATCCAGGTCGGCGGCATGAAACGGATCGCTGCCGCGTGCTGCGGTGAACGTGCGGCAACGCGGCAACAACTCGCGCAAACCCTCGCTGCCAAGCGACATCAACGGTTGCAGACGGGCCAGCAGCTCAATATCCACCGTATCAGTCATGTTCAGATTTCGAAAATCTGGTTGTTCTGCAGCATGCCGGGGCGGAATTCACCAATGCAGTCTTCGATCTCCTGCATGGTCAGCTCGATTTGTCCCGGCTTCAGATGGGTGATGAAAACCTCGGCATCGCGCTGCAGATGGGTCAGTTCTTCCAGCAGCATGCTCGGACACAAATGCAAGGATGCGACGGCCAGACGCTTCTCGCTGTCGGAGAAAGCGCACTCGATGATCAGGTAGCGCAGATTGCGAATCATGTTGACCTGCTGCCACAGATCGGGGCAAGGCCCGGTATCGCCGGTAAATACCAGACTGCCGTGCCCCGAATCAAGGTGGTAGCCAACGGCCGGCACGGTGTGATTCGCCGGCAGGGGCATTATCTTGCGGCCATCGAGGTCCACCGCCTCCCCGACGCGTATCGCCGCGAAGCGCAGAAACGGCTTCTCCGGCGTCGGAATCACGCTGAAGTCAGGCCAGATCGCCCAGTTGAATACATGGGCGCGGATGATTTCCAGAGTCGCCTCCGTCGCATGCACCGTCACCGGACGGTTGCGCATGTCGCCCACCGTATCGACCATGAAAGGCAGGCAGGCAAGATGGTCCAGGTGCGAGTGGGTAATGAACACATGGTCGATCTGGGCGAGTTCGGCGATCGCCAGATCGCCTACTCCCGTTCCGGCATCGATCAGGATATCGTTATCGACCAGAAGCGAGGTCGTGCGCAGATGGCGCCCGCCGATTCCACCGCTACATCCGAGGATTCTTACCTTCATTGTTTCGCCGCCTGTGCCGGGCCGCCCCAAGCGGGCGGCAATCCAAACACCGGAAGCCGCGGCAGCGGCTGAACCAGTGTCACCCCCTTACTTGGGGCGCAGGCGGGGTTTCGCGGAGCACTGCTCCGTGCCGCCGAAGCCGGCTGGCTATGCAAAGCCGGCCGTGGGGCAGGGGCTGGGGGATAGGTTGTCATTTGGTTTCGAAAATGGTGACGCCATCCCAGTTCTCTCCGGGCGGCTCCTTGCGCAGGTGTTCAACGCGCTTGACGTACAGATCATAAAGGTAACGAGGCTTGATGCGCTGCAGATTCATCAACGTCAGTTCCGCCTGATCCCAGTCCTGGGTCCGATAGGCGCGCAAGGCCTGGTTCCACAGCTTGATTTCTTCCATTTCCTCGCGCGCAACCTTGCCTTCCTCGCCGACCGGCTCGTAGATACCCACCGGGTCTTCCTTGCCCTTGACCCGCACCCGGTCCAGTTCGCGGAAAACGAATTCCTTCTTCAGCAGTTCGCGCGTGCTTTCGCCGACAATGAAGCCGACCCCGTACTGTTTGGTGATGCCCTCCAAACGCGAACCGAGATTTACGGCATCACCCATCACCGTATAGGACTGGCGCACTGGCGAACCCATGTCGCCGACAGTCATCGGTCCGGTGTTTACGCCGACGCCGATCTTGAGTTCGGGCCAGCCGCGCGCGACCAGATCCTTGTTCAGTTCGTGTAGCGCGACATGCATTTCGAGCCCGGTAAGAACGGCGTTCCTTGCATGTTCCGGATCATCCACCGGTGCCCCCCAAAAGGCCATGATGGCGTCACCGATATACTTGTCGAGCGTGCCGCGGTGCTTGCGCACCACCAGGGTCATGGCGCCCAGATACTGATTCATCAAGGTTGCGAGTTCGTTCGGTTCCAGGCCTTCGGATATCGTCGTAAATCCGCGTATATCGGAAAACAGCACGGTGAGTTCGGCCTTGCGCCCGGCCATGCTGTAGTTCTCCGGATCGCGACTCATCTCCTCGACCAGTTCCGGTGGCACGTACTGCCCAAACAAACCGGTCAGCTGGCGTTTGGTTCTGGACTCGACAAAGTAGCCCCAGGACATGTTCATCGCGTAAAGCAGCACAATCGCAATCATGCCGTTGGCCAGCGGCAGCACCACGTTGGATACATGCCAGAAGCTGAAATTCACGCTGAGCAACAGCAGCAGCACAATGACGCCGACCACCGTGGCGCGCAATGGTGACAGCATGGGCAGCAGGAATACCATCACCGATCCCGCGATCAGCACCAGAAGCACGTCTGCGCCGAGAATGTAGGGCGGCTTGTGCTTGATCGCGCCGTCCAGCATGCCCGCGATCAGATTGGCGTGGATCTCGACCCCCGGATAGGCCGCCCCAACCGGCGTGGCGCGCAAGTCCATGAGACCCGGGGCTGTTGTGCCGACCACCGCGATCCGCCCGGCCAACTGTTCCTTGGGAACCTTGTCGTTGAGTACATCCGTAATCGAGATATAGGGGAAGCTCCCCTGGTAGCCGCGATAGGGAATCAAGGTCGCCGCATTTTCGTCCACCGGAATGCTCATCGCGCCGTTGGCACCTTTGAGTTCCAGCCATTCCATGGCCGCATAAGAGCTGGGCGCGCCTTCGGGATAGCCCGGCGCAATGGGCGGATTGCCCAACAGATTGCGCACCATTGCCAGCGCGAGGGACTCGTAGTACTTCCCGTCGTACTCCACCAGCAGGGGTACTCGACGCGACGTCCCGTCGATATCAACCAGTGGATTGAAATGCCCGGCGCCGGCTGCGGCCTTCTGAAACTCGGGCAGGTTGCCGCCGAAACTTACCCACTGCGTAAAACCTATGCGGCGGCCGCTAAAAGTGCCGGCTGGAAACACCGGTTCCGGAGCGGTGCCGGAACTGACGCCGCCTTCCTTGCTGGAGAAGTAGTAACCAAGAATGACCGGACGATTCTTCAGCGAAGCCGCAAATCGGGCATCGTGGTCAAGCTGCGGACGCAATTCGCGCAGCGAGGCTTGAAAACCCGCCACATCCCTGAGTTCCTTTTTCGCCAGAGACTCCAGCGACTTGAGGCCGGAGCTTTCGTCGGGCTCGGCAAAGACCACGTCGAAGCCCACCAGACGAATCCCGTACTGATCGAACAGCTTGTTCATCAAGGTCGCCAGTTTGTCGCGACCCCATGGCCAGCGCCCCTGTTCCGCCAGCGACTTCTCGTCGATATCGAGTATCACGACCCGTTTATCCACGCCTTGCGGCATGGTCAGGCGCACCTTCGCGTCGTAGATCAGCGAATCCATGTGATTGATGAACGGTATCTGGTAAACCCGCGCCGAATGGCCGAGCAGGACCAGAAGTATCAAAAGTCCGAGCGCGTAACGGGGCAGATACTGTTTCAAGATATCTCCAGGGCTTGCCGTTCTTTTGCTTCAGTTCTTCAGGAAGAATTCCATTTTTATGCCCGCCAGTTCGATCACGTCATGGTCCGCCAGTTGATGTGCCTGAGTGCCGATCGCCGTGCCATTGATCACCGGGAAGCTGGTGCCTTCGACATGGGTAATGAAATAGCCGTGCGGCCGACGCGCAATGACGGCTACCTGGACACCTGGCTTGCCCAGTGTGGTGAGTGTCTTGATCAGTTCCATTTCCTTGCCGGCATTGCCTCCCGACAGGAGCTGGATCACCCCCAGCGGCACCGCCGGGGCTGCTGCCGGCTGCGCTGCCGCAGGTTGCGCGGCCATGCCGGGCGAAGTCGACGTGTGTTCGGCAGGGACAGGAGTAACAACCGGAGCCGCTGGCGCGGCGCCAGGCTGCTCCGCAGCGGCTTTCTGGGCGGCGCCGGGTCGCAGGATCATGGTCTTTTCGAAATCGGCGGCCGCCGTCTGCTGGGGAATCTCGCTGACATACTTCAGCCGGTACTTGCCCAATTCGATGGTGTCGCCGTTTTGCAGGAAGTGCTTCTTGACCGATTGACCGTTGACGAAGGTGCCGTTGGTGCTGCCCAGATCTTCAAGAAAGGAATCATTGAGTATGGTGATTACTACCGCGTGTTCGCCTGAAATTGCCAGATTGTCGATCTGGATGTCGTTGTGCGGCTTGCGACCGATCGTGGTGCGCTCCTTGGTCAAGGGAATTTCCTTGAGCATTGTGGTTTCCATGCTGAGTATGAGCTTAGCCATTGTTTTCGTCCTTCGAGGTCACTGAGCGGTGCATCACTTGAACCAGGCCAGGAAACGGGACCACCATCCGCGTGCAGCCGGATATTCGCCCTTCACCTTGACCAGGATTACCGAAACATTGTCGCGGCCACCATTATCGTTGGCCATCTGGATCAACTGCATCGCGCACAACTCCAGATTCGCCGAAAGGGCGCCGAGAGTCATGGCAATTTCGTCATCTTCCACCATGTCGTTGAGGCCGTCCGAACACAGCAGATAAACGTCGCCGGACATTACCGCATGATCGTGAATCTCGGCCACCACTTCGGGGTCGATACCCACGGCACGGGTAACCAGATTCTTGTTCTGCGAATGGCGCGCCTGCTCCGGAGTGATCAGGCCAGCGTCGAGTTGCTCCTGCAGCAGCGAATGATCGCGCGTGATCTGCTGAAAATCCTCGCCGCGCAAACGGTACATGCGGGAGTCGCCGATATGGCCAACCGTCACCTTGTTGTCGTGGAATACCGCGACCACCAGCGTCGTTCCCATGCCGGCATATTGCGGCTGTGTTTGGGAGGACTGATAGATTGCGCTATTCACCAGGCCCATCAGCGTTTCCAGGGTGACCTCGGCCCACGATCTGCCACCCACCACGCTGCTTGGATCGCGTTCGATGAAGGCTTTGGGAAGTTCCGCACCAAGCATGGTCGTCGCCATGCCACTGGCGACTTCTCCGGCGTTGTATCCACCCATCCCGTCCGCAAGCACGGCAAACCCGCACTCCGTGTTGGCCATCACTGCGTCTTCATTGTTGGAACGCACCATGCCTGGATTGCTGCTGGTGACAATTTCCAGAACCGTACTCATGTCCATGGATCGGCCCTCAAATGCTGATATCAACGCCCGAATCATCGGCGACGGCAGCGCCACCGGTCATTGTCATGCAGGTACGGATGTCGCGTGCGAATTCGGCACCGGTCTGATAGCGCGCATCGGCATCCTTAGTCAGCGCCTTGTCGATGATCGCAATCAGGCAGTCCGGCAGTGCGGGATTGACGGCGCGAATATCCGGGTGCGGCTCGTTCGCAATGCGGAACATCAGTTGCGCCATCGAATCGCCCTCGAAGGGCAGCTTGCCGCAAGACATCTGGTACAGCATCACGCCGAGCGAGAAAAGGTCGGAACGGCCGTCGATCTTCTTGCCCGCCAACTGTTCCGGAGACATGTAGCTGGGCGTACCCAGCACCATGCCGGTCTTGGTCTTCGACGAATCGGTGATGCGCGCGATGCCGAAGTCGGTCACCTTGACCTGGTCGGATTCCGGTTCATACATGATGTTCGCCGGCTTGATGTCGCGATGCACGACATTGTTCTCGTGCGCATAGGACAGCGCGTCGGCCACGCGCGCGACGATGCTCATGACACGCGGCAGCGGCATCAGGTTGCCAGGCTTGGCGTAGGGCACCAGATCCTTGCCCTTGAGGAACTCCATCGCGATGTAGGCAAGGTCGTGTTCCTCGCCGGCATCGAACATGGTGACGATGTTGGCGTGGTTGAGGCGCCCCGCGGTCTCGGCCTCACGGAAGAAGCGCTCCTTGACCTCGACCAACTCGTCGGCCTCGAATTCCTGCGACAAGGCCATGGTTTTGATCGCCACCACGCGGTTGATCTTCGGATCGCGTCCGAGATAGACCACGCCCATCGCCCCCTTGCCGAGTTCCTTCTCGATTTCATAGCGGCCGAGCATCGGCTTTTCCACATTGCCCGCGGTATCGATCAGGCTGGCATTGCTGCGCCCGCCGCTGCCGCCACCGAGAATCACGGTTTCCGACAGTTGTTTGGCCCGATTCACACGGGACTCGATATCGCGAAACTTCGGGTTGAAATCGAAGATGTAACGGAATACCGCCTCGGCCTTGTTGAATTGGCGCTTGCGCTCAAAATCCAGCGCCAAGTTGTACATGTTTTCCATCAACTGCTCGTCCATCGGGCACTTGCGGAACTTGTCGAAGGCCATGTCGAGCTGGCCTTGGCCCTGGAAGGCCAGACCCAACATGCGGTTTGACTCAGCCGAATCCGCATCCGACTTTTCCTTGCCGCGTTCGGTAACGACAAAACGCTTGACCGTCAGCAACAAGTGGCCGACCAGCAACAGGGTTGCCGGAATCATCAACTTCAACCACATCAACTGCGTCGACATCAGCACGAAGTGGATGACGATCAAGGTCACCAGGAGTGCCACGGTGATCCCCGCCGCCAAGCCGGCCTTGATCCGCGGCAGCAAGGCAATGAGATAGGCCGCGATCAGCAGGAACACCAGTTTTTCGACCCAGAAGCCCCAGGTCGGGGCGACGAAGAAATGTTCGGAAAGCAGGCTGGACACCGCATGCGCCTGCATCAGCACAGCCGGCATCGATGGGCTGATCGGAGTCACGAAGACGCTGCCGACCGATGACGAGGTCGGCCCGATCAGCACGATCTTGTCGCGATACTTTTCGTAGGGAATCTTGCCGCTCTTGACGTCGAAAAAGGAATCGACCTGAAACGCCGGATTGCCGTCCTCCCTGTCCTTGTAATAGAAAGTCAGCATCCGCGTATCGATGTCGGTGCCGATATTGAGCTTGCCCAGTTTGACCGAACTGCCGGCAACAACCCGGATGTCCGCCGGCGTCAGGTTGTGGCTCTTGGCCGCCACCAACAGGGATAGCGACGGATAGGCCTGATCGAAGTGGGTCAGCACCAGCGGCTCGGTACGAATCGCGCCATCGACGTCCGCGGTCACATTGAGGTGGCCGATGGCCGTAACCACCTTGCCCAGCGACTCGATCACGCTGGCATCGACGCCCAGCGTCGGATACGGTGGAGCCTCATCCGCGCCGGACAGCTTGACCGCATTCTTCTTTACGTATTCGGGCAGATCCTTGTCCGGTCGCCCGCGCGGCTCACCCAGCACGAACAGCATCGGCAGAGCAACATTGCCCGCCTTGGAGAAGGCATCGGCCAGCCGGCGATCGGTATTCAGCTTCTGGTCCGCCTCGATCAGGATAGCCTCGATCTGCGGGCACGATGACGGCACGATGACCGGCTCCGGAGCCGGACCCTGGACTGCGGGCGCGGCGGGCTCGCCTGCCACAGGTGCTGCTGCGGGTGCCTGCGCCGTGGCCGGCATTGCGGCCACCGCCACGACCGAGGGCAGCGTGACGCCGCAGGTCTCGATCAGCTTGTTGATATAGGCCAGGCCCTGGTCGCGCTGCGGCTCCGAGTAGAACACCGTGGTGGCGATCACCTTGGCCTTGGCGGCAGCCAGCTTGTCCACCATGTCGGCCATGATCTCGCGCGACCATGGCCAGCGACCGATGTTGTCGAGGCTGGGCTTGTCGATCGCGATCACGGCGATCCTGTCCGAGGGCGGGCGCGAGGTGGCTGCCACGCCCATGTCATAGGCCTTGCGTTCCAGGCTCTGCAGCAGATCTCCGTTACCCAGAATCAGCACGACAATGCTGACCGCAACGCCGAAGAACCAGTCACTCTTCCAGAAGCCAACCTTCTTCATCAGTCGCTACCCTGTGTGAGAGCCCTCATTAAAACAGGACAATAAGCGCAATTCTTACAGTCCTGCATCAAGTCCGTCAATCAATTTAATGACGTTCGGCGATGGGTAGCCGAGCAATGTCGCGATTCTATGCGCAAAAAAGCCGCCCCGGTTTGCGCCGGGGCGGCTTTCGCGAAGTCCATGCGCCGTATTGCCAGCGCCAACTTTCGGAATAAGACTTAAAGCAGTGCCTTGAGCAGCTTGGCCATTTCGGACGGGTTGCGCGTCACGGTAAAGCCGCACTCCTCCATGATCGCCAGCTTGGCATCGGCCGTGTCGGCGCCGCCGGAAATCAGCGCGCCGGCATGGCCCATGCGCTTGCCGGCCGGCGCGGTCACCCCGGCGATGAAGCCGACGATAGGCTTCTTCATGTTGGCCTTGCACCACACCGCCGCTTCGGCTTCGTCCGGACCGCCGATTTCGCCGATCATGATCACCGCATCGGTGTCCGGATCGTCGTTGAAGGCACGCATGATGTCGATGTGCTTGAGACCGTTGATCGGATCGCCGCCGATGCCGACCGCGGACGATTGTCCAAGGCCGATCTCGGTGAGCTGAGCGACGGCTTCATAGGTCAGCGTGCCGGAGCGCGAGACCACGCCGATGCGGCCCTTGCGGTGGATGTGGCCGGGCATGATACCGATCTTGATTTCGTCGGGCGTGAT
>JAUYSD010000176.1 GCA_030696505.1 Sulfuritalea sp. | reverse complement strand
GCCCTGGCGCAGGCGACAAGCTGCGCCGGTTCGAAGAAGGCAGCGACTAAGCCCAGCGCAAAAGTTGGCGCTGCTGAAGCCCCTGCGCAGCAAGGCGGTCGAGCAAACGACGCTCTGATGAAGCCCCTGCGCAGCAAGGCGGTCGAGCAAACGACGCTCTCCTCGCCGCTACGGATCCTCGCCGCTGCGGATGGCGCCACGGCGAGATGCGGGTGCCGCTCCGCAATCCGGTTCTTGGGCGCATGCCTGCCACATTATTGGCCTAAACTACGTCCGGCTTTGCGGCGCGTCTTGCCGACCGCCAGCGCCTCCTTCACCCCGGATTGAACCCGTTGAAACCATCGGACACCATGGCCTCGCAAACTCCTTCAGCAACGAAAAAAGTGCGGGCCAAAGCCGCAAAAAAGACCACATCGAGCCCCGCCGCCGCTGCGGACCAGTCGCTTGCAGACACCTGGGATCAGGCCGGCTGCGATGCCATCATCGGGCAGCTATGGACCTTGCGCGGCAAATTGCTGGCCTACGAAAGCAGTCTGGCGCTGCACCTGGAAAATCTCGACCCCGGCTATCGCACCAGCGCCCGCAATTTCGCCCACTACCTGCGCTTACGCCAGAGCGACCGCCGCCCGCTGCAGGAATCGCTGGCCCGCGTCGGCCTGTCTTCGCTCGGGCGGGCCGAATCCCATGTCCTGGCCAATCTCGACAAGGTGCTCGGCATCCTGCACCGCATGACCGGCAAGCCCTGGCGACCGCCGCTGGAAGATGAACCGGTGGGCATGGAGAGCAGCCGCAAACTGCTCGAACGGCACACCGACGAACTGCTCGGTGCGCCACCGGCGGAAAGAGCCGTGCGCATCATGGTCACCTTGTCGACGGAAGCCGCCGCGGACTATGGCCTGGTCAGGCAACTGGTGCAGTCCGGGATGGATATCGCCCGCATCAATTGCGCCCACGACACAGCGGAACAGTGGCGGGCCATGACCGCCAACGTGCGCCGCGCGGCGAAGGCGGAACGGCGCCCGGTGCGCATTCTGATGGATGTCGGCGGGCCGAAGCTGCGCACCGGCGCGCTTCCCGCGGGCGACCCGGTGCTCAAGCTGCGGCCCCTGCGCGACGAGTTCGGCCGGGTGGTGCTGCCCTGCCTGGTCGGTTTGCGCGCCAGCGGGGCAAACACACCGGTGTGCGGCGCGTCGGCCCATGCCGGCGTCGATGCGGCATGGCTGGCACAACTGGAACTCGGCGATCACATCGACCTGACCGACGCGCGCGGCGCCAAGCGCAGCCTGCAGGTGGTGCTGCGCGAAGATGCCGGCGTGCTTGCGGAAAGCGTCCGCACCGCCTACCTGGTCGCCGATACCCGTCTCAAGCGCCGGCGCAAAGGCGCCCGTCCGCGAACCAGCGCCGTGTCCGACCTGCCGCGCGCGGAAGGAGTATTGCACCTGATGCGCGGCGAAATCCTGCACCTGACGCGCGACGCGAATCACGCGCCGGTCTTCAAATCGAAAAAGAAGCAGCAGCAACCGGTTGCCGCCGTCGCCTGTACCCTGCCCGAGATCTTCAAGGATGTCTGCGTCGGCGAACGCATCTGGTTCGATGACGGCCGCATCGGCGGGGTGATCCGGCGCATCGAAAAGAACTGGCTGGAGGTGGAAATCACCCACGCCCGGGACTGCGGCGAAAAGCTCGCCAGCGACAAGGGCATCAACCTGCCGGACAGCCAGCTCAAGCTGCCCGCCCTGACCGACAAGGATCTCGAAGACCTGGCCGTCGTGGCCCAGGAGGCGGATCTGGTGGGGCTGTCGTTCGTGCAACGCGCCGGCGACATAGCGGCATTGCGCGCCGGGCTGCGCCAGCTCGGCAAGCCGGATCTCGGCATCGTGCTCAAGATCGAGACGCGGCGGGCTTTCGAGAATATTCCCGAACTGTTGTTCTCGGCAATGGCGAGCAAGGCGGCGGGGATCATGATCGCGCGCGGCGACTTGGCCGTCGAGTGCGGCTACGAACGCCTGGCCGAGGTCCAGGAGGAAATTCTCTGGGCCGCGGAAGCAGCGCACATGCCGGTGATCTGGGCCACCCAGGTGCTGGAGACGCTGGCCAAGACCGGCTTGCCTTCACGCGCCGAAATCACCGACGCCGCCATGGGCGAACGGGCGGAATGCGTGATGCTCAACAAGGGGCCGCACATCACCGAGGCCATGCGCACCCTGGACGATATCCTGCGTCGAATGCAGGCGCACCAGGCCAAGAAACGCACGCTGCTGCGCGCCCTGCGGGCGTGGACCCTGCCGTCGGATATCGAGAGCCAGTAGCGCGGCGCGGCACTGGCGCAACGACGATCGGTCGGTCGGCGCAGAGCGTATCCGCCGGTCAAAACACAGGGCTGCGGGAATCCGACCGCTTATCGTGCAAGTTTGGAATTGGCCTGGCTGTAGCCCCGCCGGCACAGACACTTGCCGCCCTTCACGAGCTGGTTTTCGTCGCGCTGACTGCAGAAGAAGTCCGGCGGTATCGCCACGACGAATGACACTGTCGCATTGCCCAGGACATCGCCGCCCAAGGCCCTGGCCAAGAACGGGGCGGCACGATTGCCTGCATCGACGAAGCAGCTTATGTATCTCCCGTACTGCTCGCTGCAAAAGCATTTGACGGTCACCATATCGAGTCGGGCACTGTTGGCCACCAGCCTGGCGATGTCATCCGGCGCTTTTATGGCATGGAAGTCGTTCATCTGAATCGAACCCTGTCGTTTCGCTGGTGGTCAATGGGGCTTGCCACTCGGGAATCCGGCATAGCATCGAATGCCGAATCGGTATCGACTGCGTGATTGCGGTCCTGATTTTGAGCCGGTTCTTGTCGTTGTCAATCCCGCCAGCCTTACGTTTTCGTGCGGATTTATGGCAGAAGTAGTATGTCTGCCAGCCTGCCGGCGGCAGGCGCAGGCGGGACATTCCGATACGCAATCAACATGTTGGGCGGCGGGCGCAACTGCCGCCGATGCGGCGCATAGAATTATTCGATGCACCAAAGATAGCGTCGATCCGCCGACCCGGTTGCGATGGCGAGATGGCCGCCATCACAGTGATTTCAGTACCGGCGTCAGGCCACGTTCGCAGGTATCGCCGACGGCGTTTCCGGCATGTTGCGCTGACGGATAAACGCCAGTGCCTCATCCGCAATAACAGGCTTGCTGAACAGGTAGCCTTGCAGGAAGTCGCAGCCGTGACCGGTGAGAAAGCGATGCTGTGCTTCCGTCTCGACGCCCTCGCCAACCACCGTGAGTCCGAGATTGTGGGCCAGGGCGATGGTGGCGGTGCAGATCGCGACATCGTTGGGATCGCTCTCGATGTCCCGCACGAAGGACTGGTCGAGCTTCAGCGTGTGTATCGGCAGCAGCTTGAGATAGCTGAGCGATGAATAACCGGTGCCGAAGTCGTCGATCGACAGCTTGACGCCGAGTTCGCGCAAGGCGTTGAGCCTGCCTATGCTGGCGGCGGGATCGTCCATCACTGCCGATTCGGTTATTTCGAGCTCCAGATCGCTACCTGTCAAGCCGTGGCGTATCAGGGTTTTCCGGACGAAGCCGAGCAAGCTGGGCGATCCCAGCTGGTGGGCCGACAGGTTGACCGCCATGGTCGCGCTCGCGATGCCCGCATCCCGCCAGGCGCGCAGCTGCCGGCAGGCTTCGTCGAGTACCCATTCGCCCAGCGGCAGGATCAAGCCGGTTTCCTCGGCCACGGGAATGAATTTCAGCGGCGAGATCAATCCGTCGCGTGGATGGCGCCAGCGCACCAGCGCTTCGACCCCGACCACGCGACAGGTGCGCTCATCGCAGGCCTCGCAACCTTCGCAGCTGGCGCAAGCTTCCAGCTTGGGCTGGTAATGCAGTTCAAACTGGCCCTGCTCCAGCGCCACCCGCAAGTCATGGTCCAGACGCAGCCGCTCGATCGCCGCCTGGTTCATCGCCGCGGTGAAGAACTGGACGTTGTTGCGTCCCTGCGACTTGGCGTGATACATCGCCGTATCGGCGCTCTTCAACAGGGTTTCGCCGTCTTCGCCGTCGATCGGGAAGAAAGCGACGCCGATGCTGGGCGTCGAGTGCAATTGGTGCTCGCGAATCCGGTAGGGCTGCCCCAGCACGCGCAGCAGTTTGTCCGCGACGCGGGCCGCCGCGTTGGCCCCTTCGACATCGGTCAGCACCACGACAAAATCGTCGCCGCCAAGACGCGCCACGATATCGCTGTCGCGCACTTCGTCGCGCAGGCGTCGGGCCACTTCCAACAGCAGCTCGTCGCCCACCGCATGTCCCAGCGAATCGTTGATGGCCTTGAAACGATCCATATCGATGAACAGCACCGCCAGGGCGCGATGCTCCCGCCTCACCGTCGCCAGGGCCTGCTCCAGTCTTTCCTTCAGGCTGAGCCGATTGAAAAGGCCGGTCAGGGCGTCATGGTTGGCCAAGTGCGTGATGCGCTGTTCGGCCACCTTGCGCTCGGAAAGGTCGGCAAAGCTGCCGATGTAATGGGTGATCTCGCCGGCGGCGTCGCGCACCACCGACAGCGACAGCCATTTCGGATAGACCGTGCCGTCCTTGCGTCGATCCCAGATCTCGCCCTGCCAGGAGCCGCTCTCCCTGAGCGCGGTCCACATGTCGCGATAGGTTGCGGCGGGAGTCTGCCCAGTGGCGAGGAAACCCGGATTGCGGCCGATTGCCTCGTCGCTGGCATAGCCCGTCAACAGGGTAAATGCAGCATTCACGGCCAGGATGCGATTGTCGCCGTCGCTGATCAGGATGGCTTCGGCGCTGTGCTGGAAAGCGCTGGCGTAAAGCTGGATCGCGGCCTCGGCCTGTTTCTTCGCCGTAATGTTGTCATGGGTCACGACGACGTTGCCGCTGTCGCCATGGAAGCGCGTCACCCTGGCGATGAACCAGCGGCGTTCATCCGGGCCATGACAGGGATATTCGATGGTAAATGCCTCACACTCGCCGCTGATCACCCGGCGTATGCCCTCCGCCATCTGTTCGGCATTTTCCGCGCCGGGGCCGGTGGCGGCAGTGCAGGTCTGCAGATAATCGGCGCCGAGAAAGTAATTCTGGCCCTGGGCCGGCGCCGGGTTGTTCTCGTAGAACTCGCGCCACGCCTGATTGACCGCCATGATCCGCCCGTTTCGGTCGAGCACGCACATATGCGCCGGGATGGCATCGATGGTCTCCTTGGCAAACAATTCCGAGGCAAGCAGAGCCTGCTCGGCGCGTTTGCGCTCGGTGATGTCCTGTACCGTTCCGAGCGAGCGCAGCGCCTTGCCCTGTTCGTCGTATTCGGATTCGCAGCGTTCGTTCACCCACTTGATGCGCCCATCCGCCATGAGCAATCGATGGGAGATTTCGTAGGACGTGCGGGCCGCCAGCGAGTCCGCATAAGCCCGGCTGACCCGGTCCCGGTCCTGCGGATGAACCACGTTGAGAAAGGCCTCGTAAGTGGCGCTGAAATTCTTGCGCTCGATTTCGAAGATGCGGAATATCTGATCCGACCAGAGCAGTTTGCCGCTGATCAGATCGAGTTCCCATGACCCGACCTCGGCGATGCGCTGCGCTTCGTCGAGCTTCGACAGACTCGCCTGCAGTTGGTGATTCGCGTCGGCCAATTCCGCAGTGCGTGCCAGCACCCGGGCTTCCAGGTCGACGCGGGCCGCCACCAGCTCGTCCGTCATGTGGTTGAAGGCGTCGGCCAGCCGTCCCAGTTCATCGCCGCCGCCGCTGGGAGCGCGACGGGACAGATTGCCGCCGGCGATTTCTTCGGCGATCGCCGTCAGCCGCCGCACCGGGCGCGACAGCGAACGTCCGAGCCACACCGCGGCGACGCCGGAAAGCAGCAGGAACAGACCCAGCGCGAGATAGCTCAGGCGGTGCAGGCGCGCCACCGGTGCCAGCGCCTCGGCGGCATCGGTCTTCACTACCATGCCCCAGCCCAGCGATGGCAGGTAACGCCAGGCCGCCACACTTTCGATGCCGTTGAAATCCTGGACTATCCCCGTGTCGCGGCTGCCAGCCAGCGCCTGCTGCATCGGATAGGGTGTCTCGGCCAAGGCCAGCCGGAAGCGATAGGCGGCGTCGGGCTTCATGTTGAGGGGTGCGGTGAACAGGACGCCGTCACCGTCGCGTTGAGCCAGCGCGACTTCGCCGGAAGCGCCCAAGCCGCTTCGGTCGGTGACCACCGCTTGGAGCCGCTCCAGATCCACCTGCAAGGCCAGCGCCCCAACCAGTACGCCTTCGCTCAGCACCGGCGACACCAGAAAGGCCGCCGCTCGCTGCCCCGAGGGAGGATAGGGCTTGAAACGGGTGAGATGGGTCTGCAGCGTACCCAGGGCCAGGTCGAACCCCTGTGCCAACTGGGTGTCGCGCCAGGGGCCGGTTCTCAGATTGGTGCCCAGATCCGCTTCGCGTGCCACCGAGAACACCACGTCGCCGGCGGCATCGATCAACAGCAGGTCGTAGTAGTCCGCCCCTTGCATACCGGCCAATACCTCGCGCAGGCGCAGTTCGGCGGCCAGATAGTCGGGTGCGCGCAACCCGCCCCGGCGGAAGGCCGGTCCGAAGCTGACGATCGCCTCCCTGACCGCGGCACTGTGACTGGCCTGCTGCGCATCGCTCATGCGCTCGCCTATGTAGGTTTCGATTTTGTCGACTTTCTTGTCGGCAATACCCGCCAGGTTCTGCAGCACGGTTTTGCGCAGCGCCGTCGCGAACGAGGCCTGGTAATACAGGGCCAGACCTGCCAGCGGCAGAACCGCCACCAGCAGGTAGCTGATCGACAGCCGGGCGAT
>JAUYSD010000112.1 GCA_030696505.1 Sulfuritalea sp. | reverse complement strand
GGCCAGCAGCGGCTTGCCCAGTTCCAGCGCGATATGCTCGGCGAACTGGGTCTTGCCGGTACCGGGCAGACCGTACAGACACAGACTGCCGTGCGGACGGCGATGCAAGGCCTTGAGGATCTGCGCCGGACCGAAGCGTCCGGCGGCATGGAGGTAGTCCAGGCTGTACTGGGTCACCGGCAGGCGGGCCTCATCCTTGCTGCGCTGCGCCAGTGCCTTCTGGCTGCGCAGGGCGGCCAGCCGGAAGTGCCGCGCAAACTGGCGGCGCGATTTGCCTGCCGTCATCTTCGCCAGGGTACGGGCGCCGATCAGTTGTGGTGCCGACAGCCCTTCGAGCTTCGCCAGTTCCGCCTTCTCCCGGGCCGAGATCGGCAAGGCCTCGATCATCGATTCGACCAGCGCCGTGCGATCCGCCCGGGTGCCCTTCAAGGCCTCGGCATGGAACAGGAAGCGGGTCAGCGTCTCCCGATGCAGACGTTGGGCATCGTGGGTGAGCCACAGAGTCGGCACCGGATTGTCGGCAAGCAGGCGCTCGTCCATGGGCCGCACGTCCTCGTCCTCGTCGCCCAGGCCGAAGAACAGCAACTCGGCACGCGGGGCGCGGGTCAGGACCGCCGGCGCCTTCTCCACCACCAGGATCGGATGTCCGTGCTGGCGGGCCAGGAGACGCTGGCCGACCAGGACCGCCGCCGGCTGGTCGTCATCCGGGATGCCCGGGACCAGGGTATGGGCCGTACCGCCCACGTCGGCGATCAGCGCCTGGGCCAAACGCGCCTTGTCCACCGCGGACTTGCCGTAGAGCAGGACATTGATGCCGGAATCGTTGCGCGCCAGGAGGGTACGCAGGAGATCCCGATCCTCGTCGGGCAGACGGGCCGCCCCGCCGGGGGAGTCCCTGGGCGCCAGAGGCTGCACGACGCATTGGGCGAAGTCGGCGTCGCTGCGCGCCAGGAGTTCGGCCCAGAACTCGGACAGCCGGGGAATGCCGTCGCGGGTCTGCAGAAGGCCCGATCCGATCAGGCGTCCCGAGGCCGCGAGGACGGCGGTCAGTGCGGCGGCATCGAGATCGAGCAGAGCCTGCCAGATCGGGGCGCGCAGGTTGCGCATGTCGCAGAACAGCCGCGTGAAGAGTTGCAGCGCGGTGACGTGGGTCAGGGCGAAGCTGAGACTCAGCAGACGCGCTTCCGCCGGCGAGAAGTCGAGTACCCGGCACAGCAGGGCCAGACGTCCGGCCGGTGTATCGTCGCCGAGGTGTTCCAGTTGTTCGTCAGAGACATCGAGATTGACGCAGGCGAGGACTCCGGCACACTGTTGCCGGTACATGTCGCACATGCCGCGCGTGGCCCCGAGTTCGGCGTGAAGCTCCAGGCCTTCGGCCATGCGCCGGGCCAGATCGACGGAGAGCGCCATCGGCAACTGCCCGCGCAGGGTATCCATCAGCTCGAGCACGGCATCGTGGGCGCGGTAGCGCTCACCGACACGACCCAGCAGGGCATTGACCTCCGCGGGCCAGCCGAGCTTGCGCAGGGAGTCGGCCACCGTGGCGTAGTGGGCGGCAAACAGCAGCGGTTCGGCGAACAAAAGGTCGAGCGTCGCGCTCGTGGCGCCCACCCGCAGCGGAGCAAGCCTGGATTGCAGGTAGAGATCCATGTCAGTGCGCCTCCTGGCCAGTACTGTGAGGCGCAGCCGGCGAAGCCGCGAGCAGTCCCGCCGCTACCCGCTCCTGGTAGGCAAGGTAGTGATCCAGGCCAGCTTTCGTCACGAGCCCCAGCACCCAGGTCGGGCCCCAGGAAATCATCAGATGCGGGACGGGCGGCAGACTGCAGTCGCAGGTCGCGATCCGCGCACCGCTTCCCCATTCGATCAGGGTGCCGTCCGTCAGGCGACGGAACTGCGGCAACTGACCGAGACGATCGAGCGCGGCCCGGTGTTCGGCGGCATCGAAGTACTCGGCCGGGTCGATGCCGGGATACACGGCGGCGCTGCTTGCCTCGGCTGATGCCGAATGCTGGGTCGCGACGTCCTGTCGTCCCCTGGACCTGCCGTGCCGAAGCAGCTGCAGCGCCAGGATGGCGAGCAGGGTGATCGTCAGGACTGCGACCATGTACACGATGTCCGGGCTCACGGGCGAACCTCCCGTGTCATGCCGCCGCGCGACCGAACCACCCGCAGGTGCCGCCGCGGTTTCGCCGCGGCCTGCCGCTGTACGCGGATCATCGACACCGCAATCGCCAGCGGAATCAGGTCCGTGACCCCGGCGCATCCGACGCCCAGGACCTGCCGCAGCCAGTCCCCCTCCGTCGGCCGCGTTTGCTCCAGACTCGCCAGTGCCGGCTCGCACCGCTTCAGTCTCAGGGCCGCCCGCGGGTTCTCCAAGGCTTGCTCTTCCCTCAGGTAGTACTCATCGCAAAGACTCAACTCGCCCATCGGATGAAGCAGGCAGGCCAGGATCGCGGTTTCCTTCTCCAGTCGATGGAAGTTGTGCATTTCCTCCTCGATCAGGTTGGCCGCATCCACCGTGCGCTCGAACAGGGTGTCCGGCCGGCTGATCAGGTTCAGCATCAGCCGGTCATCGACCAGGACGCGGTCCAGCGCCTGCCGCAGCGCGTCATAGCGGATGCCGTGAACCAGTTCGGCTAGCCGGTCCAGTACCTCCGGGGACTGCGCCAACGGGCGCGGAAGTCGATCGAGTGCGCAGGCGGGGTCGGCGACGACGTCCATGAAATCGAACTCGAGCAGATCGGCCACCAGCCTGTCCTTGAAGAGGCGCGTCTTGAACGTCGCATGAACCAGGGCATCAATCTCCGGCCGATAGACGATGTCGCTTCCCTCGCACGGCCGGTAGGTATCGATCACGCCGCTGCGGTCCGCGAGGCGCACGTGCCACACCTCGAAGCCGTCGGCATTGGAACGACGCGCAAGGGACTGGAAGCGATAGCACCCCTCGACCCTCTCGTCGGGGCCGAGGCGGGCAATCAGGGAATGGCTGGATTTTTCAAGTAGGTTCATGATCGTTCCTTTACATGTTCGGGGTAGCGGCGGCCGGAGTCGGCGCGGCGGGAGGAATTGCGGCCGAGGTCGCCGGTTCTGCGACGGGAGGCGCGGCGACGGTCCCGCTTTGCAGAAGCAGGCGCTCGAAGGCCGAACCGTCCTGGCGCGTGAGGTTGGGGACGAAGCGCGAGTAGACGCGGAACAACATTTCCGTCGTGGTGTGTCCCAGTTGCATCGCGATCCACTGTGGCGATTCGCCGGACGCCAGCCACAACGTGGCTGCGGTGTGCCGACACTGGTACGGCCGACGCGGAGCAATGCCCAGATGCCGGAGCAAGGGATACCAGACGCGGTTGGTGACATTCTTGTGCGCCAACGGTTTGCCATCACGATTGCAGAACACGTACTTGGACTTGGACCGCGTCGCTTTCTCCTGGATCTTGAGGGCATCGAACACCGCCTGACTCATCTGGATGTCGCGCTGACTACCGTCGGTTTTGGTGTATTCCTCTTCGCCATTCACGACGGTTTCACGCACCAGGATCAGGCGTCGCTCGAAGTCGATGTACTTCCACTGCAAGCCGTCGATTTCACCCGTGCGCATCCCGGTAAAGAAACGCACGGTGAAATACTGGCGATAGTCTTCGCGCACGGTGGCCAGAATCCGCCTGACTTCGTCCAGGCTGAAGGGCTGTACGTCAGCCTTGCGCACCTTCAACTGTTTGATGTTCTGGAACGGCATGCGAAAATCAAAACGGTCGGCCGCTTCGCTCAGGATCATCCGCAACGGAGCCAACAGCTTGTTGATCCGCCGGTTGGAAAGCATTGTGTCTTTTCCCCGCGCCTGGACTTTGGCGAGATCAGCGCGGAAGGAAAGAATGTCTGCCTTGGTGATTCGACCGACCACCTTCTCCCCGAAACGGGGAATGATGACCTTGTCGAGATCCATCCGAATGGTGGCCCGATGCGACTTGCGCCATTCGATCGATTTCTCGCCGAACCAGGTCTCGGCAAAGTCTTTCAGAAGCGGCGTGGCGTCAAGCGCCGGATTGGCAGTCGGATAGGGAGCCCCGGCAACGGCAGCGGCGACAGCCTGGATGGCGGTGGCCATTGGCATGTCATTCTGCTTCGCCAGTTGTTTGCTGTTGGGGAAGAACCGGGCGTAATCGAAGCTACCGAGACTGATCTCAGACTCAACGCGGTCGAGCAGCTTTTGGACTCTCTTGCGATTGGCCGGTGTGTCCGGCAAGGCGGTTTGTTCGCGTCGGCGTTGGCCCTGATAGTAGAAGTCGATAATCAGGTTTCCAGTCTCCTTGCGAACCTGGATGCTACCCATACTGGATTTCCTTTCTCACGTTATAGATCTTTGGTTGGACGAACATCAATCAGCCGTGGCAGACGCTGCCGTTGGCCATCGGGATCGCCAGCGCGTCGGTGGACAATTTCATGTCATGCTCGATGGCTTCCCAGATGTAGAGAATCTTCCGGCCACCGAAGGGGCGGAAGTAATGCACCCCTTCGAGCAGGACGGAGTCCTTCAGGCGCTCGCGGATGGTGCGGGTGTCATACTTGATGCGGGACGACAGTTCGTCGGTGGTCAGGTAGGTTTGCGGCATTTCCATGCTCCTCTGGTTGTAAACTAGTGATTCGTTGGTGTGCTTAGTTTCATTAACGTAAAACAAGTTTAACACATGAGTTTATTCTTTGCAAGGGGAGACAGTCATCCGTTAAACTTCTTTTTCAATGATTCGTTTCCGCATACAAGAGTTGCTGGCAGAAAAGCACTTCCGGGAGGGCCGGAGGATTACGCTTATGCAACTTGCGGAAGAGACAGGGATAAGTCGAGTGACTCTGTCGAAGATGGTGAACCAGCGGGGATACGGGACACTTACCGACCACCTGAATCGGCTATGTCGCTACTTCAACTGCACGCTCGGAGAATTAGCCGAATACGTTCCGGATGAATCGGTCACGGAGAGCAGTAGTCAAAAATCCCAGACGTAACCCTCGAGCCGAATTGGCTTGGTCACACAATAGTCACGCTTTGGTCACCGTTTGGTCACGGGGGTTTTTGGCTCGATACCGCTGACCCGTGCTGCTCGTGACGCCACCGGATAATTTTCGGCGCAAACCGACCCCTGGCCGAAAATGCCAAATCATTTTTTCAAGGTGTTTGTTTGTCAGCTGTTTGCTGAAAAGCCTTGCTAGACAAGGCATTGGCGCGCTCGGCGGGGATCGAACCCACAACCCCTGGCTTCGGAGGCCAGTACTCTATCCATTGAGCTACGAGCGCGAGGGGGCGAAGCATAACCCGTTCGCGGGGCGGCGTCCATTGCGGGGCGGGTGTATCCGCTATAATCGCCCGCTCTGTTTGACTCTTCCGGGAAGGCTGCTCATGGTCCATTCGAATATCCGCACCATCGCCGCGGCGGGCGTGCTCGTTCTCTCCGTATCCGCAATCGCCATGGGCGGCCGCCCCGCGGGCGACGCGGAAGCCGCCAACCAGCGCATCGCCCCGGTGGCCCGCGTCGAACTGGCGGCCCCGGCGGCCGCTGCCGGCGGCGAGCGCAGCGGCGAGCAGATCTACAAGGCGATTTGCGGCGCCTGTCATGAGGCCGGCGTGGCCAACGCGCCGAAGCTGGGCGACAAGGCCGCCTGGGCACCGCGCATCGCGCTGGGCCTCGACGGCCTGATGAAGTCGGCGATTGCCGGCAAGAATGCCATGCCGCCCAGGGGCGGCTCGGACGCCAACGATACCGAGCTGGCGCGCACCATCGTCTATATGGCGAACAAGTCCGGCGCCAGCTTCAAGGAACCGGCGGCCAAGTAATCCGGCGCGCAAACCCGCGCGCCAATCCGCCACATCAAAGGGACCGCTTGCGGTCCCTTTGGCGTTTACGGGCGATTACGGACGATTACGGGCGCTTGCCGGCGAGCATGGCGCGCAGGGCGCCGGCCCGGGCACGGGCGGTTTCGGGCTCCGGCACGGTATTGCGCTGCTGCGCGGCCGAGGCCACCGCTTCGCCCATTTCGGCGATGAAGCGCGAGGGCTCGCGCGGCATCCATTCGCGGCCCTGCTTGCGCTTCTCGCACCAGCTCACGGTCAGGCTGGCCTGCGCGCGCGTGATGCCGACATACATCAGGCGCCGCTCTTCTTCCATGCGCGCCGCGTCGAGTGAGTCGCGATGCGGCAGCAGGCCTTCTTCGACGCCGACCAGGAAGACATGGCGGAATTCGAGGCCCTTCGCCGCGTGCAGCGTGGCGAGCTGCACCGCATCCTGTTCGTCTTCGCCCTTGTCGAGCATCGACAGCAGCGCGACGGATTGCGCCAGTTCGAGCAGGTTCTTGCCTTCCTCCTCGCCCTTCCGGCCCAGCCATTCGACGAAGTCGCAGACGTTGGCCCACTTGGTTTCCGCCTCGCGCACCTCGAGCGATTCGAACAGCCAGCTTTCGTAGCCGATGGCCTTGAGCAGCTCGTTGAGCACCTGCGCCGCGGGTTCCTTCGCCGCGCGCGCTTCGATGCGCTTGATGAAGTCGCCGAACTCGCGCAGCGCGGTGCGCTGCTTGGTGTTGAGTTCGGCGTCCAGCCCCGGTGCGTGGATGCTGGCGAACAGGCCCTGGTGGCTGCGCCCGGCGGCGCGACCGAGGCCTTCCAGCGTGGTGCCGCCGATGCCGCGCTTGGGCGTGGTGACGGCGCGGATGAAGGCCGGATCGTCGTCCTGGTTGGCCAGCAGGCGCAGGTAGCAGGTGATGTCCTTGATCTCGGCGCGATCGAAGAAGGATTGCCCGCCCGAGATGACATAGGGAATGCGCTGGGCGCGCAACTGCTGCTCGATGGCGCGCGCCTGATGGTTGCCGCGATAGAGGATGGCGTAATCGGCGAACCTGGTGCGCCGCTCGAAGCGATGCGCGGAGAGGCGCGAGACGACCCATTCCGCCTCGTGGTCGCCGTCGCGGCAGGTCTGGATGTGGATCGCCTCGCCCTGGCCATGCTCGGACCAGAGCTTCTTTTCGAACAGCTTGGGATTGTTGGCGATCAGCGTGTTGGCGGCATGCAGGATGCGTGAGGTGGAGCGGTAGTTCTGTTCCAGCTTGACCACCTTGAGGCTCGGGTAGTCGTCTTTCAGCAGGCGCAGGTTCTCGCTGTCGGCGCCGCGCCAGGCGTAGATCGACTGGTCGTCGTCGCCGACCGCGGTGAAGGAGTCGCGGCCCTGCGTCAGCAGCTGCACCAGCCGGTACTGGCCGCGATTGGTGTCCTGGTATTCGTCCACCAGCAGATGCCAGATGCGGCTGCGCCAGCGCTGCGCGACGTCCTCGTGTTCCGTGAACAGCGCCACCGGCAGGCGGATCAGGTCGTCGAAATCCACCGCCTGATAGGCGCGCAGGGTGCGTTCGTAGGCGGCGTAGAGCGTCGCCGCGGCGGTTTCGGTCTCGTCGGCGGCCGCCTGCTGCGCCGCGGCCGGCTCGCAGAGCTGGTTCTTCCACAGCGAGATGCGCGATTGCAGCGCGCGCAGCCGGCCCTTGTCGATGCTGCCGGCGAGCTCCTGGAACAGCGCCGTGGTGTCGGCCGCGTCGAGGATCGAAAAGCCGGGCTTCAAGCCGAGCTTCGCCGCCTCCTGGCGCAGGATGCGCACGCCGAGGGCATGGAAGGTGCTGACGATGAGGCCTTCGGCGCGCGCGCCGATCAGCTTGCCGACGCGCTCCTTCATTTCCTTTGCCGCCTTGTTGGTGAAGGTGATGGCGGCGATCTGCGAGGGCTTGACGCCGTAGTCGTCGACCAGCCAGGCGATCTTGTGCGTGATCACGCGCGTCTTGCCCGATCCGGCGCCGGCCAGCACCAGCAAGGGGCTGTCGAGGTGATGCACGGCCTCTTGCTGCGCCGCGTTGAGTTTGACCATGGATGTATGCTTTCGCGGCGCCGTACCGCCAGCGCCAACTCTTGCCGATCTACCGGCTTTATCTGAGCGCGCCGAAAACCTTCTGCGCCAGTTTGCCGGCTGCCCCGGCGGGATCCTTGCGGATCGCCTTTTCTTCCTCGGCGATCATCAGGTAGAGACCGTCGAGCGTCTTCTGCGTGACGTAGTTTTCCAGTTGCGCATCCTGTTCGCGCACCAGCCCCAGCTTCGACGCCTTGCCGGCCAGCTGGTCGTACTTCTCGGCCAGCTTCACCTTGGCCATGGCCTTCTTCACCACGGGCTTGAACTTCTCCGCCAGCGGGGCGGACGTGGTGCGGCGAAAATACTGCGTGGCCGAATCGTCGCCGCCCGAGAGAATGCCTTTCGCATCCTGCACCGACATCTGCTTGATCGAATTCACCAGCAGGGTCTTGGCCTGGGGCACCGCCGCCTCGGCGGCGCGGTTCATGGCATTGATCAGTTCGTCGGCCTGGCGGCCCATGCCGAGTCCGCGCAGCAGGCCCTCGATCTGCTGCACGCTCTCGGGCAGCGGAATCTTCACCTTCGGATTGCCCAGAAAGCCATCCTGCCTGCCGAGCAGGTCCACGGCCTTGCCTGCGCCCTGGGTCAGGGCTTCCTTGAGGCCGCCGCTGGCGTCCTTGCCGGAGATATCGGCCAGCGACAGCGCATGGGCGGAGGCCGTCAGCAGCAGGCCGGCAATCAGGGAAAGGACAAAGCGCATGGCGTAACCTCGGGTGGCAGAAAGCACGGCGGCCGCAGCGAATGCGGCCGCCTTGGGGATGATGCCCTACTTGGGCCGCAGTTCGCGGCGCAGGATCTTGCCTACCGGCGACTTCGGCAAGTCGGCGCGGAACTCGATGTACTTCGGCCGCTTGTAGCCAGTGAGCTGTTCCTTGAGGAAGTCCTGCAGCGCGGCCTCGGTAAGCGCCGGGTCCTTCTTGACGATGAACAGTTTCACGACTTCGCCCGAGTGCTCGTCGGGCACGCCGATTACCGCGGCTTCGAGCACGCCCGGATGCTTGACCGCCACCTCCTCGACTTCGCTCGGATAGACGTTGAAGCCCGACACCAGCACCATGTCCTTCTTGCGATCGACGATGCGCGTCGCGCCTTCGCTGTCCATGATGCCGACATCGCCCGACTTGAAGAAGCCGTCCGCGGTCATGACGTTCGCCGTCTCGTCGGGGCGGTTCCAGTAGCCGGCCATCACCTGCGGACCGCGGATGCAGATCTCGCCGGATTCGCCGAGCGGCAGGTCGTTGCCGTTCTCGTCGCGGATCGCGATTTCGGTCGAGGGCAGGGGCAGGCCGATGGTGCCGGTGAAGCCCTTGAGGGTGGCGACGTTGCAGGTCGCCACCGGCGAGGTTTCCGACAGGCCGTAGCCTTCGACGATCGCGCTGCCGGTCAGCGCCACCCAGCGCTCGGCCACCGGCCGCTGGGTCGCCATGCCGCCGCCGAGGCTGATCTTCAGGCTGGAGAAATCCAGCTTGGCGAACTCGGGGTTGTTGGCCAGCGCATTGAACAGCGTGTTGAGGCAGGGAAAGACGTTGAACTTGAACGTGGACAGCTCCTTGACGAAGCCCGGGATGTCGCGCGGGTTCGGAATCAGCAGGTTGCAGGAGCCGGTGCGCATGCCGATCATGTTGCACACCGTCAGCGCGAAGATGTGGTACAGCGGCAGGGCGCAGACGAAGTTGTTCTGGGTTTCGCTGTGGGTATCGATCGCCGGCTGCATCCAGGCCTCGACCTGCAGCATGTTGGCGACCACGTTGCGATTGAGCAGCGTGGCGCCCTTCGAGACGCCGGTGGTGCCGCCCGTGTATTGCAGGAAGGCGACGTCGTCCGGCGTGCGCGCCACCGGCTTCAGCGTCATGCCGGCGCCCTGGGCGACGGCATCGTTGAAGCGCAAGGAACCCGGCAGCGAAAACGCCGGCACCATCTTCTTCACCTTGCGCACCACGAAATTCACAATCATGCCCTTGAGCCCGCCCAGCAGGTCGCCCATGGCGGCCACCACCACGTGCTTGACGGGCGTGTTGGCGATGACCTTCTGCAGCGTCGTGGCAAAGTTCTCGATGATGACAATGGCTTCGGCGCCGCTGTCCTTGAGCTGGTGTTCGAGTTCGCGCGGCGTGTACAGCGGATTGACATTGACCACGACATAACCGGCGCGCAGCACCGCGGCGACGCAGACCGGGTACTGCATGATGTTGGGCATCATCAGCGCGACGCGGGCGCCGGGCGCCAGCCCGCGCGACTGCAGCCAGGCGCCGAGATTGCGCGAAGCGGTGTCGAGCTGGGCGTAGGTGATCGACTTGCCCATGCAGATGAAGGCCGTGCGCGCGGCATAATTCTTCATCGACTCCTCGAGCACCTGGGACACGGTCTCGTATTGGTTGACGTCGATTTCAGCAGGTACGCCGGCGGGATACTGGTTCAGCCACAGCTTTTCCATTCTGGTCTCCTCCGTTTTTGTTGCCCGCCATTATTGCATTTGCCTTGCCTGCCGTCAGCAGTGAAAATGGGCGGCCCGGTATCGGCAACCGATACCCTTCGTGCCAATCGATGCGCCTTTGAGATATTCGGTTTACCCGCTTGCCGACCGCCCGCATCCTGAGCCTGAATCACTCAGGAGAACGCCATGAAATCCCTGCAACACCGTCTTCCGCTGCTCGTTACGGTCCTGTTGGCCGCCGCCGCGCTGTTCCACGGCCCCATCCATCAGCCCGCCGGTTATCACGACTTCGCCGACCAGACGCTGCGTTTCGGCGTTCCGCATTTTTGCGACGTGACCTCCAATCTCGGCTTCGCGCTGGCGGCACTCTGGGGCTGGATCAAGCTCGCTCCGCTGCGCGCGCATCCCGAGCTGCGCTGCGGCTGGGCCGGCTACCGGTTGTTCCTGGCCGGACTGCTGCTGACCGCCTTCGGTTCGTCCTGGTATCACCTGGCGCCCGACAATGCCAGCCTGGTCTGGGACCGCCTGCCGATCGCCCTGGCCTGTGCCGGATTGTTGGCCGGCGTCTGGGGCGACGTGCGCCGGCGCGAAAGCGGCAAACTCGTCTCATGGCTCGCACTCGGCGCCGTTCTCAGCGTCGCCTGGTGGTATTTCACGGACTTGGTGGGCAACGGGGGCAACGGGGGCAACGGCGACCTGCGCCCCTATCTGCTGCTGCAGCTTCTGCCGATCCTGCTGATCCCGCTCTGGCAATGGATTTACCGTATGCCCGGCGCCGATCGCCTGGCCTTCGGGTCCGCCCTGGCAATCTATGTCGTCGCCAAGTTCGCCGAACTGGGCGACCACGAAATCGCTGCCGCGCTGGGGCCGATCACCGGCCATACGCTGAAGCACCTGCTCGCCACTGCGGCGGCAGCGCTGATCGTCGGCCGGCTGGTGTTCCGGGTGGCAGGCCGGGTACAGCCCGGGCTCAGGATTTGCGCCGATGCATGTCCGCCAGCGCCGCCATCAGCCAGGAACGCATGCCGATGACGATGGTGTAGGGCCGGCGCTGCTCGGCCGGCAGCTTCTGGTCGGCCAGGTGCTGGTTGGAAAAATCCTGGCCGACGCGCATCAGGCGCTCGCGGAAGGAATTGGCCAGGCCGCGGCCGATCTCGCCATGCACCACCATCAGCATCTCGGATTCGCCGTCGAAGCCGCCGGCGAAATAGTCGTGCAGCACTTCCTTGCGGAAGAACTCCATCACCGGCCCGTGCGGCAGCCAGCGGAAGCCCTTGTCCACCTTGAGCCGGTAGCGGTTGCCGGGGCGCAGGTCGATGATGCCGATGCGGTCGAGCTGCGCCAGCGCCTTGACCAGTTTCGCTTGCGTCAGCTCGTAGGTGGCGAGGATTTCCTCGGCCGGCACCTGGCTCATGACGCAGATCGCCACCACCAGCAAGCTGCGGTCGGCCACCACGGCCTTTTCCTGCGCCAGCGTGAGTTCCAGCATCAGCGGCTGGGTATCGGCGACGCGGCGGGCGAGGTCGGCAAAGTCCAGATTGATGATGCGGCAGATGTCGTCGATGCGCGACAGCGGCATGTCGCCGTCTTTCGAGAACATCCGCTTGACGCTGGATTCGGCCATGCCGAGGCGTTCGGCGACCACGGCGTAGGTGACGCCGGCGGTTTTGAGTTCGCTCTTGAGCAGCGCAAGCAGGTCGGCGGTGGTGCTCATGACATTGACAATTCCGGGGAAAAGTAGCCGCAAACGATACTACAAGTCGAGATTAATGGCACATCGTGGCCCTTGCTTGTACCGTCGGCGCGCCTTGCCGATGATGCGTCCGTCACCCGACACAACAAGACAATCAAGGAGCACATCATGGAAAACACAATACGTATCGTTCAACGCGACACCGGCGCCTGGCGCATGCAGGTCTGGATTTCCTTCGGCATCGCCGTGCTGGTTTGCGGCACCGGCCTGGCCTGGCTGCCGGGCGGCGACCTCGACCGCGCCTTCATGGTCATGGGCTATTTCTTCTGCCTCTCGTCGGCCTTCGCGTTGTCCAAGTACGTGCGCGACAACGCCCTCGCCCCGTCCGACACCCCGATGTGGGCCATGGTGGTCTGGGGCGGCTTCGCCCTGTCGATGGCGCTCACCGCCTGGGGCCTGTGGCGCATGGAAATCAATCCGACCTGGAAGGCCTACCTGCTGGTGAGCTGGCTTTACCTGATCTCCTCGGCTTTCACCCTGGCCAAGACCCTGCGCGACGCCTACGAGGCCGAGCGGCTCGAACGCGCACAGGACCCCGGCCTTGTCCTGCCCGCCGGCGACCCCGCTGCCGCCAACCACTGAACCCTGCGCCCACCAAAGGAGAAGCTCATGACACACGACACATCCCGCCGCTGCGCCTTGCGCGCCCTGATCGGCATCGCACTCGCCCCTGCCGCCGCGCTGCTGACCGCGCCGACGCATGCCCATGGTGCCGACGCCAGCGCCGCATCCAGCCTCTCGCTGTCGCTGCCGGTCGCCGTGCTCAGCGCCGCACCCGTGATGATCCTGAGTGCCGGCGCCATGCTGACCGTGGTCGCGGTCGAGGCCTCGGCCACGGGTACGGTGTGGCTGCTGCGCCGCGCCTCGGACGGCGTCACCGCGAGCCTGCGCTTTTCGGGCGAAGCCGCCGCGGCCTCGCTGGTGGTGGCTGGCACCGCGATCTCGGTGACCGCCATCGCCGCTGGCTGGCTGCTCTCGGTCGCCGACGAGGTGATCTGCCTGGTGCCCAATGCCTTGGGCGAATCGCTGCTCTACAACGAGAGGATACGGTGATGAACGTCCTGAACAAGCTCATGGGCGGCGTCCATCGCCTGTTGCTCGCCGCGCTGGCAGCACTGGCTGTCGCGTCCCTGATCGTCGCCGCCGCTCCGGCCCTGGCCGGACAGAATTGCGAGCCGCGCCGGCCCAGCCTCGATTCGATGCGGCGCGACCTGGCACTCGCCGCCAGTGTCGCCGAGCAACTCGACGGAATGGCGCAGCGCGACGGCACCCGGGTTGTTCTGATCGCCCGCGCCGGACAGGATCTGAGCCAGTACGGCCTGCGCTATTCGCATCTGGGCATCGCCTATCGCGACGACGCGGCGCTCGACGGCCGCGGCGCCTGGCGCGTGGTGCATAAACTCAACCAGTGCGGCAGCAGTCGCAGCGCGCTGTACCGGCAGGGTCTGGCCGAATTCTTCGGCGACGGACTCTACGCCCATGAAGCCGGAGTGGTGGCGCTGAAGCCCGCGCTCGCCTTGCGTCTGGCAGAGCAACTGAAGGATGACGGCGTGCTGACCGCGCTGCACGAGCCGCGCTACAACATGCTCGCCTACCCGTGGTCGGGGCCCTACCAGCAAAGCAACCAGTGGGCGATCGAAACCCTGGCGCTGCTGGCGGAACCCGCCGTCACCAGCCGCGCGGCGGCGCAGGACTGGCTGCGTGCCCACGACTACCGGCCGACGACGCTGCAGATTTCGTCGCTGACGCGGCTCGGTGCGCGCGTATCGTCGGCGCACATCGCCTTCGACGACCATCCCTTCGGGCGGCGCATGGCCGGGCAGATCGACACCGTTACGGTCGATTCGGTGTTCGCCTGGATGCAGCGTTCCGGCCTCGGCGGTGCGCCGCTGCGACTGCTCACGCTGCCGGCCGAGCGTGTCCCGCGGCACGGCGCCGTCGCTATCTGATCGGCATTGTTATTCACGGCGCCAGCCATTCCTGCGACAATTCGACCTTGCTTCGGAAGCTGCCAACGTCACGTCTTATCAAGGACTATTCCCGATGAGTACCCAATCCGGCCTGCTGCGCGCGCGCCGCTTCGCTCCCCTGTTCGTCACCCAGTTTCTCGGCGCGCTCAACGACAACGTGCTGAAGAACGCCATGGTCGTGCTGCTGACCTTCCAGGCGGCAAGCTGGACCACGCTCAAGCCGGAACTGCTGGCCAACCTCGCCGCGGGCATCTTCATCCTGCCTTTCTTCCTGTTCTCGGCGACGGCGGGACAGCTCGCCGACAAGTACGACAAGTCG
Source organism: Sulfuritalea sp. (assembly GCA_030696505.1). Lineage (GTDB taxonomy): Bacteria > Pseudomonadota > Gammaproteobacteria > Burkholderiales > Rhodocyclaceae > Sulfuritalea. The sequence continues at coordinate 846 of JAUYSD010000112.1, read as the reverse complement.
CGCCTGGCGCAAATGGTCAAGCTGCTGGAGATAGCCATCGTGCTCGTCGCCGGGGCGGGCTTCGTGCTGCACAGCATTGCGGTGCTGTTTGTCGCCCTGTTCCTGCTCGGCCTGCATTCGACGCTGTTCGGCCCGGTGAAATACGCGATTCTGCCGCAGCACCTGAAGAGCGAGGAACTGGTCGGCGGCAACGCGCTGATCGAAGCTGGCACCTTCATCGCCATCCTGGTCGGCACCCTGCTCGGCGGACTGCTGGCCGGCAGCGAGGGCGGCACGGCCTGGATCACCGGCGTCGGGCTGGCGATCGCCGTCGCCGGCTATGCCGCCTCGCGCGCAATCCCGCTCGCCGTGCCGCCAGCGCCAACTCTTGCCATCAGCATCAATCCGCTGACCGAGACCTGGCGCAACATCCAGTTCGCACGCGAGAACCAGACCGTGTTTCTTTCCATCATGGGCATTTCGTGGTTCTGGCTGTTCGGCGCGCTGTTCCTCGCGCAGTTCCCGGCCTACACGAAGAACGTGCTGGGCGGCAGCGAAACCGCGGTCACGCTTTTGCTGGCCACCTTCACCTTCGGCATCGGCATCGGTTCGCTGTTTTGCGAAAAGCTGTCGGCGGGCCGCGTCGAGCTGGGTCTGGTGCCGCTGGGCTCGATCGGCATGACGCTGTTCGCGCTGGACCTCGCGCTGGCCTCGCCGGCCGTGCCGTCGCCCTCGCCGCTGGGCGCTATCGGCCTGCTCGCCTACGACCAGACCTGGCGCGTGCTGCTCGACCTGGGCCTGCTCGGCGTCTTCGGCGGCTTCTTCATCGTGCCGCTCTACGCCCTGGTGCAGCAGCGTTCGAACCCG
>JAUYSD010000084.1 GCA_030696505.1 Sulfuritalea sp. | reverse complement strand
AGCTGGCGACCACGCAGAACCTGGAGAGCACGCGCCAAGCCGAGACGGCGGCGCGCAACCTGCACGGCCTGGGACAGAAGCTCGAACAACTGGTCGGACGCTATCGCGTCTGACGGAGAACTGGAATGGCATCGCGGAAGGAAAACGACGAACTGCTAAAGCGCCTGTTGGCGATCTTCCAGGTCGAGGCCGCGGAGCACCTGAAAACCATGTCCTCGTTGTTCCAGGCACTGGAGCAGCCGGCCGCGGAGGAGCAGCATGCCACGCTGGTGGAAGCCCTGTTCCGCGAGGCGCACAGCCTCAAGGGCGCCGCCCGCTCGGTCAACCTGTCCGCCGTCGAGGCGGTCTGCAAGGCGCTGGAAAGCGCAATGTCGGCGTTGAAGGGACGCCGCCTCGATGCCCTGGCGCCGGCCTGGTTCGAAACCGTCTATCGGGCCCTGGACGGGCTGGAAGGCCTGCTCGCGGCGGGCGTCGCCGGACAACCGCCGCTTGATGCAGACGGCATGACGGCAATCGTGCGGCAACTGGAGGCTTTGGAGACTCCCGCGCGTTCCACCGCCGAGTCGCCGCCGACGGAACCGACGCCGGCAGCCGTTGCGGCAACTACGCCGGAGAGACTGCCACCCATGGCGGCCGATGGCGGCACGGTGCGCGTCTCGACCTCGCGGCTGACGGCGCTGCTGGTGCAGGCCGAGGAGTTGCTCGCCTTCAAGTTCAGCGCCGGCCACCTGGTCGGCGAATTGCGCGGGCTCGGCGCCGACGTGGCGCGATGGCGGAAAGCCTGGGGCCGCACCGCGCGCGACGGACGCACGCTGCGGCGCGCGCAGGAGAAGCATGGTGGCGCGGCGGGCGACAAGGCGCTGCCGGTGTTCGACAAGCTGCTCGACGCAATCGAGCGCGACGAACTCGCGGCCAAGGCTTTCGCCGAGCGCCTCGCCGCGCTGGAACGCCTGGCTGAGCAGGAGCGGCGGGCGCTGGCCGGCATGGTGGATGGCCTGCAGGGCGACATGCGGCAGGCGCTGATGCTACCCTTCGCCTCGCTGCTGGAGTTGCTGCCGAAACTGGTACGCGATCTGGCGCGCGACAGCGGCAAGCAGGTGGAATTGCACATCGAGGGGGCGGCGCTGGAAATCGACCGGCGCATCCTGGAGCAGATGAAGGACCCGCTGATCCACCTGATACGCAACGCTATCGATCACGGCATCGAGACGGCGGAGGCGCGGCGCAGCGCGTGCAAGCCGCTGGCGGGCCGTATCGCGATCGGTATCGCGGCGAAGGCGGGCAATCGGGTCGAGCTGACGGTCGCCGACGACGGCGCCGGCGTCGACTTGGAGAAGCTCAAGGCCGCCGCCCGCAAGCTCGGCCTGATCGCGGCGGAAGGTGCGGCGGAAGGCGTGGCGGGAGAACTGGCGGAAGAACTGGCGGGATTGGGCGGCGATACCGCGCTGGCGTTGATGTTCGAGTCCGGCCTTACCACCAGCCCGATCCTCACCGATCTGTCAGGTCGCGGCCTGGGCCTGGCCATCGTCCGCGAGAAGGTGGAAAAGCTCGGTGGCAGTGTCGCCGCGGAATTGCCGGCGGCCGGCGGCACGCTGTTCCGCATCGTGCTGCCGACCGCGCTAGCGACCTTCCGCGGCCTGCTGGTGGGCTTGGGCGAACGGCAGTTCGTGCTGCCCTCGCGCAGCGTCGAGCGCGTGCTGCGAATGCCGGCGGCGAACGTGAAGACGGTGGAAAACCGCGCGGCGGTGGAGATCGGTGGCCAGGCCGTGGCGCTGGTGCGGCTGGCCGACGCCCTGGGCTTGCCGGGGCTCGGCGCCAATGTCGCCAGCGGCGCCGACCTGCAACTGGCGGTGCTCGAAGCGTCGGGGCGGCGCATCGCCTTCGCCGTCGACGCGATCCTCGGCACCCAGGAGGTGCTGGTGAAAAACCTCGGCCCACAGTTGCGGCGCGTGCCCAATATCGCCGGCGCCACTGTGCTGGGCCCCGGCCGCGTTGTGCCCATTCTCAACGTCGCGGATCTGCTGAAGTCGGCGCAACGCGTGCGACCGCAAGCCGCCGTGGCGCCAGCGCCAACTTTGGCGCAGCGGCAACACGCGCTGCTGGTGGTGGAAGACTCGATCACCGCCCGCAGCCTGCTGAAGAACATCCTGGAATCGGCCGGCTACCGGGTCGAGACTGCGGTGGACGGGATCGACGCCATGACCGCTCTGCGCAGCGGACAATTCGACCTGGTGGTGTCGGACGTGGAAATGCCGCGCATGGACGGTTTCGAGCTGACCGCCCGCATCCGCGCCGACAAGAAGCTGGCCGAGCTGCCGGTGGTGCTGGTGACCGCGCTCGAATCGCGCGAGCACAAGGAGCGCGGCATCGAGGTCGGCGCCAATGCGTACATCGTCAAGAGCAGTTTCGACCAGAGCAACCTGTTCGCGGTGATCCGGAGGCTGCTATGAGCAATGGCGGCGACCGGCCGCATGACGGCGCGGGCGCGGCGGCGCCGATCCGGGTGCTCCTGGTGGAGGATTCGCCGGTGGCGCGGGCGCTGCTGAGCTACCTGCTCGCTAGCGATCCTCAACTGGCGCTGGCCGGCACCGCGGCCGACGGCGAGGAAGGCGTGGCCGCCGCCGCGCGCCTGCGTCCTGATGTCGTCGTCATGGACATCCACATGCCCAAGCTGGACGGCTTCACGGCGGCGCGCCGGATCATGGAAACCTGCCCGACGCGCATCGTGATGATCACCGCCAGCACCAGCGCGAAGGACGTCGCGGCGACCTTCCATGCGCTCGAAGCCGGCGCCCTGGCGGTGCTCGCCAAGCCGGTGGGGCCGGGCGATCCGGAGTTCGAGGCGGCCACCGCGGAATTGCTGCAGACCGTCAAGCTGATGGCCGAAGTCCCGGTGGTCAGACGCTGGCCGCGCCGCGGCGGGATGCCGCCGCTGGCCGTCGCGCCGCTGGCCGCCGCCGGCGCGAGGATCAGCGTGGTCGCGTTCGGTGCGTCGACCGGCGGGCCGATCGCCTTGCAGGACATCCTGTCGCGGCTGCCGAAAGATTTGCCGGTGCCGCTGTTGATCGTCCAGCACATCTCGACCGGCTTCGCCGAAGGCTTCGCCGAATGGCTGGCCAAGTCTGCTGGCTTCCCGGTGCGCGTGGCGGCGGCGGGCGAGCCGGCGCTGGCTGGCAGCGCCTATGTGGCGCCGAGCGGCATGCAGATGCGCTTGCTGGCGAACGGCTGCATCGATCTGGTCGACGCGCCGGCGGAGCACGGCCTCAAGCCCTCGGTTTCCTACCTGTTCCGTTCGCTGGCGGCGACCTTCGGTGCCGCCGCGATCGGCGTGCTGCTGACCGGCATGGGCCGCGACGGCGCGCAGGAACTCAAGGCGCTGCGCGAGGCCGGCGCCATGACTATCGCCCAGGATGCGGAAACTTCGATCGTCTTCGGCATGCCGGGCGAGGCGGTGAAACTCAATGCCGCCACCTACGTGCTGGCGCCGGACGCCATCGCCGCGCTGCTGGAGCGTTCGCTGCGACCCACGGTCCAAATCAGTGAGGAGAACCATCCGTGAGCCCACCCGAGCAGATCCGTCCGAGCGAAGTCAGAATACTGATCGTCGAGGACAGCCCGACCCAGGCCGAGCAGCTCAGGCAACTGCTGACCGGGCACGGTTTCGGCGTCGCCGTCGCGGGCAACGGCCGCGAGGCGCTGGCCGCCGCGCGCGCCCGGCCGCCAACGCTGGTGATCACCGACATCGTGATGCCCGAAATGGACGGCTACGAGTTGTGCGCGGCACTTAAGGCCGATGCTCAGCTCAAGGACATTCCAGTCGTCATGGTGACCTCGCTGGCGGGCATCCAGGACATCGCCAGGAGCCTGGAATGCGGCGCCGACAATTTCATCCGCAAGCCCTATGAGCCGAAGGCCCTGCTGTCACGCATCGAATACATCCTGCTGAATCTCGAATTGCGCAAGACCAGCCGGCTGCGGATGGGCATGGAAATCTACATGGGCGGCAAGAAGCACTTCATCGCCTCGGGACGCGAACAGATCGTCGATCTGCTGATCTCGACCTACGAGGAAGCGGTGCGCATGAACGAGGAACTCCAGCAGCAGCAGCAGGAGATCGCGCTGTCGAACCGCACGCTACGAGTGCTCTACCGCATTGCCGCCGACCTGAACCGCGTGTCGACCGAGGTCGAGGTGTGCGAACAGGCATTGCAGGGGATTCTGGAACTGTCGGGCTTTCGCGCCGGCTGGGTGTTTCTCGATCAGGGCGAGGGCGCCTTGCGCCTGGCCGCGGCCCGCGAACTGCCCGGGGTCTTGCTCGGTCCGGGAGCGATGGAAGGTGATTGCCGCTGCCGGCGCATGCTGCAAACCGGGGAGTTGCGGCGCGGGGCGGCGCTGGTCGAGTGCGAAAGGCTGCAAAAACACGGCGGCGACGCCGTCAAGATGCGCAGCCATGTCAGCACGCCGCTGTCGGCCGGCCACCAGATCCTGGGCATCATGAATGTGGTCGGGGACGAAAGCGGGGTCGTCGGCGCCGACGACCTGAGGCTGCTGGAAGCCGTGGGCAGCCAGGTGGCGGTGGCGATCCAGCGCGCGCAGCTCTACCAGCACCTGGAGGCCCTGGTCGGCCAGCGCACCGCGGCGCTGCAGACGGAGATCGCCGAACGCACGCGGGCGCAAGCGAAAGTCGCCAGCCTGAACCGGATTTACGCCGTGCTCTCCGGGATCAATACCACAATCGTGCGCGTTCATGACCGTCTTGAGCTGTTCCAGGAAGCCTGCCGCATTGCGGTGGAGCTGGGGAAATTCAGGCTCGCCTGGATCGGCTTGGTCGAGTCGGATGGCGGGTGCGTGAGGCCGGTAGCCTGGCAGGGCGAATGCGGTGAATCGGCGCTGGCCGAAGACATCGGCGGGAACAACGATGCGTTCGGACAAGCGCTGCGCGAACGCACGACGGTCGTCTGCAACGATCTCGAAATCAGCGCCGAAAGCCTTTTCCCGCCCGCTGCACTGGCCTCGGGCTGCCGCTCGATGGCGGTATTCCCGTTGTTGCTCGGGGGGCGCGCGAATGGGCTGCTGGCCCTCTATGCGGACCAGCGAGACGTGTTCGACGCGGCCGAGCTGGCGTTGCTCAATGAGATTGCAGGAGACATCTCATTTGCGCTCGAGTACATCGAGAAGAGCGAACGGATCGACTACCTGGCCTATTACGACGTCTTGACCGGGCTGCCCAACCGCCACCTGATACACGACCGCCTCACCCAGCTGCTGGCGGCCCGCCGCGAACAGGGTGGCCTCGACCCGGTGGCGGTAGTGCTGATCAACATCGAGCGGTTCAAGAGCATCAACGATAGTTTCGGACGGCACCGCGGCGATGCCCTGCTTAAACTGATCGCCGACCGTCTCTGCGACGCCTTGGGCTCGACCGACCATCTGGCCAGGATCGGCGCCGATCATTTCGCTGCCGTCGTGGCCCGGCTTGGCGATGCAGCGGATATCGCTCGCATCCTCGACGACTCGATACTGCCGAGCCTCGCGCAGCCCTTCGACATCGACGGCAAGGAATTGCACATCGCGGTCAGGAGCGGCATTGCCCTGTTTCCGGCTGACGGCAACGACGCCGACACGCTGTTCGCCAATGCCGAGACCGCACTGCGCAAGGCCAATTCAGCGGGGAAGCGCTACCTGTTCTATGCGCCGCAGATGAATGCGCGCGTGGCGGAACAGCTCACACTCGAGAACAAGCTGCACCGGGCGCTCGAACGCCGGGAATTTGTCCTGCACTACCAGCCCAAGGTGGAACTGGGTCATGGCGAAGTGGTCGGCTTGGAAGCGTTGCTGCGTTGGCAGGATCCCACTGGTGGTCTCGTGTCTCCGGTGGACTTCATCCCCATTCTTGAAGAAACGGGGCTGATCGTCGATGTCGGCCGCTGGGCGCTGGAACAGGGCATCGCCGATTACTGGGCCTGGCATGCCGCCGGCTTGCATCCGCCGCGCGTCGCCGTCAACGTCTCGGCCGTGCAACTGCGACGCGAGGATTTCCTGGAAATGATGAAAACGATGCTGGCGCTCCACGGGGGCGAGCACAACTACCTCGACCTGGAACTCACCGAAGCCCTGCTGATTGCCGATATCGAGGCCAATGTGCGCTGCCTCGCCACTGTGCGCAAGATGGGGGTGAGGATCGCAGTAGACGACTTCGGTACCGGCTATTCTTCTCTCAACTATTTGAAGCGTTTTCCCATCGACTACCTGAAGATCGACCAAAGCTTCGTCCGCGACATCACCACCACCCCCGATGCTGCGGCGATCTGCATCGCCATCATCGACCTGGCGCACAACCTGAAGCTCAAGGTGATCGCCGAAGGCGTGGAAACCGAGGGCCAGATGAACTACTTGCGCCGGCACGGCTGCGACGAAATGCAGGGATTCCTGTTCAGTCAGCCCTTGCCGGCCGACGAATGCGCACAGTTGCTGAAGGCGCGCACAACGCTGGCACTGCCGTCGGCAGCGGAGAGCGAGCGCAAGACCCTGTTGATCGTGGACGACGAGCCCGGCGTTCTTTCAGCCCTGAAACGCGTGCTGCGCCGCGATGGCTATGAAATCCTCGCCGTCGGCAGCGCGCGCGAGGGCTTCGACGTTCTGGCCACCCACGAGGTACAGGTGATCATTTCCGACCAGCGCATGCCGGAGATGAACGGTTCCGAGTTTCTCTCTCGGGTGCGGGAGCTTTACCCGGATACCATCCGCATCGTGCTGTCCGGCTATACCGACCTCGATACCATTGTTGCCGCGGTCAATCACGGCGCCATCTATCGCTTTCTCACCAAGCCGTGGGACGACGATCTGCTGCGTGAGCACATCCGCGAAGCATTCCGGCACCAAGAGACGGCGCAGCGCAAGAGCTGAATCCAGAGTGCAGTCGAGTTGCCTGGATCGATAGTTGATGGCGTCGGTCTCCGCGGCATGGATATGTCCGTTCAGGGGGGAAGCTCGGTTCTCCGGCAGTCATTCGTGTGGCTCCAGCGGTAACGAAATGCGAAAGGTGGTGCCGACCCCGACTTCGCTCCTGACTTCGATTCGTCCACCGTGCTTTTGCACAATGCCGTAGGACAGGGATAAACCCAGCCCTGTTCCCTTGCCGATAGGCTTGGTGGTGAAGAACGGGTCGAAAATGCGCTTCAGGTTTTCTTCGGGAATCCCCGCGCCGGTATCGGCAATCTCGACCCAGACGCCGTCGGCCCGGGGTCCGCAGCGTATCGTGATGGTGCCGTGCCTGCCCTCCGGAGTGGCCTGCGCCGCATTTACCAACAGGTTCATGAAAACCTGGTTGAGTTGCGACGGCAGGCATTTGATATGCGGCAGATCGCCGTATTCCTTCACCACGTCGGCGCGGTACTTGATCTCGTTGTTGACGATGTTGAGAGTCGAATCGAGCCCCGTCCGCAGGTCCACCCATTCCCATTGCTGAGTGCTGTCGACCCGGGAGAAATCCTTCAGGTCGGCGACGATCTGCTTGACGCGGACTATGCCGTCCCTCGATTCCTGCAACAGGGCAGGGATGTCTTCCTTGAGGTAGTCCAGCTCGGCATCGTTCTTGAGTAGATTGATCCGCTCCAGCAAGGCGGCGACGTCCGCGTGGTCCTTTGCCAGCGCGCCAAGCAGGGCCTCCGCTTCATGGTAGCCGTCCAGCAGCGCCATGATCTGTTTGAAGTAGCGCTCCAGCGCGCCGAGATTGGATTGCACAAAACCGATCGGGTTGTTGATTTCGTGCGCCACCCCGGCCGCCAGTTGGCCAATCGACGCCAGCTTCTCCGATTGCACCAGTTGCTGCTGGGTCTGGCTCAGCTCGGCATTCAGCGCGGACAGTTCGTTGAAGCGCTGCAAGAGTTCCGCCTCGGCTTTCCGGCGGCGGACGATATCCTGCTCCAATTCGTGCGTCGCCTCGCGCAACTGCTCGCCGCGGGTCGCCACCAGTTGCTCCAGTTCGCGCTTGGATTTGATCATCTCCGATTCTGCAAACCGTCGCTCGGTGAAATCCTGCAGCGTCTCGACCGCGCCGATTAGCCGACCGTCGGTATCGGTCAGCGGTGCCGCCGCAAAATACAGCCAGGCGCCGCCGTCGCCCAGATCCGGAAAGAAATCTTCGGCCTCGTAGGCGCCTGCGATGAGTTGCGAACGGGTCAGGCGCTTGTTGCCGTACAGCTCATTGATGGTCTTCTCCATGCTGCCGTCGACGATCAGATCGGCCATGGTCAGCCGCTCCTTGCCATAGAACACCTTTTGGTGTTTCCTGGTACCCACCATGTTGATGGCCTGGAATCCGAGAATCTGCTCGCAGGCCTTGTTCCAGTGCGTAATCAGATGCTGGTGGTCGATGACGAAGGTAGGCACCGGATTACTGTCGATTATCTGTGCCAGCGCCTGCTGCGCCTGCTTCTGTCGGGTTTCCGCCCGCTTGCGTTCTGTGGTGTCCAGGTAGCTGCCCAGGGCGACTGTCTGGCCATCGACACTGAGCAGCGTAGCGATCAGATCCGCCCAGCGCTCCTCGCCCTGTGCCGTGAGCAAGGCCACCTCATAGCGGGTCGGCGCGGCGGCGCCATGAATGCGCGATTGGCCGTACTCTTTCACTGTTTCCTGCATTCGCGGGTGAAACAGTTCCCAGAACTTCATCGACAGCAACTGTTGCCGCGAATAGCCGGTGAGCTCGCACATGGTCTGATTGACCAGCACCAGTTTGTCGCCATCGTGGCAGGCAACTGCGGTCGGAAGCGCTTCCGCCAGTGCAGCCAGTTGAGCCATGGAGAACGCTACATTCGATGCGAGTTGCTGATGATCGATCATGGTCAACCCGAGATGCTGGCAAAGCTGTTGAAATGGCGCTCCGCCTGTTCCAGCACTCGGTGCAGAGCTGGTTCGTCGAGACTGAGACGTTGCAATGCGGCGCCGTCTGGAGGCGGCACGAGGGCATAGGGGTCGTCAGCAAGGTCGAGTGCGTGCGCCAGCACATCGGCAACATGGACGACGTCCGCCATGTCGGCCGGCAGTTCGGGCGCATCGGGGTTCACCTGATGATGCCGTTCCACTGCGGCGGCGATCGGTACCGGAATGCGCCAGTGGCGGCACAGTTCGCTGCCGATTTGCGCGTGGTCGAAACCCAGTACCGCGCGCTCGGCGTCGAGCTGCAGGCAATCCTTCTGTGCACGTTGCTGCAGGATTTCGGCATAAGCGACCGGGTGCGTAACCACCAGCACCAGACGCCCGATGTCGTGCAGCAATCCGGCCAGAAACAGCGGGTCGGGCCGCAGCCGGGCAAATGGCGCCAGCGCTGCGGCGCACGCCGCCACACCGAGCGAATGGCGCCAGAAGATCCGTGGGTCGAAGCCTGCGCCGCCGCTGGCCGGCCACGCCATGGCAATCCCGGCCGTGGTCACCAGCGAGCGGACATTGACGAAACCGAGCACCGTGATCGCCTCGCCGATCGTGTCGATCCTGCCCTGCATGCCGTAAAACGGCGAATTTGCCACCCGCAGCGTGCGCGCCGCGAGCGCCTGGTCATGGCTGATGCCGCGCGTCAGCCGGCGGATATCGACGTCGTCCTGGCCCATGGTTTGCAGCAGTTCCAGCACTACCGTCGGCAGCGAGGGCAGGGCGCGCAAGCCGACTACAATTTCCTGCAGGCTCGGTTGTGTCATCGCAGGGCCAGGCGATAGTCAAGCACCGCCTTGTACAGCGTTCGTGCGCCGCTGCTATCGCCTTCCAGGTCGCAGCGACGGAACAGGTGCTCGATGCGCCGGCGCAGCGCTTCGCGGGCGGCATTCAGTTCGGCTTCGTTGCGCTGCATCTCGATTGCAAGGCGGGCAATGCCCAGTCGGGCGAGCTTTGCCAGCGCCGTCTCAGTGACGATTTCGCCTGCCGTCATCAGCACCTGGCCGTCCGCGGTGAACACAGCCGCGGTCAGTCGTGCGCCGGGCTGGACCTCGGCCAGGGGCAGCACGGTTGACGATAGGGAGTTCGCAGGCGTCATGCCGTTTCCTCGGGAATGAATATCAACAAATAGCCGCGTTGCAGCATGATCGAATCGATGGCATGGCAGCTTACCCGATAGGCGCAGCCATCAATCGACATTCGGGTCTCGCCGTGTTCTTGCGCCATCAGTTCCGCCGCCGCCGGCAGCGCCTCGGCGACAAAGGTGCCGAGCAGTGGGTGCCGAGCGAAACGTTTTGTCGCATTGGCGTTGGCAAATACCAGCAAGCCGTCCGGATCGACGCCAAGCAGCGGCACCGGCAGGCAGTTTACGATTTCCTGCACCGTCGCCAGCACGCTCTCGCCGAGTACCGCACGACGCCGCTGCGCCTCCAGCGCCTCCTGCAACTGGACGTTGAGGTGGATCAGTTCGGCGTTGGTCGCTCGCACTTGCTGGTTCAGGCGCCTGTTCTCGTCGTGCAGTTCCTTGCGCCGGAAGGCTTCCTCGATCTCGGCCTTGAGCATGTCATCGTCCCAGGGCTTGGAGAGAAACTTGTAGATCGCCCCCTCGTTGATGGCATCGGTAACGCTTTGCAGGTCGGAATAGCCCGAGAGCACCATGCGCACCGTGTCCGGATACAACTCCTTGGCCTGGCGCAGGAAATCGACTCCGCTCATGTCCGGCATGCGCTGGTCGGAAATGATGACGTCGACCCGGCTGCGGGCCAGTTCATCAAGCCCCGCGCGTCCGCCATTGGCGGTCAATACCCGGTAGGTTTCGCGCCGCAGCGTGCGTTTGAGCGCCGACAGGATGCTGTCTTCGTCGTCGACCAGCAACAAGGTCGGTCTCGCCGGCGTGCCGGAGTCCGTCGCGGAAATTTCGCTCATGGCTTTAACGGTCATGGCGATTAGCCCTTGCCATGCCGCAGGTCGTACTCGCGGAAGGCGTCGCGCACCAGTTTGCGCAGGACGTCGTCCTCCCACGGTTTGGTGAGGAAACGCCAGATGGCGCCATGGTTGATGGCGTCGGTGATGCTTTGCAGGTCGGTGTAGCCGGACAATATGATGCGAATGGCATCGGGATGCAGCCCCTTGACCCGGCTGAGAAACTCGGTACCGCTCATTTGCGGCATGCGCTGGTCGGAGATGATCACCTGCACGTCGTTGGTCGCCAGCAGTTCGAGGCCCTCCGCCGGGTCGGTGGTGGTCAGGACGCGGTAGCCGTCGCGCCGCAGCAGGCGTTTCAGCGAGTTGAGAATCCCCGCTTCGTCATCCACCAGCAGCAGGGTTTCGCCCGGCGTTTCATCGGCGCTGCCGATGGTTTTGCCTGCCGTCAGCATGGCCTCGAATTGCTCCGCCGGCAAGGGTCTGCTGAACAGGAAACCCTGCATTTCGTCGCAGCCGAGCTTGCGCAGGAAACCCAGTTGGGCCTCCGTTTCAACGCCCTCGGCGATCACCGTCATGTGCAGGTTGTGCGCCAGTCCGATAATCGAGCGGGCCACTGCGGCGCTATTCGGATCGGTGCACATATGATTGACGAAGGAACGGTCGATCTTCAAATACTGCACCGGCAATTGTGTCAGGTAGGCCAGGCTCGAATACCCGGTGCCGAAGTCGTCGATCGCCAGTTTGGTGCCTGCCGCATGCAGCTTGCGCAGCAGCTCGATGGTCTGGTCGGGCGATTCCATCAGCAGACTCTCGGTCAACTCCAGTTCCAGCCACTGGGTTTCCAGAGCCGAGGCGGCGAGAGATTGACGGCACAAAGCGGGTAATCCCTCTTCTTCGTTGCGTATCCGCAGTTGCTGCTGCGAGACGTTTACGCCGACGGTGACGATCTGTATGCCGCGGTCGAGCCAGGCACGCTGCTGGCGGCAGGCCTCGGCCATCACCCAGGCGCCTATCGGCTGGATCAGCCCGGTGTCCTCGGCCAGCGGAATGAAATCGTTCGGCTGCACCAGCGCTCCGTTGCGCTGCCAGCGCAGCAAGGCTTCAGCGGCGACGATCCGGCCGCTGCGCAAATCGACTCGCGGCTGGTAGTGCAGCAGCAGTTCGTTGCGCTCCAGCGCGTGGCGCAAGTCCGTCTCCATCTGCAGCCGGTCAAGCATGGTCTGGTTCATGGCTTCGACGTAGAACTGGAAACGGTCGCTGCCGTCTTGCTTGGCCCGTGCCAGGGCATTGGCGGCATGGGCCAGCAAGACGTCCGGGCTGTCGCCGTCCTTGGGAAACAGGGCGATGCCGACGCAGGCAGTGATGTGCACCTCGCGGCCGGACACATCGATCGGCGATGCGGCGGCATCCAGCACCTTGCGCACCGCGACGGCGACGTCCAGGCTTTCCGTCACTTCCGGCATGAGGATGACAAAATTGTTGCCACTGCGCCGGGCCACGGTATCCGCTCGGCGCATGCAACCTGTCAGGCGCCTGGCCAGTTCAACCAGCAACTGGTCGGCGCCGCGATGTCCGAGCGTCTGGTTGAGCCGGCTGAAGCCGTCGAGATCGAGTTCCAGCACCGCCACCGAATTGCCGCTGCGTTGCGCCAGCGCCATAGCCTGGACGAACCGGTCGCCCAGCAGAACCTCGTTGGGCAGTCCGGTCAGCGCATCATGATTGCCAAGGAAGGCGATGGCTTCGTCCTGTTCCTTGCGCGCGGTGACGTCGACCGCGTAACAAATAATCTCCTGCGCTTCTCCGTCATCGTCGCGGACCATGCGGCACTCGTCGGCGATCCAGCGCCACGATCCATCGTTGTGGCGGCAGCGGTATTCGTCGCGCCAACGCCCCGTGCCGAACAGTGCCGAAATCTTGCCCAGCACGCGCTGGCGGTCATCCGGATGAACGCTGTCGATCCACTGTGAAGGTTTGTCGATAAAGCGTTGCGGCGCATAGCCCAGCAATTCGGCGACGGAGGGGCTGACGTAGGTTACGGGGAAATTCGGCTTCACCCCCACGGTGTAGATCACCGCCGGACTTTCCTGCAGCAGGAAAGTCAGGCGCGCCTCGCTGCGCGCCAGCTTCTCGTGCGCCTGATCGATGGTGGCCTCGCGGGCCTGCAGCGAGGCCGCCATGGCGTCGAAGCCGTGCGCCAGTTGGCCCAGTTCGCCGGCCGCCGCGGTCAGTCCCGAGCGGGCGGCGAAATCGCCGTCGCCGATGCGGCGGCCGGCCACCACCAGCGCCTGCACCGTGCGCATGATGCCGATCTCGGCGCCGGCAATCGCCAGCGCCAGGGTCACCAACAGGATCCCCAGCCCGATCGCCAGACTCTGCCAGTATTCTTGCAGCAGCGCCTCGCGCAGCGCTTCCTGCGGCACGCCGATGGCGATATGCAGGGCGTACTTGCCAGCATCTCCCGTGGCGGCGAAGCTGAAATTTCGTTCGATGCCGTCCAGACCCCGCATCACGGCCGTGCCACGCGGCGACTTGAGGATTTGCTGCACCAGCGGATGCCGCGGGTCTTCGATGGCTGGCAAGGCGTTCGTCTTGGCGTTCCGATAGACCAACTGGCCGTCATGGTCAAAAAGCAGTGCTACGCTATCGTCTGCCGGTGCCTCCTCCTTGATCATCCGGCCCAGGTCGGCAACATCCATGACGGCAAGCGCCACGCCCAGGGTTTTGCCTCCAGCGTTCATTACCGGCTGGGCAAACACCACGTGCGGGGTATTGGTGATGTGCCCACGAATCATTCCGCTGACCGTGAAGCGCTTCTGCGCCAGCACTTCCCTGAAATGCTCCTGATCGGAAAAGTCCTTGCCGGCCGCCGTCGCGGACGTGCATGTCATGCGACCCTGGGGATCGATGAAGGCAATAAGCCGATATTGCGGCAGGCGCGCTTGCAAGCTGTCCACATAGGCCTGGCAGTCGGCCTTGTCGCCGCCATGGATCTCGATGTCTCCTGCCAGGCCCGCGAGCAGATCATGTGCCGATGCGGTGACCCCCTCCATCCGCACCAGCGCACCAACGAGTTGCAGGTGCAGGTTTTCGGCCTGTTCGCGCACCGTCCGCTGATAGCTCTGATAATGCGCCAGGCTAAGCCCGATCAGCGAGGGCAAGGCGCCCGCAAGCACCAGCAGGACAATGCGGGTGCGCAGGGAATGCCAGAAGGGCAGGTTTAGCAACTGTGCCATTGCCGGTCGGTGACGGAATTCGCGAATTGTTGGCATGCAACGAAGTAGCATAATCTCAAAGGGAGCGGAATTTGTTTATACGTGATTCACGCGCCAAACTGCGGTGGGTACGTAGGAGCGACTCTGAAGCAGGCTTCCTGCGTCCGCCATCGACGCTGCGCGGTGTCTGCGTTGCGAGAGGTGTGGCGGGCAAGGCGCGTTTCAGGTTAGTCTGGCGATTTGCCGAGGGCAAGAAATACTTCAATGGCGACCAGGTCTCATGAACGACATCACTGAAACGCCAGCCACGCTGTTGCTGGTCGACGACGAGGCGAGCATTCTTTCCTCACTGCGGCGCCAGTTGCGTCCGGCGGGCTACCGGATTCATACCGCGGAAAGCGGCGCGGCGGGTCTTGAAATTCTTGAGCGCGAGCCGGTCGACCTGGTGGTTTCCGACATGCGCATGCCGGAAATGAGCGGAGCGCAGTTTCTTGAGCAGGTGCGCATTCGCTGGCCGGGCACGATGCGGATTCTGCTCACGGGCTACGCCGACGTCGGTTCGACCATCGATGCGATAAATCGCGGCGAGATCTACCGTTACATTGCCAAGCCCTGGGATGACAACCAGCTCGCGCTGACCATTCGCGATGCCCTCGAAAGCAATCGCCTGCGCAATGAAAACACCCGATTGCTGGCACTGACCACGGCGCAGAACGAGGAGTTGACGCAGCTCAACACAGGCCTGGAACAGAAAGTGGCCGAACGCACGGCGGAGATCCAGCAGGTCAATAGCTTTCTGAATCTGGCCAACGACCGGCTCAAACAGAATTTTCTGGTCTCGATCAAGGTGTTTTCGGGTCTCATGGAACTGCGTGGCGGCACGATGGTCGGTCATTCGCGGCGGGTGGCCGATCTGGCGCGCAAGCTGGCCGTGCGCCTGGAACTTCCGGCCAAGGACCAGCAGGATATTTTCGTCGCCGCCCTGTTGCACGATATCGGCAAGATCGGCTTCCCCGACAGTTTGCTGGGACGGCCGGTGTCGAGGATGAACGGCGATGAAATGGGCGCCTATCGCCGACATCCGGTCGCCGGCGAAGCGGCCCTGATGCCGCTGGCTGAACTGAAGGAAGCGGCGCGCATCATCCGCGCGCATCACGAGCGCTTCGACGGCCAAGGCTACCCGGATGGCTTGCAGGGAGCGTTCATCCCGCTCGGTGCGCGCATTCTGTGCGTGGTCAATGACTATGACGGCATGCAAATCGGTACCTTGTCGGAAAAGCGTGCAAGCCAGGAAGAAGCCAGGGCGATGCTGGCGCAGGGACGCGGCAAACGCTACGACCCGCAGGTACTGGACGCTTTCTTCGCCATGATTGGCGCACAGGCGCAGGAAATTGCCCTGGAGCAGGCCGTGCCGGCGGGCGAGGTGAAGGCGGGCATGGTGCTGGCCAGGGATTTCGTCGGGCGCGACGGGGTGCTGCTGCTGGCCGCCGATTACCTCCTGGATGCTCATCTGGTGAAGCAGATACAGGACATGGAACGACGTGAAGGCGGACGCTTGGTATTGTATGTGCGCCCTGACCGCCGCGGCTAGGCAAGCCAGGGATCGCCGGGCTTGCGCGGCCAGCCACGCATCCGCCGCGCTCGACTGCGGCGCACCCTGGCTCACAAACGCGCGGATTGCCACCCCGCGCAAGCAGGAACAGGCGGCATAATGCCTGACGGTCGGATATCCAGAAACAGGCGACTTTCAACTCGGGGAGACAGACGTGGACATCATGCAAAGACGGTGGACGCCGGCCAATGGTTGGACGGCATTGCAGCCGGGTGCGGACGCTGCGCAGTTGGTGCTGGTATTCGGGGGCACCGCCCAGCTCGATGTCGACCGTTTCAACGATCTGCGTGCGGATTACCCGGGGGCTCTGGTGGTCGGCTGCTCGACGGCCGGCGAGATTGCCGGCACCAGCGTCAGTGACGACACCCTGGTCGTCACGGCGCTCAGCTTTGCGCACTCGCAAGTCCGTCTTGCCAGCGCGCGCGCGGCGAGTCCCGGCGATGACAGGCGGATTGGTGCGGCCCTGGCGGCACAATTGCTCGGACCCGGACTCGTGCATGTTTTCGTTCTTTCCGACGGCCTCCATGTCAATGGCACGGAACTCGCGGCCGGCCTGCAGGACGGACTGCCGTCCGGCGTAGCGGTGACGGGCGGGCTTTCGGGAGACGGTGCGCGCTTCAGCCGTACCCTCGTCGTCGCCGATGCGCCGCCCGCCGAGCGTGTCGTCGCCGCCGTCGGCTTTTACGGCGATCGGCTCAGGGTTGGCTATGGTTCACTGGGCGGCTGGGATCCCTTCGGTCCCGATCGGCTGATCACGAAGTCCGCGGGCAACGTACTCTACGAACTGGACGGGGAGCCGGCCTTGGCGCTCTACAAGCGCTATCTCGGGGAGCACGCCGCTGGCCTGCCGGCCTCCGGCTTGCTGTTCCCGCTTGCGTTGCGCGGTCCGGACGAAACGGAAACCGGGCTGGTGCGAACGATACTGGCGGTCGACGAGGCGGACGGTTCGATGACCTTCGCCGGCGACGTGCCGCAGGGCACTCACGCACGCCTGATGAAGGCGAATTTCGACCGCCTGATCGAAGGCGCGTCCGGCGCGGCGCAGGCTTCGCTGCTGGATGGCGGTGCGCGGCTCGCGGTGCTGATCAGTTGTGTCGGTCGCAAGTTGGTGCTCGGACAGCGCGTCGAGGAGGAAGTCGAGGGCGTACGCCGCGTGCTTGGGAATGGTGTGGCACTGACCGGCTTCTATTCCTATGGCGAGATTTCGCCCTACGCGCCGACGGCGCGCTGCGAACTGCACAACCAGACCATGACCATTACCAGCTTCGCCGAGGACTGAATGCACCCCTTGCTGGAGCGTCAGATCAATCGCTGTCTTGGTGGCGCGGACGGACTGCCGGTGGGGTGGAAGGATTTCTTTGCCGCGGTCGGCGACGCCTACGCTCAAGGCGACGCGGACCGGCGCATGGTCGAGCGCTCGCTCGACGAAATGTCGCATGAGCTGACCGAGCGCAACCGTGACCTGCGACGGGAGCTCGAGGCGCGCCGCGTGACCGAGACGGCCCTGCTCGCGGAAAAGGCCGAGCAGACGGCTTTGATCCGGAAACTCGAGGAAGCCCACAACCAGCTGCTGCAATCGGAGAAGCTGGCGTCAATCGGACAATTGGCGGCAGGTGTCGCCCATGAAATCAACAATCCCATCGGTTTTGTAAATTCCAACCTCGGCACGCTGGCGGAGTATGTGGACAGCCTGTTGACGGTATTGACCGCATACGAGACCGAGTGTTCCCACTGCGTCAGTCAGGAAATACATCAGCGCATCGATGCGGTTCGCGCGGCCGTCGAAATCGACTACCTGCGCAAGGATATCGGCCTCCTGCTTGTGGAATCGCGGGAAGGTCTGGCACGCGTCAAGCGCATCGTCCAGGATCTCAAGGACTTCTCGCGCGTCGACGCCGGCGAGTGGGAATGGGCGGACCTCCATCGGGGGCTCGACTCCACGCTCAACGTCGTCAATAACGAAATCAAGTACAAGGCCGACCTGGTGAAGGAATACGGCAGACTGCCGCAGGTCGAATGCCTGGCTTCCCAGCTCAACCAGGTATTCATGAACCTGGTGGTCAACGCCGCGCATGCCATCGCGGAACGGGGGACGATTACGATTCGCACCGGCACCCTGGATGAGGACCGGGTCTGGATCGAGATCGCCGACACGGGCAGCGGCATCGCGCCCGAGAACCTGAAGCGCATTTTCGATCCCTTCTTCACCACCAAGCCGGTGGGCCAGGGTACCGGCCTCGGCCTTTCGCTCAGTTACGGCATTGTCCGCAAACACGGCGGACACCTCGAGGTGAAAAGCGAGCCCGGCGTGGGCACCGCGTTCAAGGTGATTCTGCCGGTACGCGCCGCCAGGGATCTAGCGTCGGCGCAGTGATGTTTCCCCAACGCTGGATTGCCGTATCGCCAGCGCCAACTTTCGCGTGGGGCAGGCCGAGGCACCCACCTCAGCCGCGCGTGTTGGACTGCGCCGGAAACTCCGCCAGCTCGATTTTCGCCGCCGGCTTCCAGCCTGTCTTGCGGTGTTCGGCAACGATATTGGTGAAGATACCGCCGCGCACGTAAAAGCGCGCGGTGAGGCGCATGAAGCGCGGCTTGGCGGCGCGCACCAGATCGTCGAGGATGCGATTGGTGACGTCCTCGTGGAAATGCCCTTCCTCACGAAAACTCCAGATGTAGAGCTTGAGGCTTTTCAGCTCGATGCAGACCTTGTCGGCGATGTAGTCCAGCGTCAGCACGGCGAAATCCGGCTGCCCGGTCTTGGGGCACAGGCAGGTGAATTCGGGGATTTCCATGTGGATCTGGTAATCCCTGTGCGGCGCGGGGTTGACGAAGGTTTCCAGCGCCTTGGCGCGGGTCGTGCTGGCTGGCTTTGGCATGCTGTCTGGTTGCAGGTAAGAGGGGCGGGACAGATTATAATGGCGCGGCTGCAAAGTCGCCTTTTCGCCATCATCTTTCCGGTTCAATCCCAGTGCGTCTAAACAAGCTGAAACTTTCGGGCTTCAAGTCGTTCGTGGAGCCCACCACGGTGCTGTTTCCCGGCCAGCTGGCGGGCGTGGTCGGTCCCAATGGATGCGGCAAGTCGAACATCATCGATGCCGTGCGCTGGGTGCTCGGCGAATCCAAGGCCTCCGAGCTGCGCGGCGAGTCGATCCAGGACGTGATCTTCAAGGGTTCCGGCAACCGCAAGCAGGTCAGCCGCGCCAGCGTCGAGCTGTATTTCGACAATGCCCAGGGCCGCGCCGCCGGCCAGTGGAGCCAGTACGCCGAAATCACGGTCAAGCGCCTGCTCGACCGCGAAGGCAATTCCAGCTACTACATCAACAATCTGCACGTGCGCCGCCGCGACGTGATCGATCTCTTCCTCGGCACCGGCCTGGGTCCGCGCGCCTATGCCATCATCGGCCAGGGCATGATCTCGCGCATCGTCGAGGCCAAGCCCGACGAGCTGCGCTTCTACCTCGAAGAAGCGGCCGGCGTCACCAAGTACAAGGAAAGACGCAAGGAAACCGAACACCGCCTGGAGGATGCGCGCGAGAACATCGCCCGCGTCGATGACATCCGCAACGAGCTGGAAGCCCAGGTCGGCCATCTGCAGGCGCAGGCCACCGTGGCGCAGCAATACCGCGGCCTGCACGAACAGGTGTCACGGAAGCAGACCCTGCTCTGGCTGAAGAAGCGCAACGACGCCCGTAACGACGCCCAGCGTCTGGCGCGCCAGGTCGACGAAGCCGTCAATCGCGTCGAGGCCGAAACCGCGCAACTGCGCGAGATCGAGGCGCGCGTCGAGCATGCGCGCGAAAGCCATTTTTCCGCGTCGGACTCGCTGCACGCAGCGCAGGCTGAGATGTATGCGTCCAATACCGAGGTCAGCCGGCTCGAATCTGAAATCAGCCACCTGCGCGATTCGCGTTCGCGGCTGGAAGCGCGGCTGGCCCAGTTGGATGCCGAGGAAGGCCATTGGCGCGCGCAGCAGCGCCAGTTGGCCGAGGACGAGGCGCGCTGGAACCAGTTGCTGGAAAATTCGCGTACGCGTTCCGCCACCGCCGCCGCGCGCCACGAGGAAGCCGCCGCGCGCCTGCCCGATGCCGAGGATGCGCTGCAGGCCGCCGGCAGCGACGTCACCGAGGCGCGCCGCAGCCTGAGCGAAGCCGAGCAGGCCTTGCGCCTGGCCGAGGCCGACCGCGGCCACGCCCAGCGCGCGCTGGAAAACCTGGCGCAGCGCCGCAGCCGGCTGGAACAGGACCGGCAGGCGCTGGGCGCGCCCGATCCGGCCTTGCTCGCCGCGTCCGCAGAGGCGGAACAGCGCGCCGAGGAGGCGCTGGCGGTGGCTCAGGAACGCCTGGCGACGCTGCAGGCCGCGGTGCCGGCCGCCGAGGCGCAACTGCGCTCGGCGCGCGAAGCCCTTCAGGCCGCCCATCGCAGCCTGACCGAAACCCGTGCCCGGCATGACGCGCTGGCGCATCTGCAGGCCAAGGTGGCGCAAAGCGGCGAGATCGGCGACTGGCTCAAGGCGCATGGTCTGGCCGACGCCAGACCGCTGTGGCAGTCCATTCAGGTCGAGGCCGGCTGGGAAACCGCGGTCGAGGCCGTATTGCGCGAGCGTTTCTCGGCGCTCGCCGCCGATGCCGAGATTCTGCGCGCCGCCGTAGCGGCGCCCCCCCCTGCGATCATTTCGCTGGCGCTCAAAGATCGCCATTGGAACGACCTACCCCCCGGCCCCCTTCCCGCGGAAGGGGGTGATGGCGGCTCGCTTCGCTCGAATACAGCGAACGACCTGGATACCCTGCGCAGCAAGGTGCGCTGCGAGGATGCGCGCTGGGCCGGCGTGCTCGACGAATGGCTGGCCGGCGTCTCGGTCGCCGAGGATCTCGGCGCGGAATTGCCGCTGGCTGCCGGTCAGCGCGTGTCGCGCGCCGGCCATCTGCTGACGCCTGCCGGCCTTACGCTGTATGTGCCGGATGCCAAGACCCACGGCGTCATCGAACGCCAGCGCGAGATCGATGAACTGGCCGCGCTGCTCGATGCGCGCGCGGCGGCCGAAGATGCGGCGCGCGAAGTGCAGCGCGCAGCCGAGCAGCACCTGGCCGATGCCCAGGCCCAGCTCGGCGCGGCCCGGCGCGCGATGCAGGAGACGCAGCAGGCCTTTCATGCCGCGCAGGTCGAGGCCTTGAAGCTGGCACAGGCGCAGACGCGCTTCGAGGAGCGCTCGGCGCAGATCGACCGCGACCTGGCCGAGCTGCAGCGCCAGGACGAAACCGAACAGGCGCGGCGCGAGCGTGCCGAGAGCGAGGGCGAGTTGCAGCGCGAGCGCCAGGGCGAAGTGCGCGAGCGCCTGGAACGGGCGCTGGAGATCCACCGGCAGAAGGATGCGGCCTTGCGCGAGGCGCGGGCGCTCGAAATCCAGCTCGGGCGCGAGGCCCAGGAGGCCGGCTTCTCCGAGCGCGAGTGCCTGTCGAAGCTGGAAGACAATGCGCGCGCCGCGACCACCGCGGGCAGCCAGCTGCAGCGCATCGAAGCCGAAACCGCCAGTGCGCGCACCGAAGTCGCCGGCATCAGCGACATGGTGCTGCAAGAGCAACTGCATGCGGCGCTGGATGCGAAGCAGGGCAAAGAGTTGGCGCTGGCGGAACGGCGCAACGTGCTCGAAACGGCGGCCGGCGAGCTGCGCAGCCTCGACGAACAGCGCCTCAGGCTGGAGCAGGGCGTGGTGCCGCTGCGCGACAAGATCAACGATCTGCGCCTCAAGGCACAGGCCGCGCAAATCAACGAAGAGCAGTTCCGCGAGCGCCTGGCCGAGGTGCACGTGGTGACCGAGGAAGACGAAGCGCCTTTCGCCGAGGAACTGGCCACGGGCAAGCTGCGCGACAACCTGCTGCAAGCCGAAATTGCCAGCCTGACGGCGGAAGTCGAGGCGCTGGGCCCGGTCAATCTCGCGGCGCTGGAGGAACTGGCCACGGCCTCCGAACGCAAGGGTTTCCTCGATGCGCAGGCGGCCGACCTGAACGAGGCCATCGGCACGCTGGAAGACGCGATCCGCCGCATCGACCGCGAAACCCGCGACCAGTTGCAGGAGACCTACAACACGGTCAACATGCATTTCGGCAACTTGTTCCCGCAGCTTTTCGGCGGCGGCGAGGCACGACTGATCCTCACCGGCGACGAGATTCTCGATGCCGGCATCCAGATCATGGCGCAGCCGCCGGGCAAGAAGAACACCACGATTCACCTGCTCTCCGGCGGCGAGAAGGCACTGACCGCGATCGCGCTGGTGTTCGCGATCTTCAACCTGAATCCGGCGCCCTTCTGCATGCTCGACGAGGTCGATGCGCCGCTCGACGATTCGAACACCGTGCGTTTCTGCGAGATGGTCAAGCGCATGTCGACGCACACCCAGTTCGTCTTCATCTCGCACAACAAGATCGCCATGGAAATGGCCCAGCAGCTGATCGGCGTGACCATGCAGGAACAGGGCGTGTCGCGCGTCGTGGAAGTCGATATCGAAGAGGCGTTGCGCCTCGCCGTCGAACAGAAGGTGGCGTGAACATGGCAATCAGCGAACTGCAAATCGCATTGATCGGGGCCGGCGCGGTGGGTGTGGCCATGGTCTGGGGCTACAACGTCTGGCAGGACCGCCAGCACCGCAAGACCGCCGAGCGCATCTTCAACGGCGAGCAGGGCGATGCGCTGCCGGTGGCGGCGCCGGAGCTGCCGGGAGCGGTCGGCGACGAACGGCGGGAACCGCATCTCGACGCCGATTTGGATGTCGATTTGGACGTCGTGGCGCCGGGCGACGACGATCCCTACCCGACCGCTGTCGTGGACCGGGAGGCCGACGCGGCGCAGCCAGTGCCGGCATCGGCACCGCTGCTGCCGGAAGACAGCGCGGACGAGATTGCCGATTGCGTGCTGCGGCTGACGGCAAGCGAAGCGATCGCGGCGCCTGTCGTCCTGGCCATGCAGAATGCCTGGGCGGGAGATCTGGGCAAGGCGCTGCACTGGCTGGCGCGCAACGACGACGAGGCCTGGCGGCAGCTCGATGCGCAGGATGCAGGGCGCTACCGCGACTGGGCGATCGCCCTGCAACTGGTCGATCGTCGCGGAGCCGTTTCGGCTGAAGAGTTGACGAGCTTCTTCGACGGCGTGCAACAGATTGCGCAGCATATGGGCACGGCCCTGGAACTCCCGGTATTCGATGAA
>JAUYSD010000076.1 GCA_030696505.1 Sulfuritalea sp. | reverse complement strand
GAGGGAAGGCGCGGCGAGACACATGTCAGGCCGCCGCCAATGCTTCGAGCCGGTAGCCGCGCGCAGCAAGTTCTTCTGCGGCCATGGCGGCCAGCACCGGCACCTTCGCGGCGATCGTCGGCGTCATTTCCATGCCGAGTTCCAACGAGATGAGTTCGACACCGAGCACCACTATTTCCTTGGGCATGGTGTCGAGCAGTTCCAGGCTGGCCAGCACGTCGGGCAACGCGATCTGGTGCGGCGAGAGCTTGCTGCGGAAGAACACCGGGATCTCGTCACCGGCAATTTTGACCACGGTGCCCGGCGCCGCGCCGGTCTTGACCACGTCGAGGACGATCAGGAAATCCAGGTTCGACAAGTCCTCGATCATTTCCATGCCCGAGGTGCCGCCGTCGATCGCCAGCACGTTTTCCGGCAGATTCCAGCCGCGCTCCAGCGCTTCGACCGCGCGCACGCCGGCGGCCTCGTCCGTGAGGATGGTGTTGCCGATGCCGAGGACGACGGCACGGCGGGGTTGGCCGGCCGAAGCCGGCCCGACGCAGACCGCAGCGGCGGCAGGAGCGATCATTAGACGGCCTTGACCGAGATCGCCGTGTTGCTTTCCTTGTCGGTCAAGTGGATCGCGCAGGCGATGCAGGGATCGAAGGAGTGGATGGTGCGCAGCACTTCCAGCGGCTTTTCGGCGTCGGCGATCGGCGTGTCGACCAACGATGCCTCGTAGGGCCCCGGCTCGTCCTTGTCGTTGCGCGGGCAGGCATTCCAGGTCGAAGGCACCACGCACTGGTAGTTCTTGATCTTGCCGTTGTCGATCACCACCCAGTGCGACAGCGCACCGCGCGGCGCTTCGTGGAAGCCGACGCCCATCACCTCGTCCTTGGGGAACACCGGCGGGTTGAAGGTGGTCAGGTCGCCCTTGCCCATGTTGCCGAGCAGGGCCGTCCATTGATCGGCCAGCATGTCGACATTGACGCAACAGGAAATCGCGCGCGCGGCGTGGCGGCCGATGGTCGAGTGCATGGCGTCGAGCCCGACCTTGGTCTTGGCCAGCGCCGAGACGGTATCGAGCGCCGCCGTGGCGTACTTGGTGGTCGGCGCGTGACCGGCCGCGAGGCCGTTGATGACCCGCGCCAGCGGACCGACCTGGGCCACCTTGCCATAGAAGGTCGGCGACTTGAGCCAGGAATACTTGGCGTCGTCCTTGAAATCGGTGTAGTTCGGCTTGGTTTCGCCCTTGTAGGGATGCAAGGGACCGCTCTTGTCGTAGTCGTACCAGGAATGCTTGACCGATTCCTCGACGCCCTTGATCCAGTACTCGTCGTTGAAGCTCTTGATCTGCTTCTGCTTGCCCAGGTCGCCGGCCTCGACGAAGCCGCCGGGGAAGCCGAACTGCGTACCCTTGGTGTCGAGCGGAATGTCGGGCACCGAGAGGTAGTTGGTGACGCCGCGGCCGACCTTGGTCCAGTCGGCGTAGAAGGCGCCCACCGCGGCGACGTCGACCAGGTACACGTTCTTGACGAAGTCCGACAGCTCGTCGATGAAGCCCTTGATCGCCATCAGGCGTTCGACCGTCAGCACTGCCTGCGAATCGGTGGCCAGCGGATTGGCGACGCCGCCGACGGCCACGTTCTGGATGTGCGGCGTCTTGGCGCCGAGAATCGACACGATCTTGTTCGCCTTGCGCTGCACTTCCAGCGCCTGCAGGTAGTGCGCCACGGCGAGCAGGTTCACTTCGGGCGAGAGCTTCATCGCCGGGTGGCCCCAGTAGCCGTTGGTGAAAATGCCGAGCTGGCCGCCATTGACGAAATGCTTGAGCCGCTCATGCACGCGCTTCATCTCGTGCTTGTTGTTGAGGTGCCAGGACGACAGGCTCTCGCCGAGGATCGCCGTCTTGTCCGGATCGGCCTTCAGGGCGGAGGTCACATCGACCCAGTCGAGCGCCGAGAGATGATAGAAATGCACGATGAAGTCATGCACCGAATGCGCCAGGATGATCAGGTTGCGGATGTACTGGGCATTCAGCGGGATTTCCATCTTCAAGGCGTTTTCCACCGCCCGCACCGAGGTGATGGCATGCACGGTGGTGCACACGCCGCAGATGCGCTGGGTGATGGCCCAGGCGTCGCGCGGATCGCGGCCGAGCAGGATCAGCTCGACGCCGCGCCACATCTGGCCGGACGACCAGGCTTTCTTGACGCGGCCGCCGTCGACATCGACGTCGATACGCAGGTGGCCTTCGATACGGGTGATCGGATCAATTGTTATGCGCTTGGACATTTTTGTCTCCGTGCTTCAGTGGATAGCTTCTTCCCGGGGCAGCACCGGGAAGCGACGGGTGATGATGATGTAACCGAGAACTTCGGCGGCGAACATGCCGGCCGTGACCAGCACTTCGGCCAGGGTCGGGAAGTAGTTGAAGTCGCCGCCGGTTTCGTAGCCGATCAGGAAGCCGGAGAGGCGCATCAGCGCGCCGCCCAGCATCAGCAGTACGCCGGCGAGGAACAGCTTGGCCGGATTGCGCCGGTTGGCCTCGGCCCCGATCAGGATCAGCGGTGCGATGAAGCAGACCATTTCCAGCCAGAACATCAGCGCCTCGACCGATGGCGCGAAGGCCTTGGGCAAGGCGCCGCGCACGATCACGTCGCCGAGGCGAACCACGATGAATACCGCGAGTATGCCCAGCATGATCTTCGCCATCGGCGTCAGCATCGGCGTTTCGAGCTTGCGCCGGTAGGCCGTCGAGGTCAGGCAGGATTCGAACAGCACCACCGCGTAGCCCATGAAGATGGCCGACAGCAGGTAGAGCAGCGGCAAGGCCGGCGTCTGCCACAACGGGTGCACCTGACCGCCCATGACCACCAGCAGGGTACCCAGCGAAGACTGATGCATCATCGGCAGCACAGTGCCCAGCGCGATGATGAAGAACATCGCCTTGCTGACCTTCTTCTTCATGTCGCGCTTGCCGAACTGCTCCAGGACGACCGGCGAAAACTCGATCCACATCACCACGATGTACAGTGAGATGCAGACCGCGACCTCGAACATCACCGAGTTCGGGTTGATCGACCCGGGCCAGAACATGTTCCAGACGTTCCACCAGCGGCCGAGGTCGAACATGACGCCGGCACCGGCCAGGGTGTAGCCGAAGAGGCTGGCCAGCAGCGCCGGCCGCACCAGCGGATGGTATTCGCCCTTGTTGAAGATATACACCAGCATCGCCACCGAAAAGCCGCCGCAGGCGAAGGCCGAGCCGATCACCACATCGACCGCGATCCAGATGCCCCAGGGATAGCCGTCGTTGAGTGCGGTCACGGCGCCTAGTCCGAACAGGAAGCGCACCACGAGGATCGCCGCCATCAGCGCGATGAGTACGCCGCAACTGAGGGTCACGATATTGACCAGGCTGCCGCCTACCGGCGCGGGAGCCGCATGTTGATGGTTGGCCATGATCAGCTCCCCTCCTTGTCGGACGATTCATCCTCGGGCTTGACGTTGCGCTTGGCCACCCAGGTCATCGCTCCCAGCACGGCGAAAGGCATGATCAGATTGCCGTAGAGGTTGTGCTGGATGGTCTCCGACAGCGCCGCAGCTGCATCCGGCGGCAGGTTGGGCATGCCGAGCTTCTCGAAATTGACCCCGGAGAGCTTGAGCACCTGGGTGCCGCCGTACTCCTTCTCGCCATAGACATGCTGCAGGTATTTGCCGGCGGGTGTCTCGTAGCTCTGGTCGGGCTCATGGCGCCAGCCTTTGCGCTTGCGCTCTCCTTTGCCGTCCGGCTGGCCCTGCAACATCTTTTCCTGCGCCGGACGCAGGCGGCCGCGCGGGAAGCGGTTGAGTTCGCCGGGCTTCATCGCGATGCGACGCTTGGCCTCGGCCAGCAGGTCTTCCGTGCGACCGAACAGCGTGGCGCCGGTCGGGCAGACCTCGGCGCAGGCCGAATAGTGGCCGTCCTTGTGGCGATGGCGGCAGAGCTCGCACTTGCCGATGCGGCCCGTCGGCGAGTCGTACTGGTACTTCGGAATGCCGAAGGGACAGGCGGCGACGCAGTAGCGGCAGCCGATGCACTTGTCGGGGTTGTAGCCGACCACGCCGGTTTCCGGGTCCTTGGTCATCGCCGAGACCGGACAGGCCGAGACGCAGGACGGGTCGGCGCAATGCATGCAGGAGGTTTTCATGAAGGCGTAGCCGTTCGTCTCCTGGTCCTTCGCATCCATGGTGCCGTTGCGGTACATCTTGATCAGGTTGAAGGTGTAGCCGGAGGTGTCGAGCGGCGTGTCCCACAGGTGATCGACCGTGGAAAATTCCGCCGGGTTGTTGTTGGCCTCCTTGCAGGCCGCGACGCAGGCCTTGCAGCCGACGCAGAGCGTGCCGTCGTAGAGCAGTCCGAGCGCTTCGGGTGGCCGCGACCTGGTTTCGCGGGCTGCCGCCGGAAGCGCCACGGCGCCGGCCGTGGCCGCCGCTCCGCCTGCTATGACACCCTTGAGAAAGTCTCGCCGGGTGCCCATGATCATTCTCCAGCCTTGGCAGCGGTGGCGCGTTTGCCAGAATCGCCAGCCCCGCCGGCGTCCTTGGCGCGCTCGGCTTCCTCGGCAGCGTGCGACAGGCCCAGGTTGCGCGTCAGCATGATCGCGGCGCCGGCCGCTGCGCCGGCAACTGCCGCCACGGCAGCGGCAGAGGCGAAGGAAGCCGCCTTGCCCTGCTCTTCGACGATGCGCGGATACTGCAGCGGCGGCGTCACGTTGAGCATCTTGGCGACCTGGTGGATAGGCTTCTGGAAGCCGACGCCCTTCTCGGTGCAGCCGATGCAGGGATGGCCGCAGCCGACCGGCCAGTTGTTCTCGCCGGCATCGCCGAAGCCCAGCGTCGAGCAGTTGGCGTAGGTCTCGGGACCCTTGCAGCCCAGCTTGTAGAGACAATAGCCCTGGCGGTGGCCGGGGTCGCCGAACTGCATCGCAAAGCGGCCGGCGTCGAAGTGGGCGCGGCGCTCGCAGTTTTCGTGAATCAGGCGCGAATAGGCAAACTTGGGACGGCCCAGCTTGTCGACTTCGGGCAGCTTGCCGAAGGTCAGGAAATGCACCACGGTGGCGAGGAAGTTGTAAGGGTTGGGCGGGCAGCCGGGAATCGTCACCACCGGCTTGCCGAGGATCTCGGCGACGCCCGCGGAACCCGTCGGGCTGGAATCGGCCAGGGGCGAAATCGTCGAAGGCATGCCGCCCCAGGAAGCACAGGAACCGATGGCGATCACCGCCGCGGCGTCGGCCGCGCATTCCTTGAGCATGTCGATCGCGGTCTGGCCGCCGATCTTGCAGTAGATGCCATTGTTCTTGGTCGGGATGGCGCCTTCGACCACCAGCACGTACTTGCCCTTGTTCGCCTTCATCGCGTCGCGACGGGCGGCTTCGGCCTGGTGGCCGGCGGCGGCCATCAGGGTCTCGTGGTAATCGAGGGAAATCACATCGAGGATCAGCTTTTCCAGGGTCGGATGCTCGGCCCGCAGCAGCGATTCGGAACAGCCCGTGCATTCCTGGAAGTGCAGCCAGATCACCGAAGGCCGCTTGGCCGATTCGATCGCCCTGGCCACCGCGGCCTCGGCGCCGCTGGGCAGACCCATGGTCACCGCCAGCGTCGCGCAGAACTGCAGGAACTCGCGCCGCGGCATTTCCAGGCGCTGCTCGATCTCCTCC
Organism: Sulfuritalea sp.; assembly: GCA_030696505.1. Lineage (GTDB taxonomy): Bacteria > Pseudomonadota > Gammaproteobacteria > Burkholderiales > Rhodocyclaceae > Sulfuritalea. The sequence continues at coordinate 29,505 of JAUYSD010000076.1, read as the reverse complement.
AGCGTCTTGCGGCTGGTTTCAAAGATTTCGTTGATCTCACCCATTCTGCTGTCCCCCTCCAAGAGCCAGGCCGCGTTCGGGCCTGATATCGACAGAGGTTATGCAATTCGCGCGCCAGAATCCATACGGTCAAAAGGGTATTTACGATTCAACGTCTTGCAAAGATTTGATTTCAATCTAAAGTATCTCAATCGGTTACCTGCTTTCCAGCTGGCTAACCACAATCTTCCCTGCTTGCTGGAATGTCAGCGAATGAAGGCCGACAGCAGTCCGAGTGCCGCGCAAACGCCGATCACCTTCATGATGTCGGCCTTGTATTTCCACAACGCGACAAACGCCGCGATGGCAACGATGAGCGGGAACACGTCGAAGGGTCCAGCAAAGGGCGCGGCATCGGTCGCCTTGGGCCAGAAGGTATGCCAGGCGAAGAAGACCGCCAGGTTCATGATCACGCCGACGACGGCGGCGGTGATCGCGGTCAGGGGCGCCGTGAATTTGAGTTCGCCGCGCGTGGCCTCGACCAGCGGCGCGCCGGCGAGGATGAAAAAGAAACTCGGCAGGAAGGTGTAGAAGGTCGCCACCGCCGCGCCGGCGACACCGGCGGCAACGGGATCGGCGAATACCGACTTGGCCACGCCGCCGAGGTAACCGACCCAGGTCACGACCATGATCAGCGGCCCCGGCGTGGTTTCACCGAGCGCCAGGCCGTCCATCATCTGCGGACCGCTGAGCCAGCCGAAATGCTCGACGGCGCCCTGATACACATAGGGCAGCACCGCATAGGCGCCGCCGATGGTGAGGAAGGCCGCCTTGGTGAAGAACTCGCCCATGTTGACGAGTTCGGGCGCCGCCCCCAGCCCCAGCATAGTCACGGCCCAGATCGCGACGAAGGCCAGGGTCGTCAGGCCGAGCCTGGCCCAGGAGAACCGCGCATGCGCCGGCGGCGGCGTTGCGTCGTCGATGATGGCCGGACCGTAGGCCTGGTGCGCAACGCCGTGCGCGCCGCCGCCGCGGAACTTTTCCGGCAACAGCTTGCCGCCGACGGCACCGAGAATTCCGGCCGCCAGCACGATCCAGGGAAAATCGATCCTGAAGAAGAAGATGCCGACGAAGGCCAGCAGCGCGATGCCGAACAGGTAGGCATTCCTGATCGAGCGCGAACCGATGCGCCAGGCGGCGAACAGCACCACCGCGACCACCGCCGGCTTGATGCCGTAGAAGATGCCCTGCACCAGCGGCATATCGCCCCAGGAAAGATAAATGCCGGCCAGCAGTGAAAGCAGCACGAAGGCCGGCAGGAAGAACAGCACGCCGGCCATCACCCCGCCCTTCACGCCATGCAGCAGCCAGCTGATGTAGATCGCGAGCTGGGTCGCCTCCGGCCCGGGCAGCAGCATGCAGTAGTTGAGCGCGTGCAGATAGCGGTGTTCGGAAATCCAGCGCCGGCGCTCCACCAGCTCCTGATGCATCATCGCAATCTGCCCGGCAGGCCCGCCGAAGCTGATGAAGCCGAGCTTGAGCCAGTACTTGAAGGTCTCGCCAAGAGTTGGCGTTGGCGGGACGGCGCGCGCGCCCTGATCGATGCCGTCGGTCATGTATATCTCCTGCGGGTGCGTTTGCGAAGCTTGTCCAAGAGCAACCGACCTCGGTCGCCAACTCGTCGTCATGTGCACAATACAATGCCTGCGCGCCGAAGTCGGACCGAATCGCAGCCACGCCGCAATCGGCCCTGGCGCTTGCCGTATCGCCCGGGATCGGTGGCTATAATGCCGGCTCCACCGAGGCTGCCAAACTTGAGCGCACTGACACCCGAACTCGAACGCAAACTGGACACGGCTGTCGAGCGCATGCCGGCATTTCCGCGCAGCGTGCAGCGCATCCTCGAACTCACGCGCAACATCAATTGCCTGCCCAAGGAAATTGTCGCGGTGATCGAAAAGGATCCGGTGATGACCATGAAGATCTTCAAGGTCATCAATTCCGCCTACTACAGCCTGCCGACCAAGATCACCTCGATCGGCCAGTCCGTGGTCTATCTCGGCATCAACACGATCAAGAACCTGGCACTGGGTTTTGCCGCTGCCGGCATACTGCCGCGCATGAATGCCGCCGGCTTCGACATCCAGCGCTACCTGCTGCACTCGCTGGTGGTCGCCGGTGTCGCCCGGCAGCTGGCAATCCAGTTCGCCGACGACGAAGCGGACCCGGGCGACTGCTATATCGCCGGGCTGCTGCACGATTTCGGCAAGGTGGTGTTCGTGCAGTTCCTGTCGGCGGAGTTCCACGACGCGCTGGCTTACGCCAAGGAACACTCGCTGCCCCTGCACGAAGCCGAACGAAAGGTGATCGGCGTCGATCACGGCGTGGTCGGCGCCCGCCTGGCGAAGCGCTGGACCTTTCCCGCGCACCTGATCGACTGCATCCGCGACCACCACCAGCCCGCGGCCGCGCCGTCCGCCATGCTCGATTGCGTGCGGACGGCGGACCAACTGGTGCGCTTTCGCGAAATCGGCGACAGCGGCAATCCTTGGCGCGAGGCGGAAGCCCCGGCAGCCGCAGCGCGTTTTGGCAACGACCCGGAGGATCTCCTGGCGCGGCTGGCGCCGGGTTCCCTGGAAAAGATCGTCGCGGAAGCCATGATGTTTGCCCAACTGGCCGGCGAGCGTTGAAGGCGCCGTCGTGAAAGTCCGCTTCTGGGGTGTGCGCGGTTCGATTCCGGCGCCCGGCCCGCATACCATCCGCTATGGCGGCAACACGACCTGCATCGAAGTACGCAGCGACGATGGCGCGCTGCTGATTTTCGACGCCGGCACCGGAATCTTCCCGCTGGCCCAGGAACTCCTGAAGCAGATGCCGGTGCAGGCCAGCATTTACATGACGCATACGCACTGGGACCACATCCAGGGCTTGCCGTTTTTCACGCCGCTGTACATTCCCGGCAACTCGATCCGCATCCACGGCGGCTACGACGTGGTTGCCGGACGCGGCATCGAGCAGGTCATGGAAGTGCAACTGCAGTACAGCTACTTCCCGGTACGCGAAGCGGAGATGAAGGCCGGCATCGAATACCGCACCCTGCGGGTCGGGGAAACCGTGCACGTCGGCGACGCCAGTGTGACGCCGCTGCTGCTCAATCATCCGGTGGTGAATTTCGGCTATCGGGTCGACTGCAACGGCAAGTCGGTGTTCTTCACCGGCGACCATGAACCCTGGCCCAACATCTACGATCCTGCCGACGAGGGCTACGCCGAGTTCCAGCAGATGATCGACCAGCAGCAGGCGCAGCTCGACCAGGCCCTGGCGGGTCTGGACATCATGATCGCCGATTGCTCCTACACCGCGGCCGAGTATCCGACCCGGATCGGCTGGGGCCACGGCACGCTCGAAGGCAGCATCGCCTGGGCCTCGCGCATAGGCGTGAAGACCCTGGTGTGCACCCACCACGAACCGACGCGCAGCGACGACGCGCTGGAGCAGGCGTTCGCGGCGGCGCTCGAACATACGGGCCACGCCTCGCCCGCTGCCGGCGGCCTGGAAATATTGCTGGCCCGCGAAGGAATGGAACTGACTCTCTAGCCGCACGACCCGTCAGGTCGCCGGCGACTTCCCAGCCAAGCCCTGCAGAGCTTGCCGACAGCCCTGCGCCCGGCCTCCCGCACCCTGAAGAAACCCGTCTGGCCGCTCCCTTGCGGGGCCGCAGGTCCGTGTGCTCGGGTCCCGCCGCGCAGCCGGCGTCCCACTACGCGCGACGCATTTCCCCGCGCTCGGGAATCCGAGCCCCGATCTATTACTAAACGCCTACGTAGATACCGCAGTTTGCCGCGTAATTCACGGATAAACACGCGGCGGCCTTTTTGAGATTATCCATCGCAGCAAGACGGATAGCGCCGACCATCTGCAACGTTCCGGGACAAAATAAAATTTTCTCTCCGCCAATCAAAAAAGCGCCCGAGCCGACCTGGAAGCCGCTGGCGCTGACCAACTTCAGCGATGCCGTCGGCAGTAACGGAAGCAGCGCCAGGAGTTCCGCCAAGGCGGCCCAGGCCGCCGCCGGCGGACAGGCTTGCGGCCACCAGGAAACCGCCGCCCTGCGCGAAGCCGCGCGACAGGAAGGCTACCAGTCCGGTTTCGACTCGGGCCGCATCGACGGCCTCAAAGCCGGCCGCGAAACCGCCGAAGCCGACGGACGCATCCTGGCCATGCAGCTGGCGCGGGCGATTTCCCGCTTCGACGAAGGCATCGCCGACCTCGAGCGCGCCACCGCCAACGAAATCCTGGCGCTGGCCATCGAAGTGTCCCGCCGCGTGATCCATCAGACCATCGAAGTGCGGCCCCAAGTCGTGCTCGAGGCGATTCGCGAAGCCTTGACCCATCTGCCCGCACAGCACGGAACGATACACCTCAATGCCGAAGACGCAGCGCTGGTACGCAGCCAGGCCGGCGAGCAGTTGGGACGCGCCGGACACCGCATCCAGGAAGACCCTCAACTTGGCCGCGGCGACGTCGTTATTGAAACGGGGGGCACACACCTCGATGCCCGCATCGCCACGCGCTGGCAGCGGGTGATTGGCTCACTCGACCAGCACACGCCCTGGCTCGTCGCAGACGACACGGAGCAAGCATGAACACGCAAGGCCTGACGCAATATCTCGATCAATGCCGGGTGCAGGTCGCCGGCGCTCAGGCCCACCAGATCGGCGGCAGGCTGACCCGCATCAACGGCCTGGTGATGGAAGCCACGGGATTGAAACTGCCCCTGGGCGCCGTGGTGCGCATCGAGATGCCGAACGCAGGCACGGTCGAGGCCGAAGTCGTCGGATTTGCCGGCGATCGCCTGTTCATGATGCCGGCCGAAGATGTCTACGGACTGGCACCGGGAGCCCTGGTGCTGCCCCAGGAACCGCCCAGCGCGGCACCGGTGCTCGGCCAGCGGCCCCTGGCGATGCGTCGCGTGCAGGATCGCACCAAACACCTGCCGGTCGGCGACGAGCTGCTGGGACGGGTGGTCGATGGCAACGGCCGACCGCTGGACGATCTCGGACCGCTGGTTACTGCCCGGCGCCACTCGCTGGCCAGCCGGCCGCTCAATCCGCTGCAGCGCGAACCCATCCGCCACAGCATGGACGTCGGCATCCGCGCCATCAACGGCCTGCTGACCGTCGGTCGCGGCCAGCGTCTCGGCCTGTTCTCCGGTTCCGGCGTCGGCAAGAGCGTGCTGCTGGGCATGATGGCGCGCTACACCGAAGCCGATCGCATCGTGGTCGGTCTGATCGGCGAACGCGGCCGCGAAGTACAGGAATTTCTCGAACAGAACCTCGGCCAGGATGGCCGCGCGCGCTCCGTCGTGGTCGCCGCGCCGGCCGACGTCAGCCCGCTCCTGCGGCTGCAGGGTGCCGCCTACGCGACGGCGATTGCCGAGAGCTTCCGCGACGAAGGCCGCCACGTCTTGCTGATCATGGATTCATTGACGCGCTATGCCATGGCCCAGCGCGAAATCGCCCTGGCCGTCGGCGAGCCGCCGGTCACGCGCGGCTACCCGCCGTCTGTCTTCGCCCGCCTGCCGCAGCTGGTCGAACGCGCCGGCAACGGTCCGGTCGGCGGCGGCTCGATCACGGCCTTCTATACCGTGCTCACCGAAGGCGACGATCCGCAGGATCCGATTGCCGACTCGGCACGGGCCATTCTCGACGGGCACATCGTGCTCAGCCGCCAACTGGCCGATGCCGGGCACTATCCGGCAATCGACATCGAACAATCGATTTCGCGCGTGATGAACCAGATCATCGCGCCGGAACAGATCGAACTCGCGCGCCAGTTCAAGCAGCTGTATTCGCGCTACCAGCGCGGCCGCGACCTGATTGCCGTCGGCGCCTACGCGCCCGGCTCGGACGCCCTGCTGGACCGGGCGATCGCGCTGTATCCGCGGCTGGAAGCCTTTCTTCAGCAATCCATCAACGAACGCGCCGACAGCCAGGGTTCGCGGCTGCGGCTGGCCGAACTGTTTGCCTCCTGAATCCATCAATCCCGCCACCATTTCGCCGAGCGACCACCATCATGTCTCCCGTCTTCCCCCTACAGCCTCTCCTCGATCTTTCGCAAATGCGTCTTGACCAGGCCGCGCGCGAACTGGGCGAACTGATTGCCGGCGAACAGGAAGCGACCAAACGCCTGGCGCTGCTTCTGCAATACCGCGAGGAGTATCACGCGCGCTTCGTGGCCGCCGCCGCAAGCGGCATCGGTCAGAGCGAATGGAGCAATTACAGCCGCTTCCTGGCACGCATCGACGACGCGATCGTCCCCGCGGCCCAGTCGGTGGAGGCAACCCGGCAACGGACCCTGGCCGGACAACAGGACTGGATGGGCAAGCATGGAAAAGTCCGTGCTTTCAACACGCTTGCCGACCGGCATCGCGCCCGCGCCGCCGGCGAGGAGGCGCGCGGCGAACAAAAAACCAGCGACGAACACGGCGCCCGCCGCTATGCCGACAACGGCACGGGACAGAATCTTTTCCAGCTGTTTTCCACGGCAATTCCAGCCGTCTAGACTCGTCGCCGGCCTATGGCATAGGCCTTGCATAACCACTGCGTGACGCTCCAGTCCGGAAGGAAATGCATATGGCTGACATACTCAAGGCGATCCCCTCGCCTACCCCATCGACCCAGGCTGTGGGGCGCGGCGACGGATCGCGCGCCGGGGAATTCAACAGCGCGGAAAACCCGGCGGGAACTCCCGTCACGTTTGCCGACGTGCTGAAGTCGCTGGGTAGCAAGACGATGGCTCGCACCGGCAAGACGCTGGCCGAGCAATTGCCTTTGCCGGACACGGCAGCCGCATCAACGACCGCAGACCACGCGGCCGCGCCAGCCAGCCTGTTTCCGCTGCTGGCGCCGGATGCCCTGCCGGTCGTCGCCGCGGAACCCGCGCTGGCAGCGACAGTTGCCGCGTTGGCCGATGTCGGCGCCGAAGTCGATCCCGAAGCCGAGCCGGCGCTGCTGCCCACCCCGCAGCCTGAGCCCGCGGCGCTGCCGCTCGTCGTCACCGCCAGCGTGCTACCGGCCGCACCGGTGATTTCAGGCGAGGCGGCCCGCGCCGTGCCGTCAGCGCCAACTTTGTCGACACCCGGCCTGCCCGTCGTCGCCGACGCACGCGATTCCCGCAAGGGACAGCAGCAGCCGCAGGCGGGCCGCAGCGCGGCCATACCTGCCGCGGACAACGCGCGCCGCCCGGACAAGCTTGCCGTCGATGCGGCAATTACTGCCGAGCCAGGTCGGACCGGCACCCATACGGCCAGCCTTGACCAAGAGCCGGGCGACTTCCGCGCCGTGATCGAACGCGTCGCCAGCAATCCCGCTGCGTTCGGCGTTCAGGCCAGCGAAGCCCGGACATCGACCGCGCGCATTCCGGATCTGCCGGTGGCGACCCATCTTGGTCGCGCCGGCTGGCAGGACGAGGTGGGCCAGAAGCTGACCTGGATGGCCGGCACCAACCGCCAGCAGGCGGATCTGGTGCTGAACCCGCCCCAGCTCGGCCGCATCGAAGTCACCATGCGCTTCGAGGGCGACCAGCTCAGCGCCAGTTTCGCCTCGCCCCATGCCGCCGTGCGCGAGTCCCTGGAGAACTCGATGGTGCGCTTGCGCGAGGTACTCGCCGATGCCGGCATCACGCTGGCGCATACCCATGTCGGCGCCGAATCCCGTCACGATTCCAAGTTCATGCATCCGGGACATCAAGATCGGCCGGCGGATCGCGGCGATGCGCAGCTTGCCACCCTGCCCGGCGCTGAAATGGAAATCGCCCCGACGTGGCGTAGCGGCCGCGGCATGGTGGACCTGTTCGCCTAGACCGGAAACGGGCCTGGGCGTCGTGCGCGTACCGGCATGATGCGAAGTCCACCGTAGAATGACGCCTGCGACCGATGCGCCCGACGCATGGCGAAAGACCAAAGAAAAACCGTGGAGAACATAAATGCCAGATGCAAAAAAGCCTGAAGCCGACGCCGCCGAAGCCCCACCCAAAAAGAATCGGGGCAAATGGCTGTTGTTCGGCCTCATCGGCGTGGTGTGCCTGGCACTGGGAGGCGGCACCGCGTTCTTTCTGCTGAAGAAGCCGGCCCCGGCGGAAAGCGAGAACGGCAGCGAGGTCGCAAAACGCGAAGTGCCAAAGAAGAAGACCGACAATACCCCACCCGTCTTCTACAAATTCGACAAGGCATTCACCGTCAAGCTGCAAACCGAGTTGCAGGACGCCTACGTACAGGCCGAGGTGCAAATGAAGCTGAACGATCAGCAGGGGCAGGAATTGATGAAACAGTACGAGCCCGAACTTAAGCATCGCATCACCCTGACCTTGATGAGCAAGAAAGCCTCCGAGCTCAATACCTCGGCGGGTGTGCAACGCCTGGCCAACGAGTTGCGGGACGTCGCGAATCTGGTGATCGTCGGCCCTCCGGAAACGACGCCAAAACCCGGCGCCGACGCGGCGCCCGCAGAGGCCGCAGACCCCAGTGCCCCGGTGCAATCCGTGCTATTCTCAAGCTTCATCATCCAGTAATTCCTCGTCCTTGCGGGACGCTGAAGCCCATGGCCCAGGATTTTCTTTCCCAGGAAGAAGTTGACGCCCTGCTCAAGGGAGTGGCCGGCGAAACAGACGACGCACCCGCCGAAATAGAAGAAGTCGGCGGCGTCCGCCCTTACGACCTGGGACGCCAGGAGCGCATCGTGCGCGGCCGCATGCCGACGATGGAGCTCATCAACGAGCGCTTCGCCCGCTATCTGCGCATCGGCCTGTTCAACTACATGCACAAGGGCGTCGAGGTATCCGTGGCCCCGATCAAGGTGCAGAAGTACAGCGAGTTCATCCGCAACCTGGTGGTGCCGACCAACCTCAACCTGATCCAGGCCAAGCCCTTGCGCGGCACCGGCCTGATCGTGCTCGATCCGAACCTGGTATTTCTCGTCGTGGACAACATGTTCGGCGGCGACGGACGCTTCCACACCCGCATCGAGGGGCGCGATTTCACGCCGACCGAGCAACGCATCATCCAGGGCTTGCTCGGCGTGGTATTCGCCGAATACCAGAAGGCCTGGCAACCGGTGTTTCCCTTGACCTTCGAGTTTGTGCGCTCGGAAATGAACACCCAGTTCGCCAACATCGCGACGCCGTCGGAAGTCGTGATCTCCATCACCTTCAATCTCGAATTTGCGGGAAACAGCTCGGAACTGCACATCTGCCTGCCCTATTCGATGGTCGAACCGATCCGCGATGTGCTCCACAGCACGATGCATAGCGAGCAGACTTCGTCGGACAATCGCTGGACCAGCATGCTCACCCGGCAATTGCAGGCAGCCGAAGTCGAACTGGTGGCCAATCTCGGGCACACGACCGTCAAACTCGGCCAAATCATCCACATGAAAGTCGGCGACGTGATTCCGCTGACGATCGACGATACGATCCGGGCCACGGTCGATGGCGTGCCTTTGATCGAATCCCGCTATGGCATCCAGAACGGTCAGTACGCCCTGAAAGTCGGACGTTTCCTCGCGGAAGAGCAAACATGATTATCATGCTCGGCATTGTCATTGCCGCGACGACATCAGGAGCCTGAAATGAACCAAACTACCGCGTCGCCCGGCGCCGAACCGCAGATATCGGACGACGACTGGGCCAGCGCCATGAACGAGCAGGGCGCCGCCGGCGCCCAGCCTGCCCCGACCATCCAGCCGGCGCAGATTTTCGAGCAGTTTTCCGAAACCGGCGGCAGCCCCCAGGCACCGCGGGGCTTCGACATGATCATGGACATTCCGGTGGCGCTCACCGTGGAACTGGGGCGTACCAAGATATCGATCCGCAATCTGCTGCAATTGGCCCATGGCTCGGTGGTCGAACTCGAGGGTCTGGCCGGAGAACCGATGGACGTGCTGATCAACGGCACACTGATCGCCCAGGGCGAGGTTGTCGTGGTCAATGACAAGTTCGGCATCCGCCTGACCGACATCATCACGCCGCAGGAACGCATCCGCAAGCTGAACCGCTGATAAGTCGGCGCTTCGTCCCTTTCCTTTCCGCCTTCTTCGGGGAAGCACCGGCTTATCCTCGCATCCACTCCTCGCCGCGCCACGATGCGGCCTCGCGTTTCCGGATGTGCATGCGCAAACTTGTCGTTTCCACCATCACGCTGTGCCTGACCGCCGCCGAAGCCCTGGCGCAGGCGGCACCGCCACTGCCGTCGGTAAGCGGTGGCGGCCTGCTGCAGATGCTGCTCGGTGTGGCAGGTATCCTGGCACTGCTGATCGGCAGCCTCTGGCTGCTGAAGAAGCTGACGCTGCAACGTGGATCGGCGGCCGGCCTGATGCGGGTGGTCGCCGCCACGGCGGTGGGCGGACGCGAGCGTGTGGTGATCGTCGAAGTGGGCAGCACCTGGCTGGTGCTCGGTGTGGCTCCGGGTCGCGTCACCGCCCTCGCGGAAATTCCCCGCCAGCCGCTCGCCACACCGCCCGCCGCAGCCGAGGCGATGCCGGGCTGGCTGCAAGGCCTGATGCGCAAGCCCTGACCATGTACAGCCGCCTGCTCCTTCTCGCCGCTGCGCTGCTGTCGCCGGCACTGGCCCTGGCCCAGGCCATGCCGGCGGTCACCAGCACGCCGGCGGCGGGTGGCGGCGTCCAGTGGTCGCTGTCGATCCAGACCCTGCTGCTGCTCACCAGCCTCAGCTTCCTGCCGGCGCTGGTGCTCATGATGACCAGCTTCACCCGCATCATCATCGTCTTTTCCCTGCTGCGCCATGCGATGGGAACCCAGACCTCGCCGCCCAACCAGGTGATGGTCGGGCTTGCGCTGTTCCTGACGTTTTTCATCATGGCGCCGGTCGGTGATCGCATTTACGCCGAGGCTTATCTGCCGCTGTCGGAAAACCGGATCAGCTTTCAGCAGGCCCTCGAAAAAGGCGCGGTACCGCTGCGCGCCTTCATGATGAAGCAGGTGCGCGATGCCGATCTCGCCACCTTCACCAAGATCGCGAAACAGCCGGTGCCGGCAAGCGCCGACGACATCCCGATGCGCGTGCTGATTCCCGCCTTCGTCACCTCGGAACTCAAGACTGCCTTCCAGATCGGCTTCATCATATTCATTCCCTTCCTGATCATCGACATGATCGTGGCCTCGGTGCTGATGTCCATGGGCATGATGATGATGTCGCCGGTGATCGTCGCCCTGCCCTTCAAGGTCATGCTGTTCGTGCTGGTCGACGGCTGGAACCTGCTGATCGGTTCGCTGGTCCTGAGTTTCGGCGCATGACTCCGACCACCGTCATCGAAATAGGACGCAGCGCAGTCGAGCTGACGTTGCTGATTTCGGCACCCCTGTTCGCGGCCGCCCTGGTGACCGGACTCATCATCAGCATTTTCCAGGCGGCCACCCAGATCAACGAAGCCACGCTCTCCTTCGTGCCGAAACTGCTGGCCATCTTTGTCACGCTGATCCTGGCCGGACCGTGGATGCTGACCATGCTGACCGACTACATGCGCCGCCTCTACGAATCGATTCCGGGGTTAATTGGCTAGTGATTACCCTCAGCTCGGCACAACTCGATGCCTGGCTCAGCTTGTTCGTCTTTCCCCTGACGCGGATACTCGGCCTGCTGGCCGCCGCGCCGGTGTTCAACAATGCGGCACTGCCGATGCGCGTGCGCCTGGTCATGGGCCTGGTCGTCACCCTGGCCCTGTCGCCGGCACTGCCGCCGCCTCCGCCGCTGGCCCCCGGATCGTGGCTGGGCTTGCTGGTGATCGCCGAACAATTGCTGATCGGCGTCATGATGGGCTTCGCCCTGCGCATCGCCATGGCGGCCCTGGACGTCACCGGCGAGCTGATCGGCCTGCAGATGGGTCTTTCCTTCGCCACGTTTTTCGATCCGAGCAGCAGCGGCCTGACGCCGGTGATGACCCAGTTTCTCGGCTTCCTGACGGCCATGATCTTTCTCGCCATGAACGGCCATCTGCTGCTGCTCAGCGTGCTCGCCGAAAGCTTCATCCTGCTGCCGGTCAGTCTGACGCCGTTCCACGCGGCGGCGCTGTCCTCGCTGCTGAACTCGGCGGCGATGATGTTCAGCCTCGGCGTGCTGCTGGCATTGCCGCTGATCACGGCGCTGCTGGTGACCAATATTGCGCTGGGAGTGCTGGCCCGCGTCGCGCCGACACTGAACCTGTTTGCTGTGGGTTTTCCGGTGACCCTGGCGCTGGGCTTCTTCGTCCTGATGCTGTCGCTGCCCTATCTGGGGGCGGCCATGGAAGGCGTGTTCAATCGCGGCTTCGAGGCGCTGGGAATGCTGCTGCGCGCGGCGGCCGGATAGCCCGCCAGGCGCTCAGCGGCGCGCGAGCTGAATCACCCCTTGCGCCACGCGCTGCGACCCGAGCAGCGATGATTCGAGACCTTCCGTGTATTCGACGACGGCATAGGTATCGTAGCCGTTCTGGCGCATCAGTTCCTTCGCCCGCTGGTGGAACACGACCCGCGCTTCGCCCGCACCGCCGGAATAAAGCCGCTTCATTTTCAGGGACAGATGGTAATGGCGATCCGGAAAGCTTGCCTGCTCGATCTCCCAGTTGGGCGCCAGGGGATCGAGAATCAGCCAGGCGGCGCCGGCATACAAGCCCCAGGCGACGACCTTGTCCAGCGGTATCTGCAGCGACCTCGTCAGGTTCAGCGAGGTGTCCGGAATGATCGGCCCCTGCGCCGGGAAATTTCCGTCCAGCGAGTTGAGCGAACCGCAGCCGGCCAGCGCGATGGCGATGGCGGCGGCGGGAAGGAGTTGGCGCTGGCGGTTCGGTGGCATCACAGGAAATTGAACAGTGAAAGTTGTGAAATCTTGAAAAAGGATTGCTGGGCCGCTTCCAGTTCGAATTGCTTGCGCGTGAGGTCGGATACCGCCTTGGCGTAATCGACGTCCTGCAGGGTGGACAAGGTCTGCTGGTATTGCAGGTCGAGGTCTTCGTTCAAACTGCCCAGCGAGTCAAGCTCGTTCATGCGCGAACCCACCAGGGAGCGCGTCTCCGAAATCCTGTTGGCGGCATGGGAAAGGTTGGTCACGGCGAACCCGACTTCCGACGCCAATTGGGCTTTGGCCGCCGGCGTTGCGGCCGGCGCCTCCAGCGCGCCGATCAATCTTGCCACCGTGGTGAATACGCTCTGCGAGCCGCCCGGTGCCAGCGTGAAGCTGTCGCCGTCGGCCGCCGCACCGGTGATCGTGACGCTGGCGCCGAGATCGAACGGTGCTTCAGCGCCCTGTGCGCTGAGCACGATCGGCTGTCCGGCCTGGAACACGCGTTGGGCGCCCGGTGCCGCCGGCGCGGCAGCGCCGGTCAGCAGCGAGTTGCCGCTCACGGTGTCGACCAGGTCATAGCTGGTGACGCCCCCGCTCACCGTGAAGTTGATCGCGACCTGCTGCGACGCCGATGAATTCCAGGCGGCGGGATTGCTGACCGTGCCGGAGTTGATGACTCCGGTGCCGCTGTTGCCGGCCGCATAGTCGGTGGCGAAATAGCCGTTGCCGCTGGCGATGCGCCGGAACAAGTCGCTGCCGGCGTCGCTCACCTCGATCACCCGGGTCGGCGAGACTTGCAGCTTGCGCTGGCCGTCGTCGCCCTGATAAACGACGTCGCTGCCGGCAAGAATGCCGTCCACCGTGCCGGCAAACGGCGTGGTCGAACTCATGAAACCGGCAAACAGATAATTGCCGGTGCCATCGCCGGAATTGGCGATGCCGAGCAGTTCGTCGAAGCGTGCGCGCAACTCGGTGGCGATGCCGGCACGTGCGCTGTCCGTCAGCGCCGAATTGGTGCCTTGAACCGCCAGTTCGTGCACCCGGCCGATGACGTCGGTGGCTGCGCCGAGCTGCACCTCCTCTATGCCGAGGGCGGATACGGCATAGTTCTGGTTCTCCTTGAACTGGGCAACGATGTCGCTGGCCTGGGTCACCTCCAGAGCACGCGCGGCGGCGACCGGGTCGTCGCTGGGCGTAAGGATCCGGCGGCCGCTGGCGATCTGCTGCTGGACCTTGAGCAGGGACGCTGTTTGCCGGTTGATGCTGGCAATGCCAGCATCGAAGATCATGCCGCTACTGACGCGCATCGGATTCTCCTGCGGTGATGGCCGGCTTAACGGCCGAGGGCGAGAATTTCATCGAATATTCTGGTGGCGATTTCGAGCACTTTGGCGGACGCCTGATAGGCCTGCTGGTAGCGCAACAGCTTGGCCGCCTCTTCGTCCAGATTGACGCCGGCGAGCGACTCCAGGGCCTGCGCGGCATGGTCCACCAGGCCTTGCTGGGCGGCCCCGATGGCCTCGACTTCGTTGGTCTTGCTGCCGACCGCGCTGACGATCTGGGCATAGGCGCCCTGATAGGTCGCGGTCGGCGCCGATCCGGCCTCGGCGCCTATGGTGTTGCGCGTCTGCAAGCCGCCGAGCAGCACGATGTTGCGGTTGTCGGCAACGCCATTGGCATTGGCTTCGACGCTGAATGCGTCGCCGCTGGCCGGGTTCCCGGAGATCCGCACGGTCCACCCGTTGTAGGCGATGTCGCTGCCGCTGGCGTAGGCCACGCCGCTGGCCAGCGTGGTGGATGTGGTGACATCGAACACATCGAAGCTCGTCGCGCTGGTAAAGCTTATCGTTACCCTGTGCTGCAAATCCGGATTGGGCGGCGGTGGCGCGTCGACCGTTCCGGCGGTGACTTTTCCGGTGCCGGTATTGGCCAGGCTGGCCGTGCTGCGTATCGGCGCCGCCGCGGCAATCTGGCGCACGTCGGACAAGGCCAGGCCGATTTCCCTGGCGCCGGCACGAGTCGGCTGGATCAGGACGCTGTCGTTGGCGGCGGGCAGCCAGGTGGCCGCGTCGATCGTGATTCCGTCCACGGTCTGCGGCAGGCTGGCGAAGGTCCGCGTCTGGTTGTCGGCAAGGCGCACCAGCTGGTAATTGCCGCCGACGAAACTCAGCCGGTAATCGCTGCCGGTCAGTTCGGAAACAGTCGCCGCATCGATGCCGATGGCAGGCGTCCCACTGCCGCCATTGCCGCTGTTCACTCGCACGACCGGGGCTGCCACGGTGAACAGATTCTGGCCCATGGCACCGGTCAGATCCTGCCCGAGGCGGTGCTGGTCATTGAAATTCTGCGCCAGCGTCACGGCAATCCGGCCCAGGGCGTTTTGCGCCGCATCGAGGCTCTCGTTGCGGAAACTCAGCAAGCCGCCGAGGCTGCCGCCATTGATCTGCGACTCCGACAGAACCTGCGCCGTACCGCCAGCGCCAACTATTGCCACGGTCTTGCGCTGCGGATCGTCCGCCGCGGCAACGGCCTGCAGGCTGGAAGACCGGGTGCCGACCACCAGCGGCTGTCCCTGGCCGATGAAAACATTGAAGCTGCCATCGCTCTGGGTCACCGTGCTGACCCGTACCAGCTTGTTCAAATCCCTCAGCATCGTGTCGCGCTGATCGAGCAGGTCATTCGGCTGCTGATTGGTGCCCGACGCCTGCGCCATGATGATGCGCTGGTTGATGTCGGCCAGTTGCGTGCTGAAGACATTGATCTGGCCGATCTGTGCCGAGATCTGCTGGTTGGTGCCTTCGCGGATTTCCGAGAATCGCTGATCCAGCCCTTGAAACCGTGCCACCAGGGCCTCGGCGGCGGACAGCATGGATTGCCGGCCGGCAACCGAAGCCGGGTTGGCCGCAACGTCCTGCAGGCCCTTGAAGAAAGCCGACAGCGCGGGAGACAGGCCGGCGCTCGGATCGGCCAGCAGATTGTCGATCTGGCTGATCTGCGTGCGATAGGTTTCCATCTCGGTCGCGCCGGCCTCGGCATTGAGTACCTGGCGGCCGAGGAATTCGTCGTAGACGCGCTTGACGGTCTGCACATGCGTGCCTTGGCCGATGAAACCGGCCCCCGTAAACAGCGAGCCGTTGGCGCTTTGCACGATCTCCTGGCGATGATAGCCGGGCGTCGATGCATTGGAGATGTTGTGGCCGGTGGTCAGCAGGCCAGCCTGTGCCGCATTGAGTCCGCTGAAGCCAATACTGGAAATGCCCATGATGTCTCCGCTATGGAACCCCTATAACGGCAAAACTTGCCGCAAGTTGAGGATTCAGCAGAGATAGAGCAACCTGCGTGCCAGCATCGGACGCGGACTCGCCGCGAACGCGGCGTTCAGCCGATCATGGTCTGCCTCAGGGCCGCCCCGCCGATGATGCGTTCGAGCTTTGCCGCGTACTTCGGATCCGTGGCATAACCCGCCAACTGCAGACCGCGCGCAAAGCCGGCGGGATCGCGCGCCTCGCGCACTGCCGCATAGCGCGGGCTGCGCATCATGAGCTTGGCGTAGTCGGAAAAAGCCTCTTCGTGCGAACCGTAGGCGCGGAAACGCTCGACACGGGTTTGCGCCACGCCCATGATGACTTCGGTGGTCCGCGATTCCACCGTCGGGCCGCGCCAGCTGGCGCCCGCCTTGATGCCGAAAATATTGAAGCTGGTGGTGCCGTCGGCGGCCTTGGGTTCCGACCTGCCCCAACCGGTTTCCAGCGCCGCCTGGGCCACCATGTACCGTGCCGGAATGCCGGAAGCGCCCTGCGCGGCAAGCGCGGCAGGCAGCATGCGATCGACAAAGGAACGTTGTACGGCAGAAATCGCCGGCACCGGCCCGGCCGGCGCCGTCACGGCAGGCGCCGGGGTTGGTGAAGGAATAGTCGACTGCGGCAGCTTGAAACCCGACTCCGCGGGCTGCCGCAGGGGCAGTGCCTTGAGTTCCGGCTGCAGCGGGAAAGCCCGCGCCTTGGGTGCAAGTTCCAGCGGGCCTTCCGCCGGCAGCGGCGCTTCGTTGCGCCGTGACAACTGCGTCTCGATCATCGCCGCCAGGCCGAAGCCACGCGTGCTGGAACCCAGCGTCTGACTCAGTTGCTGATCCAGCAGCGATTGATACAGCCGGGACTGGTCGCTGTCGAACAAACCTTCGCGCGGCGTTGCATCGCGCATCGACTTCAGCACCATCTGCAGGAACATCGCCTCGAACTCCCTGGCGACGGCCTTGTTGGCCTCGGGATCGCCGCTGCGCGCCTGGCGCTTGAGGTTGCCCAGACTGCCGACGTCGAGAATGTTCGAAGTCGCGGACAGGCTGGAATGGTCGTTAGGGACATTCATGGCGGGACGCAGCATGACATGGCACGCTCGAAACCGTTCGCCGGGGCAGATGCCGAAAAACCGCGCTTACCCACGGCGTCAGATGATTTCCAGCTCGGCACGCAAGGCACCCGCGGACTTCATGGCCTGCAGGATCGCGATCAGGTCCTGCGGGTTCGCGCCCAGGGAATTCAGGGCCTTGACCACGTCGGCGAGGTTGGCGCCACCCTTGACGTTCATCAGGGCGCCGCCTTCCTGCTTTATCTCGATCTGGGCATTGGCAACTCGCGCGGTCTGTCCCGCCGAGAGGGCTCCGGGCTGGCTCACGACATTCTCGGTACTGACCGAAACCGACAGGCTGCCGTGCGCGACCGCGCAGGTCTCGATCAGCACGGACTGGTTCATCACCACCGAGCCGGTGCGACTATTCACGATAACCTTGGCGGCCTGGCGCACCGGCGTGACGTCGATGCTTTCGAGCCTGCCGATAAAGCTCACCCGCTCATCGGGTATGGACGGCGCGCGTACCCGGATTTGCCGTCCGTCGGCGGCGGCGGCTGCACCCGGCATCACTGCGTTGATCGCCTCGACCATGCGCTGCGCCGTACCGAAATCGGTGGCATTCAGTTCCAGGTGCACATAGTCGCCCTGCCCGAGCGGCATCGGAACTTCGCGCTCGACCGTCGCGCCGGCGGCAATGCGGCCCACCGACAGATGGTTCACCGTGACCTTCGACCCGGCGCCGCTGGCCCCGGCACCGACCACGGCGACGTTGCCCTGCGCCATGGCGTAGATTTGTCCGTCGGCGCCCTTCATCGGCGTCAGGATCAGCGTGCCGCCCTTCAGGCTCTTGGCGTTGCCGATCGACGATACGGTGACATCGATCGGCTGACCGGCGCGGGCGAAGGGCGGCAGGCTGGCGGTCACCATCACGGCGGCGACGTTCTTCAATTGCAGCGACTGCCCGGGCGGCATATTGACCCCCATCGCCGAAAGCATGCTGATCATGCTCTGCACCGTGAACGGCGTTTGCGTGGTCTGGTCGCCGCTGCCGTCGAGGCCGACGACGATGCCGTAGCCGACCAGCTGATTGGTCCGCACGCCGGCAATCGACGCCAGATCCTTGATGCGCTCGGCGCGCGCGCTACCCATCGCGATCGTCAGCGCAGCGGCGCAGAAAATTGCGAAGAGGCTTTTTTCGATCCGCGTCATGTCAGTTTCCTCAGAAGGGCAGGAAGGTCAGGAAAAAGCGTCCGAGCCAGCCCATGACCTGGGCCGTATCGATGAAACCGTTGGCCTTGTACTCGATGCGTGCATCGGCTACCTGGGTGGACGTGACCGTATTGGCGGAGGTGATGGTATTGGGATTGACCACCCCCGAGAAACGCACGAATTCCTCGCCCTCCTTCAAGCCGATCTGTTTTTCGCCCGATACCAGCAGGTTGCCGTTGGGATAGACCTCGATCACCGTGACGGTGATGGTTCCGGTGAAATCATTGGACGAGGTGTTCTCGCCCTTGCCGGCAAAATTGTTGGTGTCGCTGGCGGCCAGTGCCGTTCCCTGCACGCCCTTGAACGGCAGGCCGATAACGGTCGGCACGGTGACGTCGATGTTCTGGCTGCGCGTGGTCTTGTTCTCCGACTTCTTCGAGGCCTGGACTTTCTCGGCGATGTTGATGGTGATGATGTCGCCGACAAAGCGGGCGCGCCTGTCTTCGAACAGCGGCCGTACCGAGGCCACGTTGAAAATCGCGCCGTTGGTCGGCGGCGCATAGTTACGCGCTTCCGGGCGGATGCTCATGGGCTGGTGGATCGCGGTGGTCGGCGCGGTGGTCACGCATCCCGACACGGCTGCCGCCAGCATCACGATCTGAACCAGAACCTTGATCGACGCCGCTCTATGCGACGCTGGCCGGCACGGACTATTGGGTTTCATGGTTTTGCTCGCTGCTTAGAGTTGAGTCAGGCGCGACAGCATCTGGTCGCAGGTGGTGACGGCCTTCGAGTTCATTTCGTAGCCGCGCTGTGCCACGATCATGTTGACCAGTTCCTCGGCCACGTTGACGTTGGAGGTCTCGATATAGCCCTGGTTGATCAGGCCGGTACCATTGCTGCCGGGCGTGGTCGGGGTGCCGGTTCCCGAGGAAGCGGTTTCGACGAAGAGATTCTGCCCGGTGCTCTGCAGGCCGCCGTTATTGACGAAGGCGACCAGTTGCAGGTTGCCCGCCGGTTGCGGCGCGTTGCTGCCCGGCTGGGAGTAAGTGACTATGCCGTCGGGCGAGATGGTCACGCTAAGGGCGTTTGCGGGAATCGTGATCGGCGGCGTCACCGGGTAGCCGTTGGCGGTGACGATCAGGCCGTTGGCATCCTTGGTGAAGGAACCGTCCCGCGTATAGGCGACGGAACCGTCGGGCATCTGGATCTGGAAAAAGCCGTTGCCCTGGATCGCCAGGTCGAGCGGATTGTCGGTCTTCTGTACCGTGCCCTGGGTAAAGATGTGCTCGGTGGCGACCACGCGGACGCCGGTGCCCAAGGTCAGGCCGGATGGAATGGTGGTCGCCTGCGACGAGGAGGTTCCCGGCTGGCGCAGGGTCTGGTAGAGCAGATCCTCGAACACCGGACGCGAACGCTTGAAGCCGGTGGTACTGACGTTGGCCAGGTTGCTGGTGATGACGTCCATCGAAGTCTGATGGGCATCCAGACCGGTCTTGGCAATCCAGAGGGAACGCATCATTGCTGTCTGCTCCTGGCAATCGTAAGGGGTGGAAGCGGCCGCGCAAGGCGGTCAGTGGAATTTGAAATGCTCATGGTGTTGCGGGCGCCGGGGATCAATTCGAGCGCATGTTCGCCAGGTTCTGCAGCACCTGGTCGAGGATCTTGAATGTCTGGGCGCTGGCCTGGTAGTTGCGCTGCTGCTCGATCAGCGACACCAGTTCGGTCGCCAGGTCGACATTGGACATTTCCCGGGCACGGCCCTGGATCGATCCCATGCCTTCGGCCGGATCGCTGTCGCCGGCAAAGCCGCTGAGTTTCTCGGTGGAAAACTTGGGGAAACCGAGACTCACCGCGCCGGTGCCGCGCAGCGGATCTTCGTTCGCCACCCACTGGTTGTCCCCGGTATTGATCAGGGCATTCGGATTGGCGAAATTGGCGAGCACGAGTTGCGCCACGGTGCGCTGCTGCCCATTGGAATAGCGCGCGATGATGCGACCGTCGGCCTGCACGTTGAATTCGTTGGGGTCCTGGATTCTGCCCGCGGTATAGCCATCCTGAGCCAGCGCATTGACGCTGAACGCGGTGCCGAACTGGGTGGTGCTGCTGTAGTCGACGTTCTGGGTGGTACCGGTAAAGTCGAAGCTGATGGCGACGGCGCTGCCATCGGGCAGGGTGTAGCTCTGGACCGGCGAAGGCGTCGGCGGACTGACGGCACCGCGCAGGTCGAAGGTCAGGTCGATCGGCCCGCTGACCGTCGGCACCTGGGCCGGTACCGCATTGGCGTTGTAGTCCAGCGTCGAATAGACCTGCCAGACACTGGCCGGACCGGGCTTGACAAAATAAACCCGCAGGTCGTGCGCCGCGCCGGCGGCATCGAATACGGTGGATGAGGCGGACCCGTTGTAGGTCAAGGGATCGGCGGCATCGAAGGGTGCCATCGGCGCCGCGACGCGGACATCGAGGTTGAGGCTGGCATTGACCACCGCGGTCGCCCGCGGCGGGAAGAAAGGATCGATGACCAGCGGCACCGGCGTAGGCGTCGCGGCGATGGTGCCGAAGGGATCGCTGCCGAAGCTGGGCACATTCCCGGTCAGACACAGTCCGGTGCGCGTCACCAGCTTGGCAAAGCCGTCGCCTTCGAAGGCGAGCCCGAACTGGCCGTCGCGCGTATATGAAACCCGGTTGGTCTCCGGGTTGTAGAGGCGGAAGAAGCCCAGCCCGTTGATCGCCATGTCGAGCGGCTTGTCGCTGAGCTCGACCTGGCCCTGCCCGAACTGCTGGAAGATGTTGTCGGCGCTGACGCCGGCGCTCGATCCGGTGTCGGACGGTCCGCTCGACTTGCCGGCGGCGGACACGTTGGTGAAGCGCGCAATCGACGACTTGAAGCCGATGGTCTGCGAATTCGCGATGTTGTTGCCGACCACGTCGAGGGCTTTCGCCGCGGCGATCAATCCGCTAAGGCTGTTTGCTAAGGCCATGTCTCATTCCTTCCTGTTCGTCTCGCACCAAGCTCGGGCGTCCGTGCCTGCAACTATGCAAGCCCCATGCCCGGAATCAGCGGGTCGCCAGAATCTGGGTTGCGGCGCGGTCGTTGGCATCGGCTGCCGACACCAGTTTCATCTGCATCTCGAACTGTCGCGCCAGGGAAATCATGTTCACCATCTGTTCTGCCGGATTCACGTTGCTGCCCTCAAGGCTCCCGCCAAGCACCATCACCTTCTCGTCGGCGGGCGCCGGTTCGCCGTCGCGCAGGCGAAAATAGCCGTCGTCGCCACGCACCAGGTCGGCCTGGGGCGGATTCACCAGCTTGAAACGGCTGATCACGCTGACCGTGTTCTGGGCGCCCGACTCGGGCAGCGCGGAGATCGTGCCGTCGCCGCCGATGCTGAGCTTCACGTCGGGGGGAATGGAGATCGGACCGCCGTCGCCCATCACCGGAATGCCGCTGCGCGTCTGCACGATGCCATTCACGTTGAGTTCGAAACTGCCGTTACGGGTATACGCCTCGCTGCCGTCCGGCATCTGCAGCGCAATCCAGCCGGGCCCCTGCACCGCCAGATCCAGCGGTCGCGCGGTATGCACCATCGGCCCCGGGGTGAAGTCGGTATGGGTGCTGGCATCCATGGCGAAGGCGCGGGTCGGCAAACCCTTCTGCGTGGCATGGGACAGCACCGGCACCGCCCGCAGGCGGTGCTCTTCGGCGCGGTAGCCGGTGGTGTTGGCGTTGGCCAGGTTGTGGCCCACGGCGGCCTGCCGGCTCATGGTCTGGCTGGCACCGCTCATCGCCGTGTAGATCATCCTGTCCATCGTCCCGTCCCTCTCGCCGTGTCGTCAGCGGCAACTATCAGCGCAGGTTGACCAGGGTCTGCAGAATGCTGTCCTGCGTCTTGATCGTCTGCGCGTTGGCCTGATACGACCTTTGCATGGTGATCATGGTCACCAGCTCGGCGGTCAGATCGACATTCGACTCTTCGAGCGCGGCGGACTGCAGCACGCCGTACTGACCCGTCGATCCGGGAGTGCCGACGATGCGGTCACCGCTGGTCGAGGACTGCGCCCAGACGTTGTCGCCGAGCGGTTGCATGCCTTGCGGATTGCGGAAGGAGGCGAGAATGACCTGGCCGACTTCGGTCGATTGGCCGTTGGTGTAGCGGCCGAGAATGATGCCGTCCTTGCCGATGTTGAATCCGGCCAGGGTTCCCGAACCATAGCCGTCCTGAATCATCGCATTGACCGAGAAGTCCGAGCCGAACTGCGTAGTCCCATCGAAGACCACCGGGAAGGACAGGGAATTCACGGCTCCGGTGTAGCCCAGGTCGGCATCGGTCACGACGGCGGTGAAGGGCGCCGAGGTCAGCGTGCCAGTAGAGTCGAAGCTCAGGGTTCCCAGCGGACCGCCGGCGGACAGGTCCGTGACGGTCGGCACGGCACCCGGCGGATTGCTCACCGCGGCATAGACGTCCCAGCTGCTGGCCGCGACGCCCTTGACGAAATACATCGAATAAGTGTGGGGGTTGCCCAGGCTGTCGTAGATGGTGACCGCCGTGGACTGATTGTAGGTGCGCGGATTGTTGTAGTCGAAGGTCGGATCGGCTGGCGGCGCCACGCGGGCATCGAGATTGACGTTGACCTGCAGGCCCAGGTTGCCTGGGCTGCCGCCGGTTTGCTGCGGCGGGCCGGCCAGGCTCTGCGACGGATCGAACAGACGCAGCGGCACCGAAGGCGATCCCGGGGCAATCACGCCGCGGGTGGCCATGATGCCCTTCAGCTGCAAACCGTTGGCATTGACGATGTAGCCGGACTGGTCGAGTTGGAACTGTCCGTTGCGGGTATACACAGTGGCGCCGTTGCCGTCGTCCATCTGGAAGAAACCGCCGCCGTTGATCGCAATATCGAGCGGATTGTTGGTGACACCGATGCTGCCCTGGGTAAATTGCTGAACCACGGCGGCAACCTTGGTGCCGAGGCCCACCGGTGCCGCGCCGGCACCGGAAAGAGATGCCGCGAAGACGTCGGCGAACTGCGTTTGCCCGGTCTTGAAACCGACCGTGCTGGCATTGGAAATGTTGTTGCCGATGGTATCGAGCGCCTTCGACGATGCATTGAGTCCAGCCAAACCTTGTTGAAATCCCATGATCCGCTCCCGCTCAGAAAATTTGTTTAACGTCGGACAGCTTGGCCAGGCCGAGTTGTCCGAGATCCAGAGTTACACCTTGACTGCTGCGATTGATGCTGGTCACCCCGGCCAGTTCGAGCGGGGAGACTTCAAGCTTTTCCGATCCGCGCTTGGCCAGAATCGAAATGCCGTAACTGCCATTGACCGCCTGGGCTCCGCTGTCGGTCTTGCCATCCCAGACGAAGTTGTGCATTCCCGCATCCAGATCGCCGAGATCCAGCGTTCTCATGACAATTCCATTGGAATCCTTGATGGTGACGCTGACCTGGTCAGCGGCGGACTTCAATTCAAGCCCACCCACCGCCCCGCTGTCGCCAAGAGTCAGGCCGCTACCGGCCACCATCACCTGATGACCAACCAGTGCCGCCGCCTGCATCGCTTCGCTATCGACAGAGCTGGAAAGCAGCTTCTGCAGGGTCGCGTTGAGCTTCTCGATGCCATCGACGGTGCTGATCTGCGCCAGTTGCGAGGTCATCTGGGCGTTGTCCATCGGATTCAGCGGATCCTGATTCTTCAGCTGGGTGGTCAACAACCTGAGGAAGCGGTTCTGCGCGTCGGTCGTGGCGCTGGTCGGCTTGGCGCTGCCCGTGCCGTTGGCCGCCTCCAGCAAAGACTGCGCGGTGCTGGATAGAACGGAAGCCGAAGTGATTGCCATGTCATGCTCTCCTTGCAAAGATGTTATTGTCCGAGCGCCAGAGTCTTCTGGATCAGCGATTTCGCGGCGTTCATTACTTCGGCATTGTTCTGGTAGGAACGCGAGGCCGAGATCATGTTGACCATCTCGTCCACCACATTCACGTTGGGCATCGCCACATAACCCTGTTCGTTCGCCGCCGGACTCGACGGGTCGTAGCTCATCCGTAACGGTGCCTGGCTTTCGACCACGCGCGTGACGCGCACACCGGTTCCGCCGCCTTCGACCGCGGTCGCCTTGAACTCCACCTGCCTGGCCCGATAGGGACGGCCGTCGGCGCCGGCCACGCTGTCGGCATTGGCCAGGTTGCTGGCAATCGTGTTGAGGCGCGCCGACTGAGCGGTAAGCGCCGAACCGGCGATGGAGAATATGTTGAGCAGGCTCATGGCGCTTACTGGCTCAGCACCAGCTGCAGGTCTTTGAACTCGCCGCGAATGAAGGTCAGCGCGGCTTCGAGGCGCAGGGCATTCTCGGCGAAGGCGCTGCGCTCGATGTCCATATTCACGGTATTGCCGTCGATGCTGGGCTGGAATTCGGTGCGAAATCTTGCCGCCTCGGCGAAGGAAGTCGCCACGCCTGACTGCAGATGCCGCGGCGAGGTGCTTGCCAGGCTGCCGGTACGCCGTCCTGTCAGCGCCGACTCCAGCGCGCCCTTGAAATCGATATCGCGCGCCTTGAAATGCGGCGTATCCGCATTGGCGATATTCGATGCAAGCAATTCCTGGCGGTAGGTCAGCGCGCCGAGTGCGGCGCGGTGAATCCTGAGTTGGTCGTCGATTCGATCGAACATGGTAGAGGTTGTCGGCGTGTCTGATGGACTATGTGACGTGGTCTACGCATCATCCATGCCATGCCCCGAAATCGCCTCTGCCATGCCTGTTTCTGGCGCTTTCGCGCCCTTTCGAGCCGGAGCCGGGGCAACGCTGGCAAAAGCGTCGCGGCAACACGGCAAAAGTTGCCGGCCGCAAGGCCGATTGCCGTGAATGTTGCCGGCCGCACACGTAAGCACGGCTTCCTGCGGTAATCTTCGACCATGCATCCCACTACCGCCCTCCTCTCCACGCTCGCCGCGATCCTGTTGCTCTCCGCAAACCCGCTATGGGCCGCGGACGCGGAACCGATACGCCGCGCCGTCACGGAGTTTCTCGATGCCCACGGCAAGGATCTGCCCGGGCCGGTTCGCTACAGCATCGGCACCATCAACGCCGGCCGCCTGTCGCCCGATTGCCGCAAGCTCGCTGCTGCCATGGACGCAGGAGCCCGGCCGTGGGGGCGAACCCATGTCAATGTTCGTTGCACCGAAGGTGCGACATGGAGCCTGTATGTGCCCGTGCAGATTCATGTCACGGTGGACTACCTGGTCAGCGCACGTTCCCTGCGGGCCGGCCAGATCGTCGAAGAAGCCGACATCGAACGCCGTCAGGGTGATCTGGCGGAGTTGCCGAACGGAGTATTGAATGATCCGCAGCGCGTGCTCGGGCAGGCTTCCGGTAATGCCGTGCCGGCCGGCCGCCCGTTGCGCACGGAAATGTTTCGTCCGCCCGTGGTGGTGAAGCAGGGACAAAACGTCCGCATCGTCTCCGGTGGAGCGGGCTTCCAGGTCGCCAGCGAAGGCCGCGCGCTGAACAGCGCCGCTGCCGGGCAGTTAGTGCAGGTCCGCACGGCCTCCGGCCAGGTCGTCAGCGGCACGGCGCAAAGCGACGGCAGGGTCAGCCTCGCCCAGTGAGGTGGCGCAAGTGCGGGTCGCGGCGGACCGGCGCGGCGCGACGCCCACGAACAAGAAAGGAAGCGGTACACTCGGCCATTCTCAGCGACAGGGTCGGTCGCCGGCGCAATGCGTCGCCTTGGCGGATGCCGCCGATCAAAGGGTAAATTGTCGGCAACGCCTGATCCAACCCTAAAGTTGGGGATTTCGGCGCCGTTAAATCCCCTAAGCCAAGAACCCGTACCGGTGCACATCATGAAGATCAACTCCGCGATACCTTCACCCGCCAGCCTGCCGAAAGCCCGCGCGCAAGCCACCGCCGCCGCTGCCAATGGGTCCGGCAGAACCGCAGCGCCAAGCGCCACCGTAGCCGGCGATGCCGCGGCAGCCAGCAACCTGCAATCGACGGCGTTCGTCAGGTCGGCGGCAGCGCCCTTCGACAGCCAGCGCGTAGCGGAAATTCGCGAGGCCATCGCGCAGGGACAATTGCAGATCGATGCCGAAAAGATTGCCGATCGCCTGATCGAAGACGTTCGGGATCAACTTGGCAAGAAGCGCAGCGCCGGTTAGGCAGCGGACCCGCCTTGGCCGCAATCGACATCCTGCTGGAACAGACCATCGCCGAATTGCAGGGGTTCGTGGCCGTGCTGGCCGCGGAACGGAATGCGCTGGTTTCCGGCGACATCGACCAATTGCCGACTATCGCCGGTGAAAAGTCGCAGCAGGCGGTTCGCCTGGCGAACCTCGAAGCCGAGCGCGACGCAGCGCAGCGCAGCGCCGGCTTTGCCGCCGGTCGTGCCGGACTCGATGCCTGGGTCGGCGCCAATACCCGGCCGACGGCGGCGCTGGGCATGCTGCAGCGCTACCTCGAACTGGCCGCCGCCGCCAAACGCGAGAATGAACTCAACGGCAAATTGATTGCGGCGCGCATGCAGCAAAATCAGCAGGCCCTGGCAACCTTGCTCGGTGAAGCGGCCGATGCCACGCCCTACGGTGCCGATGGCCAGCAAAAATCCTCATCCGGACGGCGGCCCCTGGGCAGCGCCTGAATCACCCCGCGGCACTGCGTACCGGCATTTTTATTGGGTCAGCGGCACCTCGACCCGATGGTCCGGGGTGCGCGACTCGATCCGGATTGCCACCCGACGATTGGCCTGGCGCCCTGCCGGCGTCGCATTGTCGGCCACCGGTCGCTGATCCGCATAGCCGGAGGCCGTCAAGCGGCGGGGATCGACCTCGGTATCGACGAACAGCCGTACCACGCTGGCGGCCCTGGCGGCGGAAAGCTCCCAGTTGGTGGGAAACTGCGGCGTACTGATCGGAATATTGTCGGTATGCCCCTCGACCACGATGGGGAAGTCGGTGGTGGCCAGCATCCGGCCAACCGCATCGAGCGCGCGCACCGCGCCGAGATCGAGCCGCGCCTCGCCCGGCGCAAACAGGGCGCTGGCATTGATGTCCACGGTGATGCCGAGGGCGCCCTCGGTCACCCGGACCTTGCCCTGCGCCATCAATGGCGCCAGCGCCTGGTTCAGGCTGACGGCCAGATTGCGCATCTGCTCCTTCTTCGCCAACTGCGGGGCCGGATTGCGCCGCAGCGAAACGGCCGCCGGCGTCGACTCGGGCATGCTGACCGGCATCAGGGCCCTGGCCGGCGCGCCCGAGATGCTGCGAAATGCGACCACGATGGAATCCGACATGACGCGATACTTGCCCTCGTTGACCGAGGAAATGCCGTACATCACGACGAAGAAGGCAAACAGCAGCGTGATGAAATCCGCATACGACACCAGCCAGCGCTCGTGATTTTCCGGGTCGTCGGTCTCGCGCCGGCGACGGCGGCGCCTGAACTGGGCCATCAGACGAAGTAGCCCTGCAGCCGGCTCTCCAACAGACGCGGATTATCGCCGTTGGCGATCCCGACCAGTCCATCGACCAGCATTTCGCGAATGGTGATGACGCGCGCGATATTGGCCATGAGTTTCTTCGCAATCGGCAGGAAAATCAGGTTCGCTGCGCCCACGCCATAGATGGTCGCCACGAAGGCGACGGCAATGCCGCTGCCGAGTTTTGACGGGTCCGACAAATTCTCCATGACGTGGATCAGGCCCATCACGGCGCCGATAATGCCGATCGTCGGCGAGTAACCGCCGGCCGATTCCCATACCCTGGCCGCCGCCTTCAGGCTGCTTTCGCGGGCGCTGATGTCCACCTCCAGCACTTCGCGCAGGCGCTCCGGTTCGGCACCGTCGACCAGCAGCTGCAAGCCCTTGGCGGCAAACGGGTCGTCCAGCGTGGCGATCTGTCCCTCCAACGCCAGCAAGCCTTCCTTGCGCGCGATCTGGCTCCAGTGACAAACCTCGGCTATCAGCTTCTGCGGGTCCGTGCCCGGAGGGAAAAACACCCAGGACACCATCTTTATGCCGTCCCGAAAAACCCGCAGCGGACTCTGCAGCATCACCGCACCCAGCGTGCCGCCGACGACGATCAGAAAGGCCGCGGGTTGCACCAGTGAATCCAGATGCCCGCCCTCTAGGATCTGCCCGCCGACAACGGCGGCCAGGCCCAGCAGCAGACCGACGATGCTGATCATGTCCATCGCGCTCAGCCCCCGCCGCCAGTTGAGGTGCGCCTGCGCCGCGCCGCGGATGCCGGCCTGCGCTCGACGGCAAGGCTGGCGCGCAAGCGCGCGACCGCCTGGCTGTGCAATTGGCAAACTCGCGACTCGGTCACGCCCATCACTTCGCCGATCTCGCGCAAATTCAGGTCCTGCTCGTAATACAGGGCCATCAACAGCTTCTCCCGTTCCGGCAAGGCCTTGATCGCGGCCACCAGAGCGGTCCGCGTCCCTTCTTCCTCCAGCAGCACGAGCGGATCGGACGTCGGCCCGGATTCATGCCGGGCCAGATAGTTCTCGCCGCCTTCCTCGCTGATGTCCTCGATATAGACGAGCTGATGCCCGCGCGCATCGAGCAGGAGTTTCTGGTAGTCGGCCAGCGAAATGCCGAGGGCCGCCGCCAGTTCCGATTCCGCCGGTGGCCGACCGAATTCGTGTTCCAGGGCATGGATCGTCGACTCGACCCGGCGCATTTCGCGGCGCACGCTGCGCGGTACCCAGTCGTTGTCGCGCAGGCCGTCGAGCATAGCGCCGCGTATCCGCTGCACGGCATAAGTTTCGAACTGGGCACCGAGGCCATCGTCATAGCGCTCGATGGCGTCAAGCAGGCCGATCATGCCGTTCTGGATCAGGTCATCGACATCGACGCTGGCCGGCAGCCTGGCCATCAGCAGGTAGGCGATGCGCTTGACCAGCGGCGCGTACTCGGCGACCGGCTGCTGTTTGGCTATTACGCCTTGGGCGGTATACATGATCCCGTGGCCTGAACCGGCTAGCGGATCACCAGTTTGATGGTGCCGAGCAGCTCGTCGGCGGTGGCCGGCTTGACCAGCCAGCCCGAGGCGCCGGCGGCCTTCGCCTCCAGCCGCTTCGACTGCTGCGATTCGGTGGTGAGGAACAGGATCGGCATGAACTTGTAGCGCGGCAGGGTGCGCACCTGCTT
>JAUYSD010000328.1 GCA_030696505.1 Sulfuritalea sp. | reverse complement strand
AGCTGTGCGGCTTCGAGGTCGGCCTCGACCATCCGCTGTTCCTGATCGCCGGCCCCTGCGTCATCGAATCGCGCGAGATGGCTTTCGACACCGCGGGGCAATTGCGGGAGATCTGCCGCAAGCTGGGTGTGAACTTCATCTACAAGTCGTCCTACGACAAGGCCAATCGCAGTTCCGGCAAGTCCTTCCGCGGTCTGGGCATGGAGCAGGGCCTGGCCATCCTGGCCGACGTCAGGCAGCAACTTGGCGTGCCGGTGCTGACCGATGTGCATGCCGAACACGAGATCGCCGCCGTCGCGGCCGTGGTCGATGTGCTGCAGACGCCGGCCTTTCTCTGCCGGCAGACCGACTTCATCCAGGCCTGCGCGGCTTCGGGCAAGCCGGTGAACATCAAGAAGGGCCAGTTCCTCGCGCCGGGCGACATGAAACAGGTGGTGTTGAAGGCCAAGGAAGCCAACAACGGTGCCGACAGCATCATGGTCTGCGAGCGCGGCGCGTCCTTCGGCTACAACAACCTGGTGTCCGACATGCGCAGCCTGGCGATCATGCGCGAGACCGGCTGCCCGGTGGTGTTCGACGCCACGCATTCGGTGCAACTGCCGGGCGGGCAGGGCGATCGCAGCGGCGGTCAGCGCGAGTTCGTTCCCGTGCTGGCACGGGCCGCGGTGGCGGTCGGCGTTTCCGGCCTGTTCATGGAAACCCACCCCGATCCCGCCCAGGCACTGTCGGACGGCCCCAATGCCTGGCCGCTGGGTCAGATGGCGGCACTGCTCGAACAATTGATGGAACTCGATGCACTGGTCAAACAGAAGGGAATGACGGCATGAGCAAGCCTGCCTACATGGTGGTGGACGCGCGTTCCAGCGATCCGCAGCGCATGGTGGAATACCGCCGTCTGTCGCAGATCGCCGTCGATGCCTACGGCGGCCGTTTCCTGGTGCGCGGCGCGCCCTACGAAACCCTGGAAGGAAGTTGGCAGCCGCAGCGCGTGGTCGTCGTCGAGTTTCCCAGCATGGATGCCGCCAGGACGTTCTACGATTCTCCCGAGTATCTTGCCGCGCGCGCGGCGCGTGCCGGCGTGTCGGATTTCGACATGCTGCTGGTCGAAGGCTATTGAGTCAAACAAGAGGAAACAATCATGAGTGCAATCGTTGATGTCGTCGCCCGCGAGATTCTTGACTCCCGCGGCAATCCCACCGTCGAGGCCGACGTCCTGCTCGAATCGGGTGTCATGGGCCGTGCCGCGGTGCCGTCCGGTGCCTCCACCGGCTCGCGCGAGGCGATCGAGCTGCGCGACGGCGACGCCGGCCGCTACCTCGGCAAGGGTGTGGTGCAGGCCGTGGAAAACGTCAATACCGAAATCTCCGAAGCCGTCATCGGCCTCGACGCCGAGGAGCAGGCCTTCATCGATATGGCGCTGATCGACCTCGACGGCACCGAGAACAAATCGCGCCTGGGCGCCAACGCCATCCTTGCCGTATCGATGGCGGTGGCCAAGGCCGCCGCCGAGGAGGCCGGCCTGCCGCTGTACCGCTATTTCGGCGGCTCGGGACCGATGCAGATGCCGGTGCCGATGATGAACGTGATCAATGGCGGCGCGCACGCCAACAACAACCTCGACATCCAGGAATTCATGATCCTGCCGGTGGGCGCCGGCAGCTTCCGCGAGGCCTTGCGTTGCGGCGCCGAAGTCTTCCATCACCTGAAGAAGCTGGTGGACAAGAAGGGCTATCCGACCACGGTCGGCGACGAAGGCGGCTTCGCGCCGAATGTCGCGGGCAATGACGAAGCCATCGAGCTGATCCTGCGCGCCATCGAATCGGCCGGCTACACGCCGGGCCAGGACGTGGTGCTGGGCCTCGATTGCGCGGCTTCCGAGTTCTATCGCGACGGCCGCTATGTGCTGGCCTCGGAGAATCTGGAACTGACGTCGGAGGCCTTCACCGACTACCTGGCGACGCTGGCCGATCGCTACCCGATCATCAGCATTGAGGACGGCATGGCCGAAGGCGACTGGCCGGGCTGGAAGCTGCTGACCGACCGCCTGGGCAAGCGCGTGCAGATCGTCGGCGACGACATCTTCGTCACCAATCCGAAGATCCTCAAGGAAGGCATTGCGCAGGGCATCGCCAATTCCATCCTGGTCAAGATCAACCAGATCGGCACCCTGACCGAAACCTTCGCCGCCGTCGAAATGGCCAAGCGCGCCGGCTACACCTCGGTGATTTCGCATCGTTCGGGCGAAACCGAGGACTCGACCATCGCCGACATCGCGGTGGGCCTCAACGCGATGCAGATCAAGACCGGCTCGCTGTCGCGTTCGGACCGCATCGCCAAGTACAACCAGTTGCTGCGCATCGAGGAAGATCTCGGCGATACGGCGGGCTACCCCGGTCTCGACGCCTTCTACAACCTGCGCAAGTGATGCGTCGCCGTCCCTCACCCCCAGCCCCTCTCCCGCATGCGGGAGAGGGGAGCATTCAGGGCCGCTGAAGCGGCCCCAGTGGAAGTGAAGTGGCCGACGCTGGTGCTGGTCGCCCTCATTGCCCTGCTGCAGTATCCATTGTGGCTGGGCAAGGGCGGTTGGCTCCGCGTCTGGGACTACGAGCGCCAGTTGCAGGCGCAGCGCGAAGTCAATCAGGCGCTGGAGCAGCGCAATGCCGGACTGGATGCCGAGGTGCGCGACCTCAAGGCGGGCTACGAGGCGATCGAAGAGCGCGCCCGCTATGAATTGGGCATGATCAAGGAAGGCGAGGTCTTCGTCCAGGTGCCGCAGAAATCGTCGCCTGCGCCGGCGGCGGCCAGGCCCGCAGCGGCCAGGCCCGCCGCGGCGAAGTAGCTCAGCCGGTCGGCGCCAGCAGCGTGCGGTAGCGCCGCGCGTTTTCGACGTAGCCTTGTGCGGCAAGCCGCAGGCGCGCGACTTCCTCGTCTGTCAATTCGCGCACCACCTTGCCCGGCGAGCCCATCACCAGCGATCGTTCGGGAATCACCTTGCCTTCGGGAATCAGCGAGTTGGCGCCGATGATGCAATGGCGGCCGATCTGGGCATTGTTGAGGATCACCGACTTGATGCCGATCAGCGATTCATCGCCGATGCTGCAGCCGTGCAACATCACCAGATGCCCCACGGTGACGTTGGCGCCGAGGGTCAGCGGCACGCCCTCGTCGACGTGCAGCACGGAGCCGTCCTGGATGTTGCTGCCGGCGCCTATCGTGATGGTGTCGTTGTCGCCGCGCAGCACGGCATTCCACCAGATGCTGGCGTTGTCGCCGAGGCGCACATCGCCGATGACCGTGGCATTGGGGGCGATCCAAACGCCGCGTCCCAGGCTGGGCTGGCGCTCGCCAAGGCTATAGACGGCCATGAAAACTTCTCCTTGTGCCGAACGCGGGCGCAGGGCTCAGCGTTCGCGCTTCTTCCATTCCGGCTTGGCGCCGTCGGGTTTCTTCCAGTCCGGCTTCTTGCCGTCGCGGGCAGGCGCGGCGCGGCGCGGCGGGCGGGTATCGACGAACTCGCCGGGCTCCATGACGCGGGTCTTGAGCGCGAACTGGCGCACGCGGATGCGGCGCAGGATGTCCATCAGATCGTCCGACAGATTGGCCGGCAGTTCCACCGAACTGTAGTCTTCGAACAGGTTGATCTGGCCGATGTCCTTGCCGGCGATGCCCGCTTCGTTGGCGATGGCGCCGACGATTTCCTTGGGCAACACGCCCTGGTTGCGGCCGATCTCGATGCGATAGCGCTGCATCGTGGCGCCGTCGGCGAACGTGCGCTGCTTGACCGGCGTGTCGCTGCGGCCGGCCGGGCGCTCGCGGCGCGGCTCGGCGGCCGGGTAGCTTTCGGCCGGCTTGGCGCGGGCCTTGAAATCCGGCTTGCGCTCGAAGTCGCGGGCAGGAGTTGGCGCTGGCGGTACGGCGGGCGTTGATCCCGTCTCACGCGGCGCGTGGTCGCTGGCGCCGGGCATTTGCAGCGGACGCTCGCGCGTTGCCAGCCAGGCCAGCGCGGCGGCAATCTCGCGCGCCGCGATGTCGTTTTCGCCTTCGATGCGGCGCACCACGTCGAAGAAGAAATCCAGCTTCTCGGTCTTGATGATGTCGACGATCTGCTGGGTGAATTGGGCGACGCGGCGGTTCGCCACTTCGCCCGGCGTCGGCATGGTCAGCGCGGTGATCTTCTGCTTGGTGGCGCGCTCGATCAGCTTCAGCATGTACATTTCGCGCGGCGCCAGGAACAGGATGGCGCGCCCGGTGCGCCCCGCCCGGCCGGTGCGGCCGATGCGGTGCACGTAGGCCTCGGTGTCGTAGGGCACGTCGTAGTTGATGACGTGGCTGACGCGCGCCACGTCGAGGCCGCGCGCGGCGACGTCGGTGGCCACGACGATGTCGATGGTGCCGGCCTTGAGGCGTTCGATCACCTGTTCGCGCAGGCCCTGGGTCAGGTCGCCGTTGAGCGCGGCGACGGAATAGCCGCGCGCCTCCAGCTTGTCGGCGATTTCGACGGTGGCGGTCTTGGTGCGCACGAAAACGATGGCGGCATCGAAGTCGTCTTCGACTTCGAGGATGCGCGTCAGCGCTTCGAGTTTCTGCCCGCTGTGGGTCTGGCAGTAGGACTGGCTGGTGGTGACGACCGTCGAGGTGGCCGAGCGGATCTTGATTTCCTGCGGTTCGCGCAGGTGCTCGCGCGCCACGCGGCGGATCACGTCGGGCATGGTGGCCGAGAACAGCGCGGTTTGGCGTTCGGCCGGGGTGTGTTCGAGGATCCACTTGACGTCGTCGATGAAGCCCATGCGCAGCATTTCGTCGGCTTCGTCGAGCACCAGCATCGACAGGTTGTTCAGCACCAGGCTCTTGCGCTCCAGGTGGTCCATGACCCGCCCCGGGGTGCCGACGATGACGTGGGTGCCGCGCGACAGGGCGCGCAACTGCACCACCATGCTCTGCCCGCCGTAGATCGGCAGCACGTGGAAGCCGGGCATGTGATGGGCGTACTTCTGCAAGGCTTCCGCGACCTGGATCGCCAGTTCGCGCGTCGGCGTCAGGATCAGGGCCTGGGGCACGGCGCGCTTGAGGTCGATCTTCTGCAGCAGCGGCAGGGCGAATGCCGCCGTCTTGCCGGTACCGGTCTGCGCCTCGCCCAGCAGGTCGTGGCCGGCCAGCAGCACGGGGATGCAGGCGGCCTGGATCGGCGAGGGGGTTTCGTAGCCGACGTCGGCGAGGGCTGCAAGCAAAGGCGCTGCGAGCCCGAGGGTGTCGAACCCGGCGGCATTAAGATCTGGGGAGGTGGTCATGGCGTGCCTGCGCTGGGCAGGGAATTTCGGGGAAAAGGCGGGCCGGGCATGCTGTAACCGGCCGGAGAACCGCGCATTATCGCAGAGTTTGGGCGAAATTGCCCGATTTTGTTGGCCCGTGACAGACCCGCGCCCGTAGCGGGGCGCGGCGGCCGAGCGAATGAGGCGGTGACGCGGGTTCGGGCGGGACTTATTGCTGCAGCCAGCGTTTCAGGCGGCGCAGCACCAGAGCCGTGACGATGAAGACGACGCCCAGAGTGCCCGTGGCATCGCTCAGGTTGTTCAGTGCCGGACCCTGCGCCGGATCGACGCTCAGTTCGACCACCCGGTAAGCCCTGCCTTCGGCAGCGCGCGACAGCAACTGGTGCACTTCTGCGGCGGACAGCCCGCTCACCGTGAAGCTGCGATCGACGCTGCCGGCGGAAACTGTGACGAGGTAGGTGTTGTTACCAATCGCTGCCATGCCATGAAGTCTAGGCAGGCGCGCGCGCTACCGCTATCGCGAGCCCTGTGGACTTCATGTCGTGGGCGAACTACGCCGGACTTGCCTCGCGCCGGCCCGGTGGGCTGCGAGCTACACGCGCAGCAGGGCGATCTTGAGCGGCGGCTGGCCGTCGGAACTGGGAAAATCGGCTTCCGGCATGATCCACTCCATCTCGCGGATCGGCCGTCCGGCCTTGGCGGCGCTGCGCTGCAACTGGTCGAGCCAGGCGTCGCGTTGCACGTCGGCGACGTTGTTGGTGCAGATCAGCGTGCCGCCCGGACTGGTGCACAGCAGGGCCGGCTTGAACACAGAGGCGTAGTCGTTGATCAGGTCCACCACGCCGAAGGGGCTCTTGGCATAGCGCGGCGGATCGAGAACGACAAGGTCGAAGCTTTGCGCGTCGAGCTTGGGGAAGGGCGGCATGCGCTTGCCGCGCACCCGCTCGGCCTGGCCCAGCCCCGCGTACTGGCGCATCGCGGCGAAGGCGTCGCTCAAGACGAAGCGCGGGCGCACCGGCAGATCGTTGAGGCGCGCATTCTCCTTGCCGACCGAAATGCTGGATTCGGCGAAATCGACATTGACCACGAAGCGCGCGCCGGCCTTGGCCGCAGCGATGCCGACGCCGCAGGTATAGGCAAACAGGTTCAGCAGCGATTTGCCCGGCACTTCCTGCATCACGCGCCGCCGCGCCGCGCGCAGGTCGAGGAACAGCCAGGGGTCCTGGCCCGCGTGACGGCCGGCGATGCGGTAGTTGACGCCCATTTCGTGGATTTCGCGCGGCAGCATCGCCGCATCGATCTGTTCGGCCGGCAGCGGATTGCCGATGCGCGAATTGGCGTGGCTGCGATCGTTGTAGACCACGATCAGGCCGGGCAGCAGCGGGGTATAGAAGGCCTCCACGGCGGCCAGGGCTTCCGGCGCCAGCGGGCTGTGGAAGCACTGCACCAGCAGCAGGTCGCCATAACGGTCGATGGTCAGGCCCGGATGGCCCTCGACGCTGCCGTGGAACAGGCGGTAGGCGTCGGTCTGCTCGGCGTGCAGGCGCGGTAGGAGTTCCGCGCGCGCATCGAGCGCGGCGGCAAGCAAGGGGACCAGGGCATCGGACATGGGGGGGATTCTCGGCTGGGGCTCCGCGCTCGCCAGGCTTGGCAATCGCGGAAAAGGGCGACATCTTACGCGCATGCGGGATTTGCGTCGCCGCTGCCTGGCCGCGCAGGGGAATCAGGTCGTTTCGGGGGGGAGCAGATCGACCCGCAAATAATCCGGGCAGGTCCATTTCGCGTCTATGCTGCGCTCATAGTGCCGTTCGAGCCGGCCCTTGGCCTGGTCGAACAGCGGCGAATCCGCTTGGTGCTTGGGTTTGAAGGCGCCGGTCGCTGCATGTTCGACCAGCGGCATGGGCTGGATCCAGAAGGCGCGCACCCCGCGCCGCGCCAGCACCGTCTGCGCAAAGGCCCGCGCCAGGGGCGTACCGAGCCCGTGTCCCTGATGTTCGGGCGGCGAGGCGATCAGCGCCAGCAAGGCTATGGCGCCCGCCTCCAGCAGCGAGGGCGGGCATTGCTCGCAGTTTCTGCGCAGGCAGGCCGCCCAGTCGTCGCCTACCGGAGAGTGCGATTCGAGCGCTTCCAGCGTGCCGTCCTTGCCGCCGGTGACGCCCATGTCCACCAGCAGCCAGCGCATGTACACCAGATCGTTGCCGGCCGCGTCGTCCACGCGCACGGCGTACTCCGTGATGCCGGGCACTTCGACGTAGCCCGCGGACACCTCCCAGGTCGCGACGTAGGGGCGGCCGTCCACCTGCAGGGTTTCGCGCCGGCTGTCTGCCGTGAATTCACCGATTACCTTCATGCCCTTGCCTCGTCAGTTTGAGGACCGCCCAACGGGAAATGTACATTATGACGCGCGTCTTTTGGTTCCCGTCGGCAGCGGACGGGTAAGGGTCCGGCAACGACGGCGTTGATCTTTTCGGCGATCGGCGCGACGATTGACATATGAACAATCTGCCTTTCCGCGAATCGCGACGGCCCGCCGTGGGCGAAGCCGCAACAGCCGTCGGCGCCACGCTGGAGGCCATCTACCGTGCCGAGTCGCGGCGCGTGCTGGCGACGCTGATCCGCTTGCTGGGCGATTTCGATCTGGCCGAAGAGGCGCTGCACGAAGCCTTTCGCGCCGCCCTGGAGCAGTGGCCGCGCGACGGGCTGCCCGCCAATCCGCGCGCCTGGCTGGTGTCGGCGGGGCGCTTCAAGGCCATCGACGGCATCCGTCGCGGTGCGCGCTTCGCCTCGATCGAGGACATGGCCGAGCAGATCGAGGCGATTCCCGACGAAACCGCCGACGAAGCTGCCGACAACGCCGGGGAAGGCATCGAGGACGACCGCCTGCGCCTGATCTTCACCTGCTGCCACCCGGCGCTGGGGCCGGACGCGCAGGTCGCCCTGACGCTGCGCGAGGTCTGCGGCCTCAGCACCGAGGAAATCGCCCATGCCTTCCTGACGCCGGCGCCCACCCTGGCGCAGCGCATCGTGCGCGCCAAGGCCAAGATCCGCGATGCCGGCATTCCCTACCAGGTGCCGGGCGCCGAGGAACTGGCCGAGCGGCTCGACAGCGTGCTGCGGGTGATCTATCTGGTCTTCAACGAAGGCTATTCGGCCTCGCTCGGCGCCGAGCTGACACGGCACGATCTCTCGGCCGAGGCGATCCGCCTCGGCCGCCTGCTGCTCGAACTGCTGCCCGCGCCGGAACCCGAAGCGGCCGGCCTGCTGGCGCTGATGCTGCTGCACGAATCGCGGCGCAGCGCGCGCGCCTCGCCCGGCGGCGAACTGATCCTGCTCGAAGACCAGGACCGCGCGCTGTGGCAGCGCGAGCTGATCAGGGAAGGCGCCGCGCTGGTCGAAGCCGCCCTGCGCACGCGCCGCTTCGGCCCCTACACGCTGCAGGCCGCGATCGCCGCGGTGCTGGCCGAGGCCCCCAGCCCCGGCGCCACCGACTGGAAAGAAATCGTCGGCCTCTACGACCTGCTGCTGCGCGTCGAACCCTCGCCGGTGATCGAGCTGAATCGCGCCGTGGCCGTCGCCATGGAGGACGGCCCCACGGTCGGCCTGGCGCTGGTCGAGGCCTTGCTGGCGCGCGGCGACCTGGCCGACTACCGCTTCGCCCACGCCACGCGGGCCGACCTCTGCCGCCGTCTCGGCAGGAAGGACGAGGCCCGCGCCGCCTACCGGCGCGCCCTCGAGCTGACGCAGCAGGCGCCCGAGCGGCGCTTTATCGAACGCCGCCTGGCCGAGCTGGACCGGCCATGAAAAAATTTTCACAACACTGTCGATTTCGCGTCCGGCCGTTCGACCAGTGATCAGGAAGCGGCTCAATCAGGGTCGCCATCCCCAACCAGCCAAGGAGAAACAGCATGCGCTTCATGATCATCGTCAAAGCCAGCGCCGACTCGGAAGCCGGCGTGATGCCCGAGGAATCCCTGTTGACCGAGATGATTCAATTCCACCAGGAAATGGCGCAGGCCGGCGTCCTGCTCGACGGTTCGGGCCTCAAGCCGACCGGCAAAGGCTGGCGCATCCGCTACGGCGGCGGCAGTCGCAGCGTCGTCGATGGACCCTTCGCCGAGACCAAGGAGCTGATCGCCGGCTACACCATCATCCAGGTCAAGTCGCGGGAAGAAGCCCTGGCCTGGAGCAAACGCTTCCCCAACCCCGTCGGCCCCGGCCGCGATGGCGAGATCGAGGTGCGCGAATTCTTCGAAATGGATGACTTCGTGCAGTGCCCGGCAATCGAGCTGGCCCGCGAACTCGGCCTTGGCGAAAAGGTCTGAATCCCTCCGGCGCGGCTTGCGCCAAGCATCGAAAGGAGAAACAGATGAACGAGAATCCCGTCCGCTGGTTTGAAATCTACGTGCAGGACATGGCGCGTGCCCGGCGCTTCTATGAAACCGTGTTCGCCACCACGCTACAGCAGCTCAATGCGCCCGCCGGAGAACTGGAAATGTGGGCCTTTCCGATGGCCATGGACCGCGGCGGCTGCGCCGGATCGCTGGTGAAAATGGAAGGCTTCCCCTCGGGCGGCAACAGCACGTTGGTGTACTTCGGCTGCGAGGATTGCGCGGTCGAGGCCGCGCGCGTCGCCGGCGCCGGCGGCAAGCTGTTCCGCGAAA
Source organism: Sulfuritalea sp. (assembly GCA_030696505.1). GTDB lineage: Bacteria > Pseudomonadota > Gammaproteobacteria > Burkholderiales > Rhodocyclaceae > Sulfuritalea. Next base: position 13,569 of record JAUYSD010000328.1, on the reverse strand, counting down.
AAATGTCCATCGGCGAACACGGCTTCATCGTGCTGGCGATCGACCCGGACGGCAACATGCTGGGCATGCATTCCATGAAATAACCGCGCGCCGCGCCGCCGCCAAGTCCGGCGGCGCTGGCCGGGCTTGTCTCATCCACGGGAGCGCACGATGAAATATCTCTGCCTGGTCTATCTCGACGAAAACCGGCTCGACGAACTGCCCGACGCCGAGTGCGTCGCCTATGACGAGGCGGTCCGCCGCAGCGGCCACTGCCTCGCCTCCGAGGCGCTGCAATCGGTGCACAGCGCCAGCACCTTGCGCGTGCGCAGCGGCAAGCTGGTCATCACCGACGGCCCCTTCGCCGAGACCAAGGAACAGCTCGCCGGCTTCTACCTGATCGAAGCGCGCGACCTCAACGAAGCCATCCAGGTCGCCGCGAAAATCCCGCCGGCGCGTGTCGGCAGCATCGAAATAAGGCCGATCCGGCCGATCCGCGAGGACGTCGCCGCCGCCGCAGGGCAGCGGGAACGCTGACGCACGCGGCACGGTCGAGGCGGGTCGTGGCGCGAGGCGGAGCGCTGCGTCGCCGTGTCGCCAGCGCCAACTCTTGAGCGCACGCATTGCTCGCGCAGGCGTAGGTGCTGGCTCAAGAAATGGATACCCAGCGCGAGAACGTCGGGACACTATTGATCGTTACCACAAACTGCTTTCAGTGCATCAGTACACCCTGGCGGTTCGAATGTCCGATGCATCGATAATCAGGTTCGCTAAAAAAGCGGGCAGCCGGAGCTGCCCAAAGTTCCCTCCTCCGGGAAATCCACTACATATGATTGCCATCCAAGCCGACTTGAACCACTACGTCCTCACGAATGGGATTGGTCATGGCGGAACATACGCCGGCGGATTAGTGAATCTGCCGATCAATGGGAGCACCATCTTGATCGACCAGTACGATCGGGATATCGCGATGCCCGCGAACTATCGATGCCACGATGCCACGCGAAAACAGCCCCCAGAAACCTGATTGAGGACGGGGCAATACGATTTCATCGCAGGCCAGCTCTTCGGCAGTATCGAGAATCGAAAAAACCACATTGCCCTGCTTGAAGCAACCACGACACAGGATGTTCTCGGCGTTCAACGGCGCGCTCGCTTCATCGATGAAGGCTTGCGCGCGTTCCGACTGGAACTGCGAAATCTCGACCTGCGTGCGGAACCGCAAAACCTCCCATTGGGTGATCGGTTCGCCCACATTGAGCAAGATCACTTCCAATTCGCGCCCTTCAAGATGCCGGTGCAAGGCGTACTGGACTCCCCACCGGGAGTCTTCATCGGCATTGATCGGAACAAGAATGCGCAAGAGTCGGTTATCGGCTTTCGCGCTTGAATCGTGAGAACTCATAGCCGCTTCTCCTCTCATTAGACTTGGCCGTGCCTGACGGCCTGATTCGGTGCTCGTGATGCCATCTGTAGAGGTAGCCATGGGTTTGATCCTCCTAGTGGTTTGCACGCTGGCCGGACCGGTAAGTGGCGATTACGCTATCGAGGCCCCGCCGCGCACGGCGCAGATAGGCGGGTCCGACGATGATCAGCAGCAATGGGATGGCTGCGACGAACTGCACGAGATATCTGATCGGAACTGAGACGCTTGTTGCCTGCTCCGGATCGAAGGCGAGCAAATACGTCACGAACGCCACCCCACCGATGAGCCAGACCGTCTCTATCCAATCGAAATCGACATTCCTCGCCTGCTTGACGGCACTGTCCCACTCGCGCGGCGGCAGTTCGATGATTCGCGGCAGCAACCAGCTCTGGATGCCTCGCTTCACGGCGCCGCGCCATTGATGGCTGGTATTCAGATTGGCCATGTCCGCCTCCTACCTCAGGTAGTACAGGGCCAGGTACGCAAGCAGCATGACCATGACCCACAGCGCCATGCCGCCGGTGGGCCAGGAACGGAGCAGGAGGCCGTCCGGGCGGCGATGCCGGGCGATGCTGTCGGCCATGGCTTGTCTGCCTGAGAGCAACTGCTCGTTCAACCCTTCGCGGGTGATTCGCAGCGCATCGCGAAAGCTTTGGGCCGCGACCGGCCCGGCGATGCGCCATAGCCAGTCGACGTCGAGCGTGATGGTTGGCGTGCGCTTGAGGTAGTCGAGCATGACGAAGAAGGCCAGCCCGGAAAAAAGCAGCAGTTGCAACTGGGTGATGACATGCGCCGCCGTGTAGGGCGCGTAATCGATCGTGTAGGGCAACAGGGCATACAGCGGATCGGGCCAGACGCCCAGGGCGATGCAGAGGAAGGCGAACAGGATCATGGCCCAGCGCATGCTGGCCGGCGGATCGGGCGGGCGCAGGCCGGAATCCTTCTGGAAGAAGACGAACCAGGGGAACTTGATGCCGGCGTGAAGGAAGACTCCGGCCGATGCCGCAGCGAGGAAGAGCCAGACCGCCTGCAGGTGGCCATCGGCTGCGGCCTGCGTCACCATCGACTTGGAGACGAATCCCGACGTCAGGGGGAAGGACGAGATCGCCAATGCGCCGATGGTGCCGCAGATCGTGGTGAGCGGCATGCTGTGAAACAGCCCGCCCAACTCTGAACATTTGCGCCTGCCGGTAGCGGCGAGAACGGCGCCGGCCGACATCAGCAGCAAGGCCTTGTAGATGATGTGGGCGAAGGCATGGGCCGCCGCGCCGTTGAGCGCCATCTCGGTGCCGATGCCGATGCCGACCACCATGAAGCCGACCTGGTTCACGATCGAATACGCAAGAATTCGGCGCATGTCATTCTCCAACAGCGCATAGACGATGCCGTAGAAGATCATGAAGATTCCGATCCAGACCAGGATCTCGGTGCCGGGGAAGCCGCGCAGCAGCACATACACCGCCGTCTTGGTGGTGAAGGCGGAGAGGAAGACCGTGCCGCTCCACGACGCTTCCGGGTAGGCATCGGGCAGCCAGGCCGAGATCGGCGGCGCACCGGTATTGATCAGGAAGCCGATCAGGATCAGCCAGGTAGCAATAGAATCCGCCCTCATGGCGTGGAAGCCGGCGTCGCCCGTGGCGAGGATCTGGCCGGTGATGCCGGCGAAGAGGATCACCCCGCCGGCGAGATGGATCGCGACATAGCGGCGGCTGGCGGCCCAGGCGCCCGGCGTACCGGCGCTCCAGATCACCAGCGTCGAGCCGACGGCCATGAATTCCCAGAACAGGAACACGGTGACCAGATCGCCGGCCAGCGTCACGCCAATGGCGGAGCCGGCGTAGAGGAATGCAGCGGGAATTTCGAGCCGGCTCTGCTGGCGCAGGGCGAACAGTCCGCCGACGATGGCCATCAGCGCAAAAATGGTGGCGAACAGTCGCGAAAGCTTGTCGACGGCCAGCGGCGCGAGCGGGTAGTCGAGCCATTGCAGCTGCCAGAGCCGGCCTTCCGGCAACAACCAGAGCGCGACCAGCGCAAGAGTTGGCGCTGACAACACGGCGACATTGCGCGCCGTACCGCGCAGGAAGGGCAGCAGCAGCGCGCCGGCGATCAGCACCAGGGCCGGATGCAGGATCAAGGACGAAGCCGCGGCGCTACTCATCGCGCTGGTCCCTCGAATAATGGCTGTCCGGCCGTTTGAGGAAGAACCCCATGAACTTCGCGCCGAGGATCATCAGCAGGCAGGTGACGAAACCGTAGGCGGCATTGAAGCCGAACCAGCGCTCGATCTCGAAATGCGGATGCATATCCACGAAGAAGCCGGCGACCACGGTCAGTGCCAGGAGCACGAGGAATCCGCGCCACAGCGTCTGCACGTTGCCCTGATCGTCGAGCCAGTGTCGGTGTTTCATCGAACGGCCACCAGTTGCTGCGCCAGCGCCAGCGGCACATCGGGGAAGAAGAACAGGGCGAGCGTGCCGGCCGCGGTGATGCTCAGGGCAATCATGATCGGCAGCGGTGCCTCGCCGTGCGGATGGGCCTGCGCCTCGGCGGAAAGGGGGCGGAAGAAGGCCCGATAGACGACGGGCAGGAAATAGCCCGCGTTGAGCAGGGTGGAGAGCAGCACCACGGCCAGCGTGAACCACTGCGCCTGGGCCATCGCCCCGGACACCAGGTACCACTTGCTGACGAAACCGGCGGCCGGCGGCAGGCCGATCATCGACAGCGCGCCGATACCGAACGCGGCCATGGTCCACGGCATGCGCCGGCCGATGCCGTCGAGCTGGCTGACCTCGGTCTTGTGCGAGGCCGTATAGATTGACCCGGCGGCAAAGAACAGGGTGATCTTGCCGAAGGCGTGGGCGGCGATGTGCAGCACGGCGCCAATCACGGACAACGGCGCCAGGATGGCAACGGCGAGCACGATGTAGGACAACTGGCTGACCGTGGAATAGGCCAGCCGGCGTTTGAGGTTGTCGGCATGGAGCGCGACCACCGAGGCGGCGACGATGGTGAAGCCGGCTATGGCGATCAGCCAGTCGGTGACCCCGGCGAGCATGTCGAGGCCAAACACGTAGACCACGATCTTGACTACCGAGAAGACGCCGGCCTTGACCACGGCGACCGCATGCAGCAGTGCCGAAACCGGTGTCGGCGCCACCATCGCGGCCGGCAGCCAGCGATGGAAGGGCATCAGCGCCGCCTTGCCAATGCCGAACATGAACAGCGCCAGCAGAATCGCCACGGCACCCTTGTCCATGCCGACCGGCAGAATGCCGCCGGCGCGAAAATCGGTGGTGCCGGTGACATGCCAGACATAGATTATTGCCGGCAGCAGGAATAGCACCGAAGTGCCCATCAGGATCACCAGATACGTACGGCCGCCGCTCCTGGCCTTGTCGGTGCCGGCATGGGTGACCAGGGGATAGGTGATCAGCGTCAGCACCTCGTAGAACAGGAACAGCGTCAGCAGGTTGGCGGCGAAGGCGATGGCCAGCGCGGCGGCGATGGCGAGGGCGAAGCAGACGTAGAAGCGGGTCTGGTGCTTTTCGTCGTTGCCGCGCATGTAGCCGATGGAATAGATCGAATTGACGATCCACAGTCCGGAGGCGATCAACGCGAAGAGCATGCCCAGCGGCTCGACGCGGAAGGCGATCGGCAGGCCGGGCAGGGGTTCGAGCAGGCTCACAGCGGGCCTTGCCCCCGTCAGCACGGGATCGAGCAACTGCACGACACAGGCAAACAGTCCGAGGGCGGTGACCAGCGTCACGCCTTCCCGCAGGTTCGGCGACTTGCCGGCCAGCACGATCCCGATCGCACCCAGGAGCGGCAGGGCAAGCGCGACGAGAATGACGGTTTCCGGGCTCATTGCGCCTTGCCCATCAGTTGCCTTGCGGCATCGAGCGCCGTGTCGACCGTGACGGAGGTATCCAGACCGAACCAGATCGTCGCCGCGATCAGCAGCCAGGCCGGAATCAGCATAGCCAGCGGCGCCTCCTTACGTGCCACATGCCCGGCCGGCGGCGCGCGGAAATACGCGACCTCGACGAAGCGCCAGACATAGGCGACCGCCAGCAGGGAGCTCAGCAGGATCGCGCCGACCAGCCAGAACTGGCCCTGTTCCAGCGCGGCAAGGATCAAATACCACTTGCTGATGAAGCCGGCCGTGCCGGGCACGCCGATCAGCGACAGCCCGCCGAGGACGATGCCGAAGCAGGTCAGCGGCATGCGCTTCGCCAACCCGGCAAGCCGGTCGAAAGTCGGCGCTGGCGCCACGGCGCCCGGCGTCGCGATGCCGACGGCGATGCCGCCGATCAACAGGAAGATGGCGCCCTTGGCGATGCCGTGGTTGAACAGGTGGACGATCGATGCGGTCAGGCCGTGCACCGAATCGAAGGACAGCCCCAGGCTTATGTAGCCGATCTGGCCGACACTCGAATAGGCAAACAAGCGCTTCAGGTTGTCCTGGAAGATGGCAATGAAACTCGCGCCGAACATGGCCAGCAGCGAGAGTCCGAGCATGATCTGCGGCAGCGGCAAATGCTCGTACACCAGGCTTTCGCCGAAGACGGAGAAGTAGAAACGGATCAGCACATACACCGAGACCTTGGTCGCCGTGGCGGCGAGGAAGGCCGTCACCGGCGAGGGTGCATAGGTGTAGGCATTGGGCAGCCACTGATGCAGCGGAAACAGGGCAAGCTTCAGCGAAATGCCTACCGTCAAGAAGGCCAGCGCGGCGAGCACCGGTCGCGAACTCTCGACGCCGCGCAGACGGCCCGCCATGTCGGCCAGATTCAGCGTGCCGGTCGTCAGGTAAAGAAAGCCGATGCCGATCACGATGAAGGTCGCGCCTATGCTGCCCATGATCAGATATTGATAGGCCGCCGTCAGCGCGCGGCGATCCCTGCCGAGAGCGATCAGGACATAGGTCGCCAGGGAGGATATTTCGAGGAACACGAAAATGTTGAATGCGTCCCCGGTGATGGTGATGCCGAGCAGACCGGCTAGGCACAGTCCGAACATCGCATAGAACAGGTAGTGCGACTCCTCCGGAATCTCGCGCTCGATGCTGGTCCGGGCGTAGGGCAGCATCACGGCGGCCATGCCGGAAACGAGCAGCAGGACGAAACTGCTGAGCCGGTCGACTCGGTACTCGATACCCCAGGGCGGCGGCCAGCTTCCGATGTGATAGGAAATCGTCCCGCTGGCACCGACCTGCAGCCATAGCTGGATTGCCGTGGCAAAGGCCGCCCATGCGGCGGCCGTCACCATCCAGAACGCCAGGTCCCTCCGGCGCAGCAGCACCGCCAGCGGGGCCGAGATCAGCGGCAGGACGACCTGCAGGGCCGGCAGATGCGCAGCAATGCTCATGCGTTCATACCTTCGTTGGAGTTGGCTATCTGATCCCGCATCAGGATTTCGTCTTCCTCGATGCTGTCGTAGGCTTCGCGTATCCGCACCGCGAGGGCCAGTCCCAGCGCGAGCGTCGCCACGCCGACCACGATCGCGGTCAGGATCAGGACATGGGGCAGCGGATTGGAATACACGGAGAACTGCGGCGAGAGAATCGGCGCGGTGCCTCCGATCAGCTTGCCGGGGACGATGTAAAGCAGATAGACCGAGGTCTGGAAGATCGACAGTCCTATCAGCTTCTTGATCAGGTTGCCGCGCGCGATGACGATGAACAGTCCGGCGACCATCAGCAACACGGTGACCACATAACCGAAATGATCCAGCATGGCGCCTACTCCGACCGCCCGCGTGACGCGAACATGTAGAAGATCTTCAGCATCACGCCGCAGACGGTGATCGCCACCCCGGCCTCGACCCAGAAGATGCCACGGTGCTGGCCATGGACCGGGTTCGGGTCGAGCACGAAGTAGTCGAGATAGTTGCCGCCGAGGAACAGGCCGGCGAGACCCACTCCGGCGTAAATCAGCACGCCGCTGGAGAGCATGGTTTCGACCAGCCGGTCGGGCATCACCTGCCGCGCGTTTTCCAGGCCAAAGATCAGCGCATAGAAGACGATGCCGGCCGCAAATATCACCCCGGCCTGGAAGCCGCCCCCCGGACCGAAATCACCGTGAAACTGCACGTACAGCGCAAACAACAGGATGTAGGGGATCAGCAGCTTGCCGATCACCCGCAGCACCAGGTCGTGTTTCATTTGCCGTCCGCTTTCTCGACCGCCTTGCGCCTGCGGCGCAGCAGCGCGATGACCCCTGCACCTGCCGTGAATACCACGGTGGTTTCACCCAGCGTGTCGTAACCCCGGAAACTGGCCAGGACTGCCGTCACCACGTTGGGCACATCGGTTTCGTTCTGCATGTAGCGCGGTACGACATGATGGTGAATAGGCGCATCGGGATCGGCGAAATCCGGGAGGCCCATCGCGCCGTAGATCAGCAATGCCGCCGTCGACACCGAAACGGCGAGTGGAATCCATGGCTTGTGCGCCGGCCGGGCTTCCTCGCTCTTGCACAAGTGCAGGGCGCCGAGCAGCAAGACCGTCGATACTCCTGCGCCCACCGCGGCTTCGGTCATGGCCACATCGACGGCATCGAGCGCCACCAACACGGTGGCCATCAGGAAACTGTAGATCCCGGAAAGCACCACCACCGTGAACAGGTGGCGTATGCGCACCAGGATCAGCACCGTAAAGGCCATCAGCACCAGCAGGATGTCGATGATCAGGGCTTCGATGTCGTCTCTCCCGCGTCGGCCAGCACCGGCTTGAGCCTGCACGTCATCGCCGCGCGTGCCAATGCATGACTGGCGGTCGGACTCACGAAAAACACCAGAGCGCCGACCATCAGGAGTTTCACGGCGACCAATGTCCAGCCCGCGAGGAGTAGCAGTCCGAACAGAATCAGTCCGACCCCGAGGGTTTCCGTAATACTCGCGGCATGCATGCGCGTATAGAAGTCAGGCATCCGTATCAGGCCGATGCCGCCGACGCAGCAAAACAGCGCACCCAGGAGCAGGCTGATCGCGCTGATCAATTCGACCAGCGTGCTCATGCGCGCTCTCGCAAGTTGGCGGCATCCTTACTGGCTTCACCCAGGTCGCCCTGCCGCAGGAACTTGAGTACCGCGAAGACACCGATGGCATTGAGCAAGCCATAGACCAGCGCCAGGTCGAGAAACTCCGGCCGCCCCGCGAGGAATCCCAGCACCGCGAGCAACAGCATGGCGCAGGTGCCCACGGTATTGGCGGCCTGCAGGCGGTCGAACACCGTCGGCCCCAGCGCGGCACGCACCAGCGCCAATGCCACGGTGACGAGGAGGGCCAGCGTGGCGAAGGCGAGCATGGTCAGTTGCCCTCCAGCGCGGTGCAGCGCCTGTCCATTTCGCTCCCGGCGAGACCGGCACCGGCCTCGCGGGTCAGCGCGTGAACCAGAAACCGGTCCGGCCCGACCTCGACCGAGATGGTTCCCGGCGTCAGGGTGATGGAATTGGCATGGATCACCAGGCCGACGTCGGTCGTCTGGGTGGGCCGGAATTCGACCAGCACGGGCGAGATCGGCAGGGCCGGATGGAGCACGCGCCTGGTCACATCCCAGGCCGACTTGATAATTTCCTTGAACAACCACGGCCAGTAGGACAGCACGGCCACCCATGCCAGATGCACCGGGTGCCCCTCATGGTCAGCAAGGTCCATCCGCCGTGAAAGCAGGACGATGACGATTGCGCTGCCGATACCGGCCGCGATCAGGAACGGTGTGAACATTCCCGAAAGCAACAGCCAGAAGGCAATGAGCGAAAGCAGGAAGCTGAATTGACGGGCCATGGCGAGCAATCCTAGCGACTCGCAAGGTCCCTGAAAATTCGCTAATTCACCTACGCGTTTCCATCATTCAGGCTCGTGCAAAACGATGGAATACGCTCCCGTGGCTGTATGCTTTTGGGCAATATACGTGCAACCCTTACGCGTATTCGCGAATTACATCTCCGGACATGGCACAGCAAAATAACTTCACGTTAATCGACACGGGTCAATCGCGAACCATGTTATCGCCGCTACGGCCCCGTTGGCACGACATTGCCTTGCTGATTATTGGCTATGTCGCCCTCGACTGGGCCAGCTACATTCATCCATTGCACGGACTCAACATCACCCCGTGGAATCCCGCGCCGGCGCTGGGCTTGATCTTTCTGCTGCGCTTTGGCCACTGGATGACGCTCCCCATCGCCGTTGCCATCGTGCTTGCCGAAACCTGGGTGCGCGGCCTCCCCGTATCCTTCATCGGCACGGTCCTCCTCGCAGCCTTGCTGACCTTCGGTTACTGGGTTATCGCCGAAATCCTGCGCAGACTGCTGGTTGGGGCGACGCTGCTTTCGGATCGCCATGGGCTGCTGACCTGGGCCGGCGTGGTTGGCGTCGGCACATTGATCAACAGTGCGTTGTTTGTTGCCGCGCTCTCCCTAACCGGCTTCATCCCGGGTTCCGACATCGGCGAGGCTGTTCTCCAGTATTGGGTAGGGGACGGTGTGGGGGTGCTGGTGACCATGCCCCTGCTGTGGATGCTGACCGATGATCAGCGACGCAGCCAGTTGCGTCATACCGTGTTCCGGATCGAATTCCTGGCTTACCTCGTTTTTGCCGCAGCGGCACTCTGGATTGCGTTCGGACTGGGCGCCAACTCCGACTTCCAGTATTTCTACGCCCTGTTTCTGCCGATCGCATGGGCGGCCTCGCGTCGGGGGCTTCCCGGGGCCATTGTCGGTGCGGCAATTATTCAGTTCGGGATTATTTTTGCAGTGCAGTGGCTGAAGATCTCTACGGTCACGGTGCTGGAAATCCAGATTCTGGCGGCGGTGATTGCGCTGTTCGGATTTTTCATCGGCGTCGTTGTCGATGAAAAGCAGCGCGTCAGCGACGAGCTACGGCAAACCCTTCGGCTGGCGGCCGCCGGCGAAATGGCGGGTGCGCTTGCCCACGAGTTGAACCAGCCTTTGACTGCACTCTCCGCATACGGATCCGCGTGCGAACTTTTGCTTGACCAGGGCGATACCGGGGCGCGGTTGCGTGATGCGGTACGCAACATGGTGCGGGAATCCGTGCGCGCGGCCGAGGTATTGCGGCGGCTGCGGGACTTCTTCCGCACGGGAACGACCAAGCTCGAAGCGATATCGCTGGCCGATCTGATTTCCACATCGGCAGCGTCTTTTGCCAGGAAGGCTCAGCAAGAATCCATCACGCTCACCGTCGGGACGATTCCTTCCTGTGAGTTGCTGTGCGATCGCCTGCAACTTGAAGTCGTGCTGCGAAATCTGTTATCGAACGCGTTCGAGGCAGCCATGTCCTCTCCGGCCGGCCAACGTTCGGTTCGCCTGAGTGCCGAAGTGGAGGGAATTTCACGCGTTTGTGTCAGCGTCGAGGACAGTGGATCCGGACTGGACGAAACAAGCGCGGCGAGGATATTTGCGGGATTTCAGTCAACCAAGGCGAGCGGTCTCGGTCTCGGGCTGGTCATCAGTCGTGCGATTGCGGAAGCGCATGGTGGAAATCTTTGGGCCGAAGTGAGTGACCACGGAGTATTTCGCCTCCTATTGCCAGTGGAAGGAACGGTAGAACATGCAGCCTAATCGCTTTACTGTTTACATCGTCGAAGATGACCCTTCGGTCCGCGATGCGCTCGGGCTGCTGCTCGGCCTGCAGGGATACTCGGTATCCATGTTCGCCGACGCAGAGAGCTTCCAGAGTGCATACAAGTCCGATTGGTCGGGTTGCACGCTGGTGGATATCCGCATGCCGGGAATGGATGGTCTTGCCTTGCAGCAATGGCTGGTTGATCAAGGCTGCAAAATGCCCGCGATCATCATGACCGGGCATGGTGATGTCGGCTCCGCGCGTCAGGCGTTTCGCGCCCAAGCCGTGGATTTTCTGGAAAAGCCGATCGATCAGGCGAAGCTCATCGAGGCAATCACCGATGCCTACGCCAGATACTCGTCAGTCACCGAGCAAAGTGCTTCATCGAACGAACTGGCAAACCTGTTGGCAACGTTGACGCCGAGGGAGCGCGAGGTGATGGAACTTGTCGTCGCCGGACGCCACAACCGCGATATTGCCGACATGTTGGGAATCAGCGTGCGCACAGTCGAGGTTCACAAGACGCGCATGATGTTGAAGCTGAAAGCGGACGGCGTAGCGGATCTGGTGCGGATCAGCCTCGGCATCAACAGCACCTGAACTGCGGAACAAAGATATCCGAACAATTCCAATGCGAAGATGAGCTTCGCGGATGGGGCCGATAAGCCGGCGCAAGGCCGATGACCTCGCCGACCCTCTGCGGCCATGACAGGCGCCGCCGCCGTGTCGCCAGCGCCAACTCTTGCAGGCATTGCGTTCTGTGTGCGAGAAGTCGATACAACCCTGATGCTACAAGGGACATGGTCGATCGCCGGCGCTTCCTTATTCCCGAATGACATGGCAACATGCGGATCGGATAGCAGGTGGAATGCGCCTTGTCCTTGTCATCGGGAAGGGCAGGCGGCGCATGGACCGCGCTTCCGTTTTTTCGGCCATCAGGAGGTTTGCAGGTGCTCAAGTACTACATTTTCTGGGGATTGTTTGCCCTTGTCCTGATCGGTGTTGCGGCGACCCTGATGCGTGACCGGCAGCGGCGCCTGAAGCGGGAAGCGGAGGAGGCGAAATCCCTCGCCGCGGCGCCGCCGCTCCACAAGCCTGTCGTTCGTCCCGTGGCAGCGCCTTACGATCCGACCGCGACGCGGGTTCATGTCCGCTCGACGCCGGTCGGCACCCACAGCGAGTTGCCGAATCGCGAGGAAGCGCGGCTGCCGAGCGAAGCCGTGCCGCGGCTGGTGTGCGTGGGCGGCAGCCAGAAGGACCACAGTTTTCCCGTGACGGTCGCCGGGGTCACGGTGGGGCGCAGCAAGGACAACACCGTCGTCATCACCGATCCGCGGGCTTCCAACCACCATGCCTGGGTGGGCATCGTCGATCACAAGGTGGTGCTGCGCGACTTGGAGTCGACCAACGGCACTTTCCTCAATGCCCAGATCGACGCGCCGGTGAGCGAGGTCGTGCTGAGTCCGGGCGACACGATTTTCTTCGGCGGGCACGGGCGCGACCAGTTCCGTTTCGTCGTGGATTGAGGTTCATCGACGGCGCGGCTGCCGCCAGTCCGGATTCGCGGCAGCCTGGCGTTTGCAGCGGGGCGCTGGCCGCCGTGTCGCCAGCGCCAACTCTTGAAACTATCCGCGAATCCCGTCCCAGCCCAATGCCCCGAGCACAGCGGCGAAGTTTTCCTCCGGCGGCGCGGCAATCGACAGCGCGTGGCCGTTCTGCGGATGCTTGAGTTCGAGCCGGGTGCAGGCCAGCAACAGCCGCCCGCAGCCGAAGCGTTGCTGGAAGAAGCGATTGTGTATGCCCTTGCCCCAGGTGGCATCGCCGATGATGGGGTGGCTGATGTGCTTGAGATGGCGGCGCAACTGGTGCTGGCGGCCGGAGCGCGGCGAGAGTTCGACCAGCGCGTAGCGCGAAGTCGGGTAGCGGTCGACCGCATCGGGCAGTTCGACCCTTGCCAGGCGGCGGTATTCGGTCACCGCCGGCAGCGCTGCGGCGGCGGCGCTGTCGGCGCCCAGCTTGCGTCCGTAGTCGTCGAACTGGCGCGACAGCGGATGGTCGATTACGCCGGCTTCGGGCGGCCAGCCGCGCACGACGGCGAGGTAGCGCTTGGCTATTTCGTCGCGCTGGAACTGCCCGCCGACTTCGCGCGCGCAGTCAGCATCGAGGGCGAACAGCAGCACGCCCGAGGTGCCCTTGTCGAGCCGGTGCAGCGGATGCACGCGCTGCCCGATCTGGTCGCGCAGCAATTGCACGGCGAAGCGCGTTTCGTGGCGGTCGATGTTGCTGCGATGGACCAGCAGCCCGGCAGGCTTGTTGATCGCGACGAGGCGGTCGTCGCGGTAGAGGATTTCCAACATGCCGCGCGGCGGCTAATACTGGACGCCCTGCGCCTCGCAGAGGAATTTCATCAGCGGCGCGGCGGCGGCGAAGCGCTCGGTGGCGAGCTTGACCAGGCCGGGGCCGGTGGCGTCGCTGAAGGACAGCGCGGCGAGGCCGATGAAGTCCTTGCGCTTCAAGTCCTCGATCGCCGTGTGATCGGCGGCGTAGCCGCGCGGCGGCCGCGTCAGGCTGTCGCC
>JAUYSD010000297.1 GCA_030696505.1 Sulfuritalea sp. | reverse complement strand
TCCTCGCTGCTGGCGAGGCTTTCCAGCATGCCCAACACCTTCTTGGTGCAGCCGTTGCGAATCGCTTCGATGTCCTTCGATTCCTGCAGGATCTCGCGCGAGACATTGAGCGGCAGGTCGGCCGAATCGACGATGCCGCGCACGAAGCGCAGGTAAAGCGGCATCAGTTGCTCGGCGTCGTCCATGATGAAGACGCGGCGCACGTAGAGTTTCACTCCATGCCTCGCGTTGCGGTCCCACAGGTCGAAAGGCGCGCGCGCCGGCACATACAGCAGTTGCGTGTATTCGGTCTTGCCCTCGACGCGGGCGTGGGTCCACGTCAGCGGATCTTCGAAATCATGGCCGACGTGCTTGTAGAACTCGGTGTACTGCTCGTCGGTGATTTCGCTCTTGGGGCGGGCCCAGAGTGCCGAGGCCTGGTTGACGGTCTCGTCATCGTCGGTGGCGACCTGTTCCTTCTTCTCCTCGTCCCATTTTTCGCCCTTCATCACGATGGGCTGGACGATGTGGTCGGAGTACTTGCGGATGATGGACTTGATTTTCCAGGCCGACAGCAGGTCATCCTGGTCGGCCTTGAGGTGCAGGGTGATCTCGGTGCCGCGGCTGGGCCGGTCGGTCATCTCGATGCTGAATTCGCCCGTACCTTCCGCGCCCTGGTCACACTGCCAGCGCACGCCCTGGTTCGGCTCGGCGCCGGCGCGGCGGGTCAGCACGGTGACCTTGTCGGCGACGATGAACGACGAGTAGAAGCCGACGCCGAACTGGCCGATCAGGCTGGCGTCCTTCTTTTCGTCGCCCGACAGTTTGGAGAAGAATTCGCGGGTACCCGACTTGGCGATGGTCCCGAGGTTAGTAATCACTTCCTCGCGACTCATGCCGACGCCGTTGTCGGCGATGGTCAGGGTCCTGGCATCCGGGTCGAAGGAGACGCGGATCTTGAAGTCCGAATCGCCCTCGAACAGGCCGGCGTTGTGCAGGGCCTCGAAGCGCAGCTTGTCGCAGGCGTCGGAAGCGTTGGAGATCAGCTCGCGCAGGAAAATCTCGCGGTTCGAATACAGCGAGTGGATCATCAGCTGCAGCAGCTGCTTGACCTCGGTCTGGAAGCCGAGGGTTTCGCGCGACGCGGGCGCGGTCTGGGTGTCGGTGGTCATAGTGAATCCTCTTGTGGAACGTGGAACAGCGATCAAGAGGCCGATATGGGGGCGGCCAAGGCCGTTTCAAGAGCAGGGACATAGCCCTCGTCGCCCGCCGTCGGTACGCTGGCGTACAGCGCACAATGCCGAAGCCGATCATTCTTAACGACCGAGCACCCATCCATCGAGGCAGACCGAACCAACAATGACTACCGCGCAATGGTTTCTGCTCATCGGCGGCCTGCTGCTGGCCCGGGGGGCCACGGCTTCCCTGCTGGCGCGCCTGCCGGTCACCCCGGCCATCATCTATCTGGCGGTGGGCATGCTGGCCGGACCCACGGTACTCGACGCCTTTCACTTCAATCCGCTCAAGCAGTCGGCCCTGCTCGAAGTGCTGACCGAGGTGGCGGTGCTGATTTCGCTGTTCGCCGCCGGCGTCAAGATGCCGGTGCCGTTCAGCCTGGCGCGCTGGCGCACGCCTATCCTGTTGGCCACCGTCTCCATGACCGTCACCGTCGGCCTGGTCGCGGCCTTTGCCTGGTATCTGCTCGACCTGCCGCTGGGCGCGGCTATCCTGCTCGGTGCGATCCTGGCGCCCACCGACCCGGTGCTGGCGACCGACGTCCAGATCCGCCACCCCGGCGACCGCGATCAACTGCGCTACACCCTGACCTGCGAAGCCGGCATGAACGACGGCAGCGCCTTTCCCTTCGTGATGCTGGGTCTGGGGCTGCTCGGCTTGCACGATCTCGGCGAATTCGGCCTGCGCTGGGCGCTGATCGACGTGCTGTGGGCCACCGCGGCAGGCGTCGCCATCGGGCTCCTGTGCGGCGCCGCCCTGGCGCACCTGGCGTGGAAGCTGCGCGGCAAGGAACAGGAACACAAACTGATGGACGACTTCCTCGGCCTCGGCCTGATCGGTGTCGTCTATGGCCTGGCCGTGATGGTCGACGCCTGGGGATTTCTCGCGGTATTTTTCGCCGCCGTCGCCTTGCGCCAGACCGAACTCAAGCTCGCCGGCTCAGTAGCGCAGGCGGCCGGCGCCGGCGCCGACAGCGAACTGCCGCCGACCGTCAGCGAGGGGTCGCTGGTGTTCAAGGAACATCTGGAACGGCTCTCGGAAATAACGCTGATCCTGCTGATCGGCGGCACCATGTTCCTCGATTCCTGGAGTTGGCGGGCGGTGGCGCTCGCGCTGTTCCTGTTCGTCGTGGCGCGCCCGATCAGCGTCCTCATAGGCCTGCTGGGCACCCGCAGCTCGTGGCCGATACGCGGCATGGTCGGCTGGTTCGGCGTGCGCGGCATCGGTTCGCTGTACTACCTGATGTATGCGATCCAGCACGGCCTGCCCGAAACCCTGGCGCTGGAGCTGATCCAATTCACGCTGATCGCCGTATCGCTGTCGATCCTCGCCCACGGCACCAGCGTCAAGCCGCTGATGGGCCTGTTCGTGCGCCACCGCAGGAGCCTGCCGCCGCCCTAGCCGCAGCGCCGGGCCGAAGAGTTGGCGCTGGCGCTACGGCGGCTTGGGGCTATGCCGCGTTCCACGAGAGCTGCTCCGGTCGCGGCGAAAGTGTCGCGGTGGCGGAACTGCGGTTCTTTTCCTGCAGGGTTTTGATCAGGCCGTCGATGCCGCCCTTGCCGACTTCGCTGGCGAAGCTGTTGCGGTAATTGGTGACCAGGCTGACGCCGGCGATGGCCACGTCGAACACCTTCCAGTCGCCTGCGGCGCTGGCCAGGCTGTAGTCGAGCGAGATCGGCTGGCCTCCCGGTTTGTTGATCTGGCTATGCACGGTGACCTCGTCGCCCGCGCCTTGCCTGGGCGAGGGCTTGAAGCTCACCGTCTGGTCGCGATAAGCCGTCAGCGCGTTGGCGTAGGTGCGTACCAGGAGGGTGCGAAATTCCCCGACCAGCACCTTGCGCTGTTCGGCGCTGGCCTGCTGCCAGGGACGGCCGACGGCGAGGCTGGTCATGCGCGCAAAGTCGAAATGCGGCGCGACCTTGGTTTCGATCAGGGCGACGGCTCGCTGGCGGTTTCCGGACTGGATGCCCTTGTCCTCGCGCAGGATTTTCAGCACCTCTTCGGTGACGCCCTTGACCAGCGTCTCGGGCTCGCTGGCCGCGGCCGGCGCGAGCCAGGACGCCAGCAGAACAGCAGCCAACAGCCAACTCAAGCGTTTGCGGATCATGATGGCCTCCATTGCAAGTGGCACCCGCGGATGGGGCGGGAATCGCCCCACCTCCCTACCGGGGGAAGAGTCCGCGGGTTGATTGCAGCCTAGGTCCGCATTGGCGCCAATGCTGTCGGACGCCGCCGATTCGTTTGTAGGACGCCGCCGACATCGCGCACCCTGTGCCAGGTTCCAGACGCCAGGCGGGCAGCGGAAACACGCGGCGCCCTGAACTCCGGCGGGCGATGGCGGGTCAGACCCAGGACAATATCGAGCGGAGTGCCACTCATGCTGCGAGTCGCGATAGTCGATGACCATGCGATTGTCCGTGCCGGCTTTCGCGAAATGC
The DNA here is from genome assembly GCA_030696505.1 of Sulfuritalea sp. Classification (GTDB taxonomy): domain Bacteria; phylum Pseudomonadota; class Gammaproteobacteria; order Burkholderiales; family Rhodocyclaceae; genus Sulfuritalea. Next base: position 7,725 of record JAUYSD010000297.1, on the reverse strand, counting down.
TGGCCGACGAAGTGGGCATCGTCGTGGCCTTCGAGGCCGCTTCCGGCGAGGAGGCGCTGGCACTGCTGCAGGAAACCGGCTGCGATGTGTTGCTGCTGGATCTGGCACTGCCCGGACAAAGCGGGATCGACGTGCTGCGCAACCTGCGCCTGCACCAGGCCAAGCCGAGGGTGCTGGTGCTGACCGGCTTTCCCGAAGAGCGCTATGCCCTGGCGATGATCCGCAACGGTGCCGACGGCTACCTGTGCAAGGAATGCGAACGGGACGAACTGCTGCGGGCGGTGCGCACCGTCGCCCAGGGCCGCCGTTACCTCTCGCCACGCATGGCCGAGTTGCTCGCCGACGAGCTGACCGGCGCCGGCGCGGCGGCGCCCCATCAACAACTCTCCGAGCGGGAGCTGCAGGTTTTTCTGCGTCTTGCCCGCGGGCAATCGGTTTCGCAGATCGGCGAGGCGCTCAGGCTCAGCGTCAAGACGGTGAGCACGTATCGCTCGCGCCTTCTGGAAAAACTCGGGGTGGGCAGCAATGCGGAACTGGCCGCCTATGCCGTGCGCAACAGCCTGCTGCTGGAGTGAAAGCGCGAACATGGAGCGCATCGGACAGATCCCGCCGCTGAAAGTGGTGCTCATCGAAGATTCGTCCATCCTGCGCCAGACCCTGGGCGCCGCCATCGGCGAGCTGGCGGGCGTGGAAGTCGTGGGCGAGGCGGAGGACGAATCCGCCGCGATCGAACTGCTGCAGCGCCAGCAGCCCGACCTGGCCATCGTGGATCTGCAGTTGCGGGCGGGCAGCGGCATCGGCGTGCTGCGCGCGATCGCGCTGAACCCGGACCGGTTCGGCCACCCGCGCGCCGTGGTGTTCACCAATCATGGCCAGGTCCTGATCCGCGAGCGCTGCCGGGCGCTCGGCGTCGAGGGCTTTTTCGACAAGGCCAGCCAGATGGGCGAACTATTGACCTACCTGCGAACCTACCTGCGCGCCTGACTGCGCGCCTGACTGCGGCAGGCGACGCCTTCCTGATCCGCGGCCTCAGGCGTCGGACGCAGATGCCGTAAGCGGAATCCGCGCCACGATGCGGACGCCGGCGCCGGGCCGGCTGTCGAGAATGAAATCCCCGGCACACATCTGGACGCGGTGTTTCATGCCCGCCAGACCATGATGCCGCCGCGCTGCCGCCGCGACCTGGAAGCCCTCGCCGTCGTCCTCGATTTCCAGCTCCAGCCCCTTGCCTGCCACTACCCGCAGGGCGAGCTTCACCCGCCGCGCGCGGGCGTGCTTGCGGATGTTGGTCAAGGCTTCCTGCGCGATGCGAAAGGTCGCCAGCGCCGGCGCCGGGGCAAGCTCCACATCGTCGGCCGGCAGGTCCAGGCTTAGCCTGGCCTCGGCGTCGCGGGCGAACTCCTCGCCGAGGACGCGCAGCGCGCTGACCAGGCCCAGCATTTCGAGCAGCGGCGGGCGCAGGTCGTCGATGATCCTGCGCTTCATGGCGATGCCGTCGTCGAGCAGGCGTTCCAGCCGCGCCAGGCGTTCCCGGCAGGGCGCGAGCGCCGCGCCGTCCACGCCGTCGAGTTTGCGGGCGATCCATCCGGATTCCATTTTGGCGGCGGTGAGCAAGGCCCCCAGTTCGTCGTGCAGTTCCCGCGCCAGGCGCGCTTTCTCGGTTTCGCTGACATTGGTGAGGTGGCTCGCCAGTTCGCTCAACTCGGCGGTACGCTCCTGCACCACGCTGTCGAGGCGCTGGTTCTCGCTGCGCAGCAGGCCGGCGAGCTGTTCCCGCAACTGAAGCTGGCGTTCGAGGACGAAATACAGCAGGACCATCAGCGCCACGGCGCCGGCGGCGAGGACGACCACCACCGCGCGGGTCTGTTCGAGGTCGCGCGTGGAGCGCTCGAAGGAGACCCGCCCCTGCGCCATCAGTTGCGCCTCCAGTCCGAGGATCAGGTCGCGGATGCGGTCGGTGTAACGCTTGCCCTGGATGCGCGTTTCCTGGCCGGCAATGCCGCGCTCGACCGCCTGGTCGAGGCTGCGCAGCTTGATCGCCACCAGCCCCGAAAGATCGGCAATGACATCGTCGTTGGCGGGGTTCGTCGCGAAGTCGCGGCGAATCTCCTCCAGGCGTTCGTCTATGGTTGCCAGGCTATTGGCATACGGTTCGAGATGGGCGCGATTGCCGCTCAGCAGATAGCCGCGCACGGCATTTTCCGCATCCATCAACTGGATCAGCAAACCGTCGAGGCGCTCCACCCGTTCGGCCTGCTGCTGCAGGCCGTCGAGTGCGTCCAGGCTGTCGCTCGCCTGCCGGTGGCTCGACCCCAGCAGGAGCAGGACGAAGACGCAGCCCAAAGCCAGCAGCAGATGGTGCCAGTCGTTGCGGGCGATGCGCCCGCGGCGGGGCGCCAGGTACGAGGGGATGCTTGCTTGCATGGCATGCCTCCTTCCCCGGGCCGGAAAACCGCCCGGGTACGCAGGATTTGTCCTACACGCGTTTCAGTCAAGTCTGACAGCGGCTTTGCCGCGGGGTTCCTATGATGAAACCAACTCCCGCCAGAACACCGCGAAGGAGTGTTGATATTTCTACATTTTCCAAGGAGATAGCGATGAAAACCAGGACCCGTCTTGCAACGCTTTGCGTCGTTCTTGCCACCCTGCCGCTCGGCGCGATTGCCGCCGACCCGGCGCCGGCCACCGGCGGCATGCCGGCACCCACCGCCACCCCGGCCCCGGGCGCAGCCCCCGCCGGCGCGCAAGCGGCGCCGATATTCGAGCAGTTGGACGGCAACCGTGACGGCTTTGTGACCAAGGACGAGGCAAAGCGCTCAGCCGACGTCACGGCTCGCTTCAAGGAGCTCGATGCCGACCGCGACGGCAAGATTTCCGCCGCCGAATTCAAGAAGACCATGCCCGCGAAATAAATATCGGGAATGGACGTGCCAAGAGAACGGATGGAACGCGCCGCCGACCCTAGATCCCCGGCAAACGATCCGACCGGCCACGCAACCGTAAAGGAGAAACCACGATGAACGCCAAATCCACCAGCGCCGCGGTCCTGATGGCACTGCTGCTTGCCGCTTGCGGCGGCAGTCCGACCAAGGAAAGCACCGGCGAGTACGTCGACGACAGCGTCATAACCACCAAGGTCAAGTCCGCCTTCATCCAGGACAAGGACGTCAAGGCCAGCGACATCAAGGTCGAGACCTTCAAGGGCGTCGTCCAGCTTTCCGGCTTCGTCGCCAGCCGCAGCGAGCTCGAAAAGGCCTCGCAGGTCGCCAGCCAGGTGCCGGGCGTCAAGGCGGTCCGCAACGACATCCGCCTCAAGGCCACCGACGGATGACCCATATTGCCGTTCCTCAATCCGGACGCGCCAACGAGCAGGCGCAACCGCCTGAAGAGTTGGCGCTGGCGGCACGGCGAGCACCGCGACATCGGGTCTGGCGTGATCGACGCTGAGTCAGAAGTCGGGAAGACGGGAAATGAATGCCATGCTGACCCATTTGGTTCGCAGTTGGTTCGATAGGGCTCTCCCGAACACGATTCGATGTACAGCCACACCGCTGCTTCAAGCGCCGGGAAGAATCGCCTGCTATACAATCGGGCACCATGAAGCCGTCCATAGTCTTGCAGAAGAATCGGGAAACCATCCGGCAAACGGTGGCACGGTATCCCGTGCGCAACCCGAGAGTCTTCGGGTCGGTGATTCATCACAGTGACGGCGAAAACAGCGATCTCGATTTGCTCGTTGACCCCTTGCCGGGAACAACCCTGTTCGATCTGGGCGCAATGCAGATCGAACTGGAGACCATGCTGGGCATTCCCGTCGAAGTGCTGACACCGCGAGACCTGCCCAAGCGATTCCGCGAACAGGTGATCCGGGAGGCCATGCCTGTATGAGCGAGGCGGACAACTCGCGCAAGTTTGACTACCTTGACCACATGGTCGAGGCCATTACCCTGGCAACGAGCTTTACCGAAGGCATGGCGAAACCGGACTTTCTCGCCGACCGGAAAACCCAGCAGGCCGTAATTCTCAACCTCATCGTGCTCGGCGAGGCCGCCAGCAAGATCGCGACCGAGTTTCCCGAATTCACGACGGCACACCCGGCCCTACCCTGGCAGCAAATGCGCGGCATGCGCAATCGGATGGCCCACGGCTATTTCGATATCGACCTCGACGTGGTCTGGGAAACTGTTCAGGCCTCGCTGCCCGCTCTGCAAGAACAATTGCTCGCGATCATTGAATCGCGCTGATTTCATCGTGAATCCCATCGCGGTATAGTCACCGCTTCGAGAATTCGCGAGCCAGAACCATGCTGATTGCGCTTGTAGCCATCGCCCTGCTGATTGCCGCTGTCGCTGCCATCTATTTCCTGTTGAAGAGCATGGGGCAAGACGGCGTGGAAATCGCCGCCCCCGGCAGTTGCAGGAGCGGACGATGCGGCGTCAAGGACATCGCCGGCGCCGAAGCGGGATGCCACCAGCAGGAAGCCCGGCCCGGTGAAAGCGGCGAGATCAACGAGGTGGTCAAGCTGGATCGAGAGAATGCGGTTGCGGCAGAGCCGGACCAGCGCCCGGGCTGAGACCTGTTTTTGCGCCCGGTGAAGACTCCACGCCGACCGCTGCGGCCGACGCCCCGAGCCTTACGCCAACCCGCCGCAAGGCTCCCCGCGCCGCGCCGCCGCAACCACTACGCCACCGCCACCGCCGCCTGCGCCGGCATGCGCCTGCGGCAGGCAGGGGCCGCAGCCGCTGCAGCACTTGCGCCTGGCCTGGAACCCGGGTTGAGAAGCGCCCAGGAGTTGGCGCTGGCGACACGGCGTGGTCGTTGCACGGTCAGGGCATGATGAAGACGGCCTTCTCGTGCAACTTGACGTTCGCCGCGTCGATATCGGCGATGTCGAAATAGACCGGGTGCGAGCCCTTGCCTGCGGCCCGATTGCCTACCCGCAAGGGCATCGATAGCGACTTCATGCTGGCGCCGGCCACGCTGACCCTGGCGTCGGCCGCGAGCGTCAGGCCGTCGAGCCCGGATGCCGAAACAAGATATTGGTGCGGCCGTTCGTCGGTGTTCATCAATCGCAGCGTGTAGCCGCAGAACAGCCGCCCGCCCACGGCCGTGAACAGGAACAGGCTGTAGGCGGCGACGATCAGCAGAACGGCGAGATAGAGCACGTCCTGCGGCCACAGGACCAGGCTGAAGAGATAGAACTTGCGCTCGACGATATCGAACAGCACGGCCTGGCGGCCATTCCAGGGCAGCCAGCAGAGGCCATAGAAGACCGCCTGCGTGAGCCAGACCATGGCCCAGCGCCAGCGGGCAAAAGTGCCCTGCACCGAACGAACATGAATCGTCCGGTGCTGTTCGTAGAGGGCAATGGGCACGACACCATCGATGGCGGCGCTGGATTCCCGGCTCATGGACGCGAGATTTCCCTGAAGTTGGAAGGTGGTCGAACGATCAGCCCGCGAGCTGCGGCACGGCGACGGCCGGACCGCACTCCAGGGCCTGCCCGGGCAGCAGCCAGCGCTGGATCAGCAGCGGAATCAGCAGCGGAAGGCCGCCCAGCAAAAATGCGAACAGGATGGGAGCGCCGGCGATGGCGGAGAGTATCGTCAGGAGGTCGGGTGGCGCGGAACGGGTGGGCATGGCGGTGATCCTTTCGTTAAGTGAAATGAGAAAACCTTGCTTAAGCCTTGGGCGCTTCGCCGATGATCAGGCGCGATGAGGAGAGGTAGCGATGCGGCGGTATCTCCAGGTTGTCGGGCGCCGGCTTGTTGCGAAACACACGACCCGCCAGGTCGAAGGTGGAGCCATGACAGGGACAAAAGAATCCTCCCGGCCAGTTCGCGTCGATGGCGGATTCCGCGCCGGGCGAAAACTTCTCGTTGGGCGAGCACCCGAGATGGGTGCAGATGCCGACGGCGACGAAGATTTCGGGCGTCATCGAGCGCTGCGGATTGCGGCAGTCGTCCGGTTCCATGCGGCGCTCGGAGTGCGGGTCGGCCAGTTGGCCGTCGAGGCGCTCGAGGCCGGCCAGCATTGCGGGCGTGCGGTGGACGATCCACACCGGCTTGCCGCGCCATTCGATGGTCATCATCTGCCCCGGCCGCAGCTTGTCGATGTCGACTTCGACCGGGGCGCCGGCGCCGAGCGCGCGCTGCGAAGGCAGGAGACTGGCGGCGAAGGGCAGCAGCGTCACCGCCGCGCCCAGACCACCGACGGCCGAGGTGGCGAAAATCAGTTTGCGGCGTTGTTGATCGTGATCGCAGGTATTCATCTTTGGCACTTTCGATGTGTATAGCCATTGCAACGCCAGTTCTGTGCCAGGAAGCCGCGGCAATCCGGGTTAATTGCTATCTCACTGATTCAATGGACTTCATCAGTCGATCGCAGAGTTTCGGCGCAGCATCGGCGCGGCACTTCCGCCGGGTGCGATGCCGTTTCTGGCAGAACATGATTAAATGAAGTGACCTTTATGACACTTCCGCGCCATGAGCCTGCCATCCCAGACATTCCCCGAACTGATCTCCTTCCTCGACGGCCAAGCCGAGCCCAGCATCGTGATGGACGCGCAGTACCGCATCGTCGCGGCCAACAGCGCCTATGCCAGGGAGTTCGCCCACGGCCACGATGTCCACGGCAAGTTCTGTTACGAGGTATCGCACCACTTCACCGTGCCCTGCGACCAGGCCGGCGAATCCTGCCCGCTCAAGCTCAGCCAGCGCAGCGGACAGATACACCGGGTGCTGCACCTGCATCACACGCCGCGCGGCGAAGAACACGTCGATGTGGCGACGGCGCCGATCCGCGACGATGCCGGACGCATCGCCTATTTCGTCGAGACGCTGCGGGTGGTCAAGCATGCGTCGAGCCGGCCCGCGGCCGAAGGCCTGGTCGGGCGTTCGGCCTCGTTCGGCAGAATGCTGTCGATGGTGATGCGCGTCGCGCCGACCGATGCCGCCGTGCTGCTGCTGGGCGAAACCGGCACCGGCAAGGAACTGGTGGCCCGACTGATCCACGAGACCGGGCGCAATGCCGCCGCGCCCTTCGTCGCGGTCGACTGTTCCGGCCTCACCGAGTCCCTGTTCGAGAGCGAACTGTTCGGCTACGAGAAAGGCGCCTTCACCGGCGCCACGCATCGCAAGATCGGACTGGTCGAGGCGGCCAGCGGCGGCACGCTATTCCTCGACGAACTCGGGGATATCCCGCTGACGCTGCAAGTGAAGTTGCTGCGGCTGCTGGAAACCGGCACCTATCGCCGCGTCGGCAGCGTCGAGACGCTGCGCTCCGATTTCCGCCTGGTTTGCGCCACGCATCGCGACATCCTGGGCATGGTGGAAAAGGAAAGTTTTCGGCGCGACCTGTATCACCGCATCAGCACCTTTCCCATCGTCGTGCCGGGATTGAAGCAGCGCCCCGATGACATTCCGCTACTGGCGAATTCCCTGCTCAAGCGCGTCGCGGGAGACCGCGACCTGAGGTTTTCGGCCGCGGCCATGGCGGCGCTCGAAGCCCGCAGCTACCCGGGCAACATCCGCGAACTGCGCAATGCGATCGAACGCGCCACGATTCTTGCCGATGGCAACGAAATCACGCCGGAACACCTGCTCGCCGACCCTGCCGCCGCGCCTGCCGCGCGTGCCGCAGCCGACGCTCCGGCGACCGATGCGACGCCGGCCTTCGTCGTCGAAGGCCCGATCGGCCTGGCCGAACTCGAGCAACGCTATCTGC
>JAUYSD010000285.1 GCA_030696505.1 Sulfuritalea sp. | reverse complement strand
CATTTCGCGCTCGCCCTGCAGCACATGGATGGTCACCGCGCTCTGGTTGTCGTCGGCGGTGGAGAAGGTCTGCGCGGCCTTGGTCGGGATCGTGGTGTTCTTGGTGATCAGCTTGGTCATGACGCCGCCCAGGGTCTCGATGCCCAAGCTCAGCGGGGTGACGTCGAGCAGCAGCACATCCTTGACTTCGCCCTGCAGCACGCCGCCCTGGATCGAGGCGCCGACCGCCACGGCTTCGTCGGGATTGACGTCGCGGCGCGGTTCCTTGCCGAAGAATTCCTTGACCTTGTCCTGCACCTTGGGCATGCGCGTCATGCCGCCGACCAGGATCACGTCGGTCAGGTCGGAGACCTTGACGCCGGCATCCTTGATCGCGATGCGGCAGGGTGCGATGGTGCGTTCGATCAGGTCTTCGACCAGCGATTCGTACTTGGCGCGGGTCAGCTTCATCGCCAGGTGCTTCGGCCCGGTCGCGTCGGCCGTGATGTAGGGCAGGTTGAACTCGGTCTGCTGCGCCGATGACAGCTCGATCTTGGCCTTTTCCGCGGCTTCCTTGAGGCGCTGCAGGGCCAGCACGTCGTTCTTCAGATCGACGCCCTGTTCCTTCTTGAATTCGGTGACCACGTAGTCGATCAGGCGCTGGTCGAAGTCCTCGCCGCCGAGGAAGGTGTCGCCGTTGGTGGACAGCACTTCGAACTGGTGCTCGCCGTCGAGTTCGGCGATCTCGATGATGGAGATGTCGAAGGTGCCGCCGCCGAGGTCATACACGGCAATCTTGCGGTCGCCTTCCTGCTTGTCCATGCCGAAGGCCAGCGCGGCCGCGGTCGGCTCGTTGATGATGCGCTTGACGTCGAGACCGGCGATGCGGCCGGCATCCTTGGTGGCCTGGCGCTGGCTGTCGTTGAAGTAGGCGGGCACGGTGATCACGGCCTCGGTGACTTCCTCGCCGAGATAGTCTTCGGCGGTCTTCTTCATCTTGCGCAGCACTTCGGCGGAGACCTGCGGCGGCGCCATTTTGTTGCCGCGCGCCTCGACCCAGGCGTCGCCGTTGTCGGCCTTGACGATCTTGAAGGGCATCAGGTCTATGTCCTTCTGCACTTCCTTTTCTTCGAAGCGACGGCCGATCAGGCGCTTGACCGCGAACAGGGTGTTCTTGGCGTTGGTCACGGCCTGGCGCTTGGCCGCGGCGCCGCAGAGGATTTCGCCGTCTTCCGCGTAGGCGACGATGGACGGCGTGGTGCGCGTGCCTTCCGCGTTTTCGATGACCTTGGGCTTGCCGCCTTCCATGATGGCGACGCAGCTGTTGGTGGTGCCGAGGTCGATGCCGATGATCTTGCCCATGATTTTTCCTTTAAGAATGTTGCTCGCCGGGAATGTCCCGCAGCGAATCTCTATGCCTGATATGGGGGTATTGCGGGTGGCTTCAAGCCGCCGGTGCTGCTTTCGCTTTCGAAACCATCACCAGCGCAGGGCGGATCACGCGGCCGTGCAGGGCGTAGCCCTTCTGCAGCACGCTGAGCACGGTGTTGGCTTCGGTGCTGTCGTCCGGCGCCTCGATCTGGCCGATGGCCTGATGAAAGTTCGGATCGAACTTCTGGCCCAGCGGATTGATTTCGGCCAGGCCGGATTTCTCGAAGGCGGCGACCAACTGGCGCAGCGTCAGTTCGACGCCTTCCTTGAGGTGTTCGGCACTCTGGTTGTCGCTGCCCAGGGCGGCTTCGAGGCTGTCCTTGACCGCCAGCAGTTCGCCGGAGAACTTCTCGACGGCGAACTTGGCGGCCTTGCCGATATCGTCCTGGGCGCGGCGGCGCACGTTCTCGGTTTCGGCCTTGGCGCGCAGCCAGCCGTCGTGGTGCTCGGCGGCCTTGAGTTCGGCGGCCTTGAGCAGGTCTTCGAGGCTGGGCATCACCGTGGCTTCGGGCGCCGATTCAACAGCTATGCCTCCGGCGGAGCCGGGGGCGGTATCTCTTGCGGACGGCGCCGGCGAGACGGCGGCTTCGGGCAAGGCTTCGTTGTTCGGGGTTGGGTTGGAATTTTCCTGCATGGGTCGGGCTCCTGAAGAAACCCGGCGCATATGAGGGTGAATTCGACGGCTTCAAGCCCCGCCGCAAACAATTATTTGCACCAGCGTTCTACTTCTGGCTGCGAACCCAGCGCACCAGGCTGGCGGCATCCATGGCGCCAGCCTGGCGTGCGACTTCGCGGCCGTTGCGGAACAGCGCCAGGGTCGGAATCGAGCGGATGCCGAAGCGCGCCGCAAGTTGCTGTTCGTCCTCGGTATTGACCTTGGCCAGGCGGAACTCCGGTTCGAGCTGCTGCGCGGCCTGGGCGAATGCCGGCGCCATGGTCCGGCAAGGGCCGCACCAGGGCGCCCAGAAATCGACCAGGACCGGGATGTCGGAACGTCCAATGTGGCTGTCGAAATTCGTCGCAGCGAGCTCGACCGGCTTGCCGCTGAACAGGCGCGCCTTGCATTTGCCGCAGGTGGCGCCGTCGGCCAGGCGTTCGGCAGGCAGGCGGTTGGCGGCGTGGCAATGCGGGCAGACGACGATTACGGGCTCGGACATGATGCACTCCAAATATCAGATGTTACTGATATAAGGCTGCCGGCCCCGACTTCAAGTGCCGCGCCGTGGCGCCAGCGTCAACTTTCATGCCGCAGCGACACGGTACCCCTGATGATGAAACACGAAAGGCGAATTGAAGACCCGCCCCTCCCATCCTCCCCTCGCGGGGAGGCTACTAGCTGGCTCGCTACGCTCGACAATTACCAAGCGCGCTCTTCGTTGCATTTCACCTTAACTCTTGGCGCCCAGCGCCTGGGCGCGCCCCGCCGCGGCGGGATCGGCCTGGGCGGCCAGCGGCCAGCCGCCGAGATGGGCCGACACCAGTTGCCCCAGTGCGGCGATCCAGTCGGGCCGCTCATTGACGCAGGGAATGTAGTGGAACTCCTTGCCGCCGGACGACAGAAACGCGGCCTTGCATTCCATGGCGATTTCCTCGAGCGTTTCGAGACAGTCGGCGACGAAGCCCGGGCAGATCACATCGACCCGCGCCGTGCCTGCGCGGCCGAGCTTTTCCAGCGTCGGCTGGGTATAGGGCTGCAGCCACTCGGCTTTGCCGAAGCGCGACTGGAAGGTGATCAGGAATTCTTCCTGGGCAAGACCGAGGGCCTCGGCCAGCAGGCGCCCGGTTTTCTGGCATTGGCAATAATAGGGATCGCCCAGATCGAGCGAACGGCGCGGCAGGCCGTGGAAGCTCATCACCAGTTTGTCCGGCCGGCCGCTGGCGGCCCAGTGCTCCTTCACGGTCGTCGCCACCGCGGCGATGTAGCCGGGGTGGTCGTGGAACTGCTTGATGAAGCGGATTTCGAGCGGATTGCGGCTGCGCTTGATCCAGTCGGCGACATCGTCCATCACGCTGGCGCTGGAGCTGGCCGCGTATTGCGGGTAGAGCGGCAGCACCAGCACGCGCTCGACCCCGTCGCGCTTGAACTGGTCGAGCACGCCAGCGATCGAAGGCTGGCCATAGCGCATCGCCCAGCTGACGACGAGTTCCGGATTGCCGGCCTGGCCCAGCCAGCCCCTGAGCAGCCTGGCCTGGCGTTCGGTATGCACCTTCAGCGGCGAGCCGTCGGACATCCAGATTTGGGCGTACTTTGCCGCCGATTTCGCCGGGCGCAGGTTGAGGATGATGCCGTTGAGAATCAGCCACCAGACGGCGCGCGGAATTTCGACCACGCGCGGATCCCACAGAAACTGCTTGAGATAGGGGCGCAATGCCGCGGCTGTGGGCGCCTCCGGGGTGCCGAGATTCACCAGCAGGACGGCAGTACGGCGCGCGGCGCCGTGCTTCGGCGCGGGTTCGGCAGCGTAGCGCGGCATCTCAGGGCGCGGAAAGTGCCGAGCTGAGCAACTTGGCGGTGATGTCGACGATCGGAATCACGCGTTCGTAGGCCATTCTTGTGGGGCCGATGACGCCGATGGTGCCGACGATCTCGCCGTCGACCTCGTAGGGCGCGGCGACCACGCTGCATTCGTCGAGCGGCGCGATGCCGGATTCGCCGCCGATGAACACCTGCACGCCTTCGGCACGGCTGGAGAGCTCCAGCAGCTGGGCCAGCCCGGTTCTCTGCTCGAACAGGTCGAACAGGCGACGCAGGCGCGACATGTTGGACGACAGGTCCTCGACGTCGAGCAGGTTCTTCTCGCCGCTGATCACGTATTGCGTCGAGGTGTCGGAAATCGCCCGATTGCCGGCATCGAGTGCGGCGGTCATCAGCTCCGACATGTCGGCGCGCAACTGGCGCAGTTCTTCCACCACGCGCGCGCGCACCTGATCGAAGTCGAGGCCGAGGCAGTTCTGGTTCAGGTAGTTGGCGGCCTCGATCAGTTCGGTCGGGTTGTAATTGCGCTGGGTGAACAGGATGCGGTTCTGCACGTCGCCATCGGCGGTGACGATGATCAGCAGCACGCGCTTGTCCGACAGGCTCAGAAACTCAATCTGGCGGATGCGCGGCTGCTGCCGCCGCGGCGCCACCACGACTCCGGCGAAGGCGGTGAGCTGCGACAGCAGCTGCGAGGCATGGCTGATCACCAGTTGCGGCTGGTCGGGCTGGATCGCGTCCTGCATTTCCGAAAGCTCGCTGCTTTTCAAGGGCCGCACCGTCAGCAGGGAATCGACGAAGAGCCGGTAGCCCAGGGGTGTCGGCACGCGCCCGGCCGAGGTGTGCGGGCTGGCGATGAAGCCCATCTCCTCCAGGTCCGACATGACGTTGCGGATCGTCGCCGGCGACAGTTCGAGGCCGGAGTATTTCGACAGCGTGCGCGAACCGACCGGCTGACCTTCCGCGATATAGCGTTCGATCAGGGTCTTCAGCAGGGTTTGCGCACGATAGTCGAGCATGGCGTTGATTCTAGCAGCCCGGCAGACGGTCTCCGCACGGACTTCGGCAGGCGGCCGTCAGCAAAAAGCCCGCGGCGTTGTGGTTTAATCGGCGGCATGAACAGCGCATTTCCGACCATCGCCCTGATCGGCAAATACCAGAGCCGGGAGATTGCCGAGTCCCTGCTGTCGCTGGCTGCGTTTCTGCGCCAGCGCGGCGTCGAGGTGTTGCTGGAAGAGGCCACCGCAGCGGCCGTCGGCGCCAACGGCTATGCGGTCGCCGACTACGACGCGATAGGCGTCCGTGCCCGGCTGGCGGTGATTCTGGGCGGCGACGGTACCATGCTCAATGCCGCGCGCAGCCTGGCCCGCTTTGATGTGCCGCTGGTCGGCATCAACCAGGGACGGCTCGGCTTCATGACCGACATCGCCCTGGGCGCGATGATCGAAAGCATCACCGCCCTGCTCGAAGGCAAGTTTTCGCGCGAACAGAGGTTTCTGCTCAACGCCGAGGTGCTGCGCGACGGCGCGGCGGCCTATCAGACGCTGGCGCTCAACGATGTGGTGGTCAACAAGGGCGATATCGGCCGCATGATCGAACTCGAAGTCAAGGTCGATGGCGAGTTGATCCACGTCCTGCGCGCCGACGGCCTGATCGTATCGACGCCGACCGGCTCGACGGCCTATGCGTTGTCCGCCAACGGCCCGATCCTGCATCCATCGGTACCCGGCATCGCCATCGTGCCCTTGTGCCCGCACGCGCTGTCGAACCGCCCGATCACGGTCAACGACAGTTGCACGATCGATATCGCCTTGCTGCCGCCGCACGATGCGCGGGTCCATTTCGACGGCCAGACGCGCTTCGACGCCCGTGCCGGCGACGTCGTGCGCATCCGCCGTTCGCACCACAACATCACCCTGCTGCATCCGCCGGGCTACAGCTATTTCGCGATGCTGCGCGAGAAGCTGCACTGGAGCTCGACCCCGCGTCGCTGATAATTATCGAAACATGCTGCTGCATCTGACTATCCGCGATTTCGTCATTGTCGACCGCCTCGAACTCGAATTCGGCGGCGGCTTCGGCGCCCTGACCGGCGAGACCGGCGCCGGCAAGTCGATCCTGGTCGATGCGCTGTCGCTGGCGCTGGGCGAGCGCGCCGATGCGACGGTGGTCAGGAGCGGGGCCGAGCGCGCCGAGATTTCCGCCGAATTCGACGTGGCGCCGGGCGGCGGTCTGCACGACTGGCTGCAGGCCAACGACTATGACAGCGATGCCTGCCTGCTGCGGCGCGTGATCGACAGCGCCGGGCGTTCCCGCGCCTATATCAACGGCGCCGCGGCGACACTCGGGCAGTTGCGCGAGGTGGCCGATTTCCTGGCCGACATCCACGGCCAGAATGCCCATCATTCGCTGCTGCGCAGCGATGCCCAGCGCGACCTGCTCGATACCCATGCCGGAGCGCAGGCGCTGGCGCGCGACGTCGCCGCTGCATACGGCACCTGGCGCACAGCGCGCGAGGCGCGCCTCGCGGCGGAAAAGGATGTCGAGGCCACGCTGCGCGAGCGCGAACTGCTCGAATGGCAGGTCAAGGAACTTGTCGCCCTGGCCTTCGATGCCGACGCATGGCTGGAAACCGAACAGGAACAGCGCCGCCTGGGCAATGCCAATGCCCTGCTGGAAGGCGCCAGTGCCGCGCTGGCGGCGCTGGAAGACGGCGAGGCGGCCAGCCTGCCGCTGCTCCAGCACGCCGGAGCCCGACTGACGGAACTGACCGGCTACGATGCGGCACTGGGCGAGGCGGCGCAACTTTTTGAAAGCGCGCTGATCCAGCTCGAAGAGTCGGCGCTGGCGCTACGGCGTTATCAGGACAGGCTGGAACTCGATCCGGCGCGGTTGAACGAACTCGACAGCCGCATCGACGCCGTGACCCAGATGGCGCGCAAGCACCGGGTCACGCCTGACGAACTGCCCGAGTTGCTGCAGCGGCTGCAGGCGCGCCTGGAAGAACTCACGCTGCGCGCCGATCCGGCCGCGTTGGCCGAGCGCGAAGCCAGGACGGAAGCGGCTTTCCGCCAGGTCGCGAAGCAGCTTTCGGCGCTGCGCAGCAAGACCGCCAAGGCCTTGTCCAAAGCCGTGACGGCCGGCATGCAGGAACTGGCGATGGCCGGCGGGCGCTTCGAAATTGCCCTGGAAGTCTTGCCCGATGGCGCCGCCAGCGGCTTGGAAAGTGTCGAATTCCTGGTTTCGGCCAATGCCGGCCAGCCCTTGCGCGCGCTGGCCAAGGTGGCATCGGGCGGCGAGCTGTCGCGCATCGGCCTGGCCTTGCAGGTCATCGCCAGCCAAGCAAATCCCGCGGGTACGCTGATTTTCGACGAAGTCGATGTCGGCATCGGTGGTCGCGTCGCCGAGATTGTCGGCCGCATGCTGCGCGAACTGGGCAAGAGCCGCCAGGTGCTGTGCGTGACCCATCTGCCGCAGGTGGCGGCGCAGGCCGACTGGCAATGGTCGATCGCCAAGCAGACGCACGACGGCGCGACGACATCCTCGGTCAGCGTGCTCGACCGGGAATCCCGCATCGGCGAGATCGCCCGCATGCTGGGCGGCGAGAAGATCACCGACACCACGCGCCGCCACGCCGCGGAGATGCTGGGTATCGGTTAGCCCGGAATGGCCGGCGCGCCGAGCATGGTGTAGATGCCGGTGGCGATGAACACGGCGGCCGCGATCCAACGGATCAGGTGCAGCGGCAGACGCTTGGCCAGCTTCTCGCCGATGATGACGGCCGGCACATTGGCCAGCATCATGCCCAGCGTGGTACCCATCACGACAGCGAACAGCGCCCCCTGAAACTGCGCCCCCAGTGCCACGGTGGCGAACTGCGTCTTGTCGCCCATTTCGGCGATGAAGAAGGCGATCGTGGTGGTGACGAAGGCGCCGGCGGGATGGATCTTCGGGTCTTCGTCGAGCGAATCCGGGTGCAGCGCCCAGAGGCCGAAGGCAATGAACACGGCGCCGGTGATCCACGGTAGCCATTGCGGCGCGATCAGCTGCGCCAGCCAGACGCCGACCGAGCCGGCCAGGGCGTGGTTGAGCACCGTGGCGACGAAAATGCCGGCGATGATGGCCCAGGGCTTCCTCAGTCGTGCGGCGAGCACGAAGGACAGCAACTGGGTCTTGTCGCCGATTTCGGCGATCGCGACCAGGGTGGTCGAAGTCAGGAAGGCTTCCACGAGTGCTTACGTGGAATGTGGATGTTTGCGGTGCGGGCAATCCGGTTTGTTGCACTCGACGTAAAGGTATAGCGCGTGTTCGCGCACCGTGAAGCCACGCTCTGCGGCTATCTTGTGCTGGCGCTTTTCGATCTCGGCATCGAAGAATTCTTCGACGCGTCCGCATTGCAGGCAGACCAGATGGTCGTGGTGCTTGCCTTCATTGAGTTCGAAAATCGCCTTGCCGGATTCGAAATGGTGCCTTTGCAGCAATCCGGCCTGTTCGAACTGGGTCAGCACCCGATACACCGTGGCCAGTCCGATGTCCAGGCCGTCGGCCAGCAGGTGCCGATAGACGTCTTCTGCCGTGACGTGGCGCGGCGAACCCTCATCCTGCAGTTTGTGGAACAGGTCGAGTATCTTCAGGCGCGGATACGTCGCCTTGAGGCCGATGCTCTTGAGATCGTCGGGATGGGTCATAAAGCCTTAGCGTGGCGTCTGGGCCGCTTGGGTAGGTGCAGTGGGGGCGGGCAGCTATGATATAGTTTTCGCGCCCCGATTGGGATAATGCGATCGGGAAATGACGAGGCGTGCCAGAATAGGGCAGCCATCAATGACCAGTGGTTTTCCCGGAATTTCCCGATGAAGCGCATCCTGTTGCTCCTGCCGTTCCTGGCAGCCTGTTCCAATACCCCGCAGATCACCAACTATCTGACGCCCTATCGCATCGATGTGCGCCAGGGCAATTTCGTCACCCAGGAAATGGTGGCGCAGTTGAAGCCGGGTCTGACTCGCGACCAGGTGCGTTTCATTCTCGGTTCGCCCTTGGTTGCCGACATGTTCCACGCCGATCGCTGGGACTACGTGTATCGCTTCCGGCCGGGGCGTGGCGAGGTGCAGCAGCGGACGATGACCGTGTTTTTCCAGGACAACAAGCTGACGCGTGTGGCGGGCGACGTGGTTGCCGAGGAAGCGACCGCGGGCCAGGCGCCGCGCCCGACCACCCAGGTCGTGGAAATTCCGGCACCGGCCAGCGCCG
The DNA here is from genome assembly GCA_030696505.1 of Sulfuritalea sp. Taxonomy (GTDB): domain Bacteria; phylum Pseudomonadota; class Gammaproteobacteria; order Burkholderiales; family Rhodocyclaceae; genus Sulfuritalea. The sequence continues at coordinate 24,018 of JAUYSD010000285.1, read as the reverse complement.
CGGCCGAGGCTCAAGAGAAGAAATAGGGCATGGAAAAGATACGCTATGCCATCGTCGGCAGTTCCGGGCGCATGGGCCGCACCCTGATCGAGGCGGTGCAGCAGGACCCGGGCGCCAGCCTGGCTGCCGCGCTGGAGCACGGCAGCAGTCCGTTCATCGGCAAGGATGCCGGCGAACTGGTCGGTGCGCCCTGTGGCGTCACGATCACGGCCGATCTCGATGCCGCGCTGGCGGTCGCCGACTGCCTGATCGACTTTACGCGGCCGGAGGGCACCTTGCTGCATCTGGAGGCCTGCCGTCGCCACAAGGTCAGTCTGGTCATCGGCACCACTGGATTTTCGGCGCAAGGCAAGCGCACCATCGAAGAGGCGGCGCAGGAAATTCCCGTGGTGTTCGCGCCGAACATGGCTGTGGGCGTCAATGCCGTATTCCGCCTGCTCGATGTCGCCGCACGCATCTTGAACGAAGGTTACGACGTCGAAGTGATCGAAGCCCATCACCGCCACAAGGTCGATGCCCCGTCGGGGACCGCGCTGCGCATGGGCGAAGTGGTGGCGGCGGCGCTCGGTCGCGACCTGTCCGAGTGTGCCGTTTACGGCCGCGAAGGGCATACCGGCGAGCGGCCGGCGACGCAGATCGGCTTCTCGACCATCCGCGGCGGCGATATCGTCGGCGACCATACCGTGCTGTTTGCCGGCACCGGCGAGCGCATCGAGATCACCCACAAGTCCGCCAGTCGCATGCCTTATGCGCAGGGCGCCCTGCGGGCGGGTCGCTTCATGCATGGGCGCGAGCGCGGCCTGTTCGACATGCAGGATGTGCTGGGCTTGAAGTGAGTCGGTAGCTGCGGTAACCGGCTGCGTCGCGTTGCGCGCATTTGCGATGGGCAACGCGACAAGCTATAATCCACAGGTTTGCCGGACGCTATGTGAATCGAGCGGTGTCCGGTTCCGATCGCCGCATTGTCTTGTTCCGGGAGCCCCATCGTGCCTCACTTTCCGCCCGCCCTTCTTGCCCTGGCCGACGGAACGGTGTTTAGAGGCAAGGGCATAGGCGCCAGCGGTAGCAGCGTCGGCGAAGTGGTCTTCAATACCGCATTGACCGGCTACCAGGAAATCCTCACGGATCCGTCCTACGCCCGCCAGATCGTCACCCTCACCTATCCGCACATCGGCAGCTACGGCGTCAATCGCCAGGACTGCGAAGCGGCGTCCGTTCATGCCGCCGGCCTGGTGATCCGCGACCTGCCCTTGCTGGCCTCAAACTTCCGCAGCGAACAGACCCTCGATGCCTGGCTGCGCGCCGAGAACGTGCTCGGCCTGGCCGACATCGACACCCGCAAGCTGACCCGCATCCTGCGCGAAAACGGCGCCCAGGCCGGCTGTCTCGTCTCTGCCAACGCAGGCGAGCATCTCGATGCTGACGCCGCCGTGGCCCAGGCGCGCGCCTTCCCCGGCCTGGCCGGCATGGACCTGGCGCAAGTGGTCAGCGCCCAGCAGCCATATCCCTGGCGCGAAGGCGAGTGGGCGCTCGGCAGCGGCTTTGCGCAACCCGCGAACTTTCCGTACAAGGTCGTCGCCTACGATTTCGGCATCAAGCGCAATATCCTGCGCATGCTGGCCTCGCGTGGCTGCGACCTGACCGTGGTGCCGGCACGGACGCCCGCGGCGGAGGTGCTGGCCTTGAATCCCGACGGCATCTTCCTGTCCAACGGACCCGGCGATCCGGAACCCTGCGATTACGCGGTGGCGGCGATCCGCGAATTTCTCGAACAGCGCCTGCCGATCTTCGGCATCTGCCTTGGTCATCAGCTGATGGGGCTGGCGGCCGGCGGCAAGACCCTGAAAATGAAGTTCGGCCACCATGGCGCCAATCATCCGGTCAAGGATCTGGAGTCCGGCCAGGTATTGATCACCAGCCAGAACCACGGCTTCGCGGTCGATCCGGCGAGCCTGCCGCAGAACGTGAAAATCACCCACGTCTCGCTGTTCGACGGCAGCCTGCAGGGCATGGCCTGGACCGATCGACCGGCCTTCTGCTTCCAGGGGCACCCCGAAGCCAGTCCGGGTCCGCACGACGTGGCCTATCTGTTCGACCGCTTCATCCGCTCGATGGCCGCGAAATAGCCCATGGTCTACGGCATCACCGATCTCACGACCTATGTGCTGGGCACGATTTTCATCGTGCTCCTGCCCGGCCCCAATTCCCTGTATGTGCTGGCGGTGGCTTCCCAGCGCGGCGTTCGGGCCGGCTATCGCGGCGCCTGCGGCATCTTCGCCGGCGACGCGATCCTGATGGTGCTGTCGGCGACCGGCGTGGCCTCTGTGCTGCAGGCCAGTCCCGCCCTGTTCATGGTGCTGAAATACATCGGCGCGGCCTATCTGGCATGGCTGGGCCTCGGCCTCTTGCGTGCCGCGTGGTCGATGTGGCAGCAACGCGGACAGGTCGCCGAGGCGCAGCCCAGTGTCGATGCGACACGGCCTTTCCATGCCGCGCTGGTGATCAGCCTGATGAACCCCAAGGCAATCATGTTCTTCGTCTCCTTCTTCATCCAGTTCGTCGATCCGGGCTATGCTTGGCCGGCACTGTCCTTCCTGATTCTCGGCGTGATCTGCCAGATCATCAGCGGCCTGTATCTGTCGGCACTGATTCTGGGCGGTGCCCATCTGGCACGGCAGTTCCGCAGCCGACGGCGGCTGGCGGCGGGCGCCACCGGCGGGGTCGGCGCAATGTTCATCGGATTCGGCGCGAGGCTTGCCGATTCGACCCTGAAATGACGGACCAAATTTAAGCAATCATGCCCAAGCGTAGCGACATACACAGCATTCTGATCATCGGCGCCGGCCCGATCGTCATCGGCCAGGCCTGCGAGTTCGATTATTCCGGCGCCCAGGCCTGCAAGGCGCTGCGCGAAGAGGGCTACCGGGTGATCCTGGTCAACTCCAATCCGGCGACGATCATGACCGACCCGGGTACGGCCGACGTCACCTATATCGAGCCGATCACCTGGCGCGTGCTGGAAAACATCATCGCCAAGGAGCGGCCCGATGCCGTGCTGCCGACCATGGGCGGGCAGACCGCGCTGAACTGCGCGCTCGACTTGGCCAAGCATGGCGTGCTGGAAAAATACGGCGTCGAGATGATCGGCGCCTCGCGCGAGGCCATCGACATGGCCGAGGACCGCGAGAAGTTCAAGCAGGCCATGACTCGCATCGGCTTAGGTAGCGCGCGCTCCGGCATCGCCCACAGCATGGAGGAGGCGCAGCAGGTGCAGGGCGCGATCGGCTTCCCGGCGATCATCCGACCGTCCTTCACCATGGGCGGCTCGGGCGGCGGCATTGCCTACAACCAGGAGGAATTCGTCGAGATCTGCAAGCGCGGCCTGGAAGCCTCGCCGACCAAGGAACTGCTGATCGAGGAATCGCTGCTGGGCTGGAAAGAGTACGAGATGGAGGTGGTGCGCGACCACAAGGACAATTGCATCATCATCTGCTCGATCGAAAACCTCGATCCGATGGGCGTGCATACAGGCGACTCGATCACCGTCGCTCCGGCGCAGACCCTGACCGACCGCGAATACCAGATCATGCGCAACGCCAGCATCGCCGTGCTGCGCGAGATCGGCGTCGACACCGGCGGCTCCAACGTGCAATTCGCGATCAAGCCGAAGAACGGCGCGATGGTGGTGATCGAGATGAACCCGCGCGTGTCGCGCTCCTCGGCGCTGGCTTCGAAGGCCACGGGTTTCCCGATCGCCAAGGTGGCGGCCAAGCTGGCAGTGGGCTTCACGCTCGACGAACTGAAGAACGACATCACCGGCGGCGCCACGCCGGCCTCCTTCGAACCCTCGATCGACTACGTGGTGACCAAGGTGCCGCGCTTTGCCTTCGAGAAGTTCCCGCAGGCCAATGACCGCCTGACGACGCAGATGAAGTCGGTCGGCGAGGTCATGGCGATCGGTCGCAGTTTCCAGGAATCGATGCAGAAGGCCTTGCGCGGGCTGGAAGTCAGCGTCTATGGCTTCGACGAAATTGCAGCCGACCGCGAGGAAATCAACCGCGAACTGGCCAGCCCCGGCCCGCAGCGCATCTGGTACGTGGCGCAGGCTTTCCGCGAAGGCTACACGCTGCAGCAGGTGTTCGACCTGACCAAGATCGATCCCTGGTTCCTGGTGCAGATCGAGGACATCGTCACCACCGAAGGCTGGATGTGTTCGCAGAACCTGGACGACCTCGACGCCCTCACCCTGCGCGATCTCAAGCGCAAGGGCTTCTCCGACCGGCGCATCGGCACCCTGGTCAATGCCAGCCACGATGCGGCGGCCGGCGCCAGCGGCGAGACGGCGGTGCGCGAACGACGTCACGCGCTCGGCATCCGTCCGGTATATAAACGCGTCGATACCTGCGCCGGCGAGTTCTCCACGGCAACGGCCTACATGTATTCGACCTACGAGGAAGAGTGCGAGGCGCGGCCCGGCAACCGCAAGAAGATCATGGTGCTCGGCGGCGGCCCCAACCGCATCGGCCAGGGCATCGAGTTCGACTACTGCTGCGTGCATGCGGCGCTGGCGATGCGCGAGGACGGCTATGAGACCATCATGGTCAACTGCAATCCGGAAACCGTGTCCACCGACTACGACACCTCGGTTCGCCTCTACTTCGAACCGGTAACGCTGGAAGATATCCTCGAAATCGTCCATGTCGAGCAGCCCACCGGCGTCATCGTGCAGTTCGGCGGCCAGACGCCGTTGAAGCGGGCGCGCGAACTCGAAGCCAACGGCGTGCCGATCATCGGCACCAGCCCCGACATGATCGACGCCGCCGAGGACCGCGAGCGCTTCCAGTTGCTGCTGCACGACCTGGGCTTGAAGCAGCCGCCGAACCGCACCGCGCGCACCGAACCCGACGCGATTCGCCTCGCGGCCGAGATCGGCTACCCGCTGGTGGTGCGCCCCTCCTACGTGCTGGGCGGCCGCGCCATGGAAATCGTCCATGAGCAGAAGGATCTCGAACGCTACATGCGCGACGCGATCAAGGTCTCCTTCGATTCGCCGGTGCTGCTCGATCGCTTCCTCAACGACGCCACCGAGGTCGATGTCGATGCGCTGTGCGACGGCACGCAGGTTCTGATCGGCGGCATCATGGAGCACATCGAACAGGCAGGCGTGCATTCGGGTGATTCCGCCTGTTCGCTGCCGCCGTTCTCACTGTCGCCGGAAATCCAGGACGAGTTGCGCCGCCAGACCGAGATGATGGCCAAGGGCCTTAATGTCGTCGGCCTGATGAACGTGCAGTTCGCCATTCAGGGTCGTGGCGACGAGGCTGTGGTGTACGTGCTCGAAGTCAATCCGCGCGCCTCGCGCACGGTGCCCTTCGTCTCCAAGGCGACCAGCCTGCCGCTGGCCAAGATCGCCGCGCGCTGCATGGCTGGTCGCAGCCTGGCCGACCAGGGCGTGACGCGCGAAATCATCCCGCCCTATTTTTCGGTGAAGGAAGCGGTGTTCCCCTTCATCAAGTTCCCCGGCGTCGATACCATCCTCGGCCCCGAGATGAAATCCACCGGCGAGGTGATGGGCGTCGGCCGCACGTTCGGCGAGGCTTTCGTCAAGTCGCAGCTTGCCGCCGGTACGCGCCTGCCGAAGTCGGGCAAGGTGTTCATCAGCGTCAAGCCGGCCGACCGGCCGAAGGCCGTCGATGTCGCGCGCGAGCTTCATGAACTTGGCTTCGCGCTGGTTGCCACGCGCGGTACCGGCGGCGCGATCGAGGCGGCCGGCATTCCGGTCGGCATCGTGAACAAGGTCACCGAAGGGCGGCCGCACATCGTCGATATGATCAAGAACGGCGAAATCGTGCTGATCGTGAACACCGTCGAGGAAAAGCGCACGGCGATTGCCGATTCGCGTTCGATCCGCACTTCCGCCCTGGGCGCCAAGGTGACGTTGTTTACTACCGTCGAGGGCGGCCGTGCCGCCTGCGCCGGCATGCGCCACGACGGTCTCGAAACCTATTCCTTGCAGGCCTTGCACGCCGAGTTGAACGTATGAGCGCAAAATTTCCGATTACCCTGCGCGGTGCCGATCTGCTGCGCAAGGAACTGCAGCGCCTGAAGGCGGTCGATCGTCCTGCGGTCATTGCGGCGATCGCCGAGGCGCGCTCGCATGGCGACCTCTCGGAGAACGCCGAATACGACGCCGCCAAGGAGCGCCAGGGTTTCATCGAAGGCCGCATCAAGGAAGTCGAGGGCAAGCTGGGCAATGCGCAGATCATCGATCCGGCTTCGCTGGATGCCGATGGCCGCGTCGTCTTCGGTTCCACGGTCGAACTGGAAGACATGGACAGCGGCGGCAAGGTGACTTATCAGATCGTCGGCGACGACGAAGCCGATATCAAGGCCGGCATGCTGTCGCTGAACTCACCGGTGGCGCGCGCGCTGATCGGCAAGTTCGCCGGCGACGTGGCCGAGGTGCAGACGCCGGGCGGCCGGCGCGAGTACGAGATACTCGACGTCAAGTATCTTTGATCCGACATGAGGCAACTGGCCTCTGCGCTCTACAGCATCGCGGTTGCCGTCTGGGTCGGCGGCCTCCTGGCGATCGGTTTCATCGCGGCCCCCGTGCTGTTCGCCCAGTTGGCGGATCGCGCCATGGCCGGCAATCTGGCCGGTGCGATGTTTACCGTCATGGCCTGGGTCGGCCTGGCCTGCGGCAGCTACCTGATCCTGTTCGTGATGTTTGCCAAGGGCTGGCGATCGGTGCAGTCGGGCGTGTTCTGGATCGTGCTGCTGATGCTGGCGCTGACCGCGGCCGGACATTTCGGCGTGCAGCCGATACTGGAGCAGCTCAAGGCCGATGCGCTGCCACGCCGGGTCATGGAAAGCGCATTGCGCGAGCGGTTCAGCACTTGGCATGGCGTGTCGAGCGCGCTTTACCTGGCGCAATCCCTGCTCGGGATCGCGCTGGCAGTGTTGCAGGAACGAGGTCGGGGACGCTAGCCCTGGCGCGGCTTGCGGTTGCGCGCTTCGCTGCGTGCGGCGGCTTGTTTCTTGGTTGCGGGCGCCGCCTTGCGCCGTGGCGCCAGCGCCAACTCTGCGGCGAGATCCTTGGGGTTCTCGCGCCAGAGCACCAGCAGGTTGCCGATGTGCTGCACCTGGGCGCAGTCGAGCGCGGTGCAGATTTCAGTGAACAAGGCCTCGCGATTTTCACGCTCGATGCCGTAAAGTCGCAGCTTGATCAGTTCGTGAGCCTTGAGACAGCGGTCGATCTCGGTCAGCACGGAAGGCGTCAGGCCTTTCTGGCTGATGGAAACGACGGGATTCAGATGATGCGCGGCGGCCCGCAGGGCGCGGCGCTGGATGGGGCTCAGTTGGGTGGAATTTTCAGTCATGGCGGGATTGTAACGTGAGCGGCAAGATCGAGAGCAAACAGAAGGTCAAGAAGAACAAGACCACCAAGGCCTGGATCACCGAGCACGTCAATGACGCCTACGTGCAGCGGGCCCGGGTCGAGGGCTGGCGATCCCGCGCCGCGTTCAAGCTGACCGAAATCGACGACAAGGACAAGCTGCTCAAGCCCGGCATGACCGTGGTCGATCTCGGCTCCGCGCCCGGCAGCTGGTCGCAGGTTGCGGCGAAGCGCATCGCGCCCGGCGGGCGCCTGGTCGCGCTGGATCTGCTGCCGATGGAACCGGTGCATGGCGTCGAGTTCATCCAGGGCGATTTCCACGAGGACGCGGTGTTGCAGGCGCTGACCGATGCCCTCGGTGGCCGCCAGGTCGACCTTGTATTGTCGGACATGGCCCCCAATATGTCGGGTATCGGCATGGTCGATCAGGCGCGCGTGATGGTTTTGGCCGAATTGACCCTGGAATTCTGTGCGCTGCATCTGAAACCCGGTGGCGACATGCTGACCAAGGTGTTTCAGGGCGATGGTTTCATGGAATTGCGCCATGCCCTGCAGCAACAGTTTCAGACTTTGCATATGAGAAAGCCGGCCGCTTCACGCAACCGCAGCGCCGAGATATACCTGCTGGCGCGGAACAAGAAGGCCTGAGGCACGGTCTATGCGGTTTGCAGGGTAGGGCGATCGGCACTAGAATGACCTGATATGTACTCCCGCTTGAGGGAAAGAGAGGCTACTCCTTGAATAATATGTTCAAAAACATGGCGATCTGGCTGGTGATCGGCATAGTCCTGATGACGGTGTTCAATCAGTTCAACACGCGTCAGGCTGTGCTCGGCTCACTGGAATATTCCCAGTTCCTCGAAGAGGTGAAGCAGGGGCGTATCGCCAAGGTGGTGATTCAGGGCCGTACGCTGGAAGCCACCACCAACGATGGCAAGCGCATCACCACCTACGCGCCGCCGGACCTGTGGATGGTCTCCGATCTGCTCAAGAACAACGTCAAGGTCGTCGCCAAGCCCGAAGAGGAACAGTCCTTCCTGACCAGCATCTTCGTCTCCTGGTTCCCGATGCTGCTCTTGATCGGCGTCTGGGTTTTCTTCATGCGCCAGATGCAGGGCGGCGGCAAGGGCGGGGCCTTCTCCTTCGGCAAGAGCCGCGCGCGCATGATGGATGAATCGTCGAACACGATCACCTTTGCCGACGTGGCCGGCTGCGACGAGGCCAAGGAAGAAGTCTATGAAATGGTCGACTTCCTGCGCGACCCGACCAAGTTCCAGAAGCTCGGCGGCCGCATTCCGCGCGGCGTGCTGCTGGTCGGCTCGCCCGGCACCGGCAAGACCTTGCTGGCCAAGGCGATCGCCGGCGAGGCCAAGGTGCCTTTCTTCTCGATCTCGGGTTCCGACTTCGTCGAGATGTTTGTCGGCGTCGGCGCCGCGCGCGTGCGCGACATGTTCGACCAGGCGAAGAAAGCCGCGCCCTGCATCATTTTCATCGACGAGCTCGATGCCGTCGGCCGCCAGCGCGGCGCCGGCCTCGGTGGCGGTAACGACGAGCGCGAGCAGACGCTGAACCAGATGCTGGTCGAGATGGACGGCTTCGAGGGTTCCGCCGGCGTCATCGTGGTCGCCGCGACCAACCGTCCCGACGTGCTCGACCCGGCCCTGCTGCGCCCCGGCCGCTTCGACCGCCAGGTGGTGGTACCGCTGCCGGACATCCGCGGCCGCGAGCAGATTCTCAAGGTGCATATGCGCAAGGTACCCGTGGCGCCGGACATCGACGCCTCGATCCTGGCCCGCGGCTGCCCGGGTTTCTCCGGCGCCGACCTGGCCAACCTGGTTAATGAAGCCGCGCTGTTCGCCGCTCGCAGCAACAAGCGCCTGGTGGACATGGAGGACTTCGAGCGTGCCAAGGACAAGATCATGATGGGCGCCGAGCGCCGCTCCATGGTCATGCCCGAGGAAGAGCGCCGCAACACCGCCTACCACGAGTCCGGCCACGCCGTGGTGGCCAAGCTGCTGCCCAAGACCGACCCGGTGCACAAGGTCACCATCATCCCGCGCGGCCGGGCGCTGGGCCTGACCATGCAGTTGCCCGATCAGGAACGCTACAGCCAGGACCGCGAGCGTCTGCTCAGCACCATCACCGTGCTGTTCGGCGGGCGTATCGCGGAAGAGCTGTTCATGCAGCAGATGACCACCGGCGCCTCCAACGACTTCCAGCGCGCCACCGATCTGGCGCGGCGCATGGTCACGCAGTGGGGCATGTCGGAAAGCCTGGGCATCATGGTGTATGGCGAAGAGGAAGGCGAGATCTTCCTCGGCCGCTCCGTCACCACGCACAAGAACGTTTCCGAATCGACCATGCAGAAGGTGGACGACGAGATTCGCCGCATCCTCGACGAACAGTACGCGCGGGCGCGCAAGCTGCTGGAAGACAATCGCGACAAGGTCGAGGCGATGACGGCGGCGCTGCTGGAGATGGAAACCATCGACGCCGACCAGATCAACGACATCATGGCCGGCCTGCCGCCGCGCCCGCCCAAGCCCTCCAGTGCGCCGCCGGCGCCGAGGGGCGACAGCGCGCCCGGTCCCGAGCCGACCGCGCCGGCACCGGCCTGATCATTAACCCAGCCAAGATGGGCCGCCGAAGCAGAACCGATTCGGCGGCCCGCGTTTTTTCATGACACAGAATTTTCACTGCGGCCGCTTCGTGCTCAACGCCGAGCGCCCGCTGATCATGGGCATCGTCAATCTGACCGACGATTCCTTTTCCGGCGACGGACTGCACGGTGATACCGCGGCGGCCATTGCACTCGGCATGCGCCTGATCGAAGAGGGCGCCCAGATTCTCGACCTCGGCGCCGAGTCGACGCGACCGGGGGCGCCTCCGGTGGCGGCACAGCAGGAGATCGATCGCCTGCTGCCGGTGATCGAAGGCTTGCACGGCAGCGGTGTCGCACTGTCGGTCGATACCTTCAAACCGGGGGTGATGCGCGCCGCGCTGGCGGCCGGCGCCGACATGATCAACGACATCAACGCGCTGCGCGCACCGGGGGCGCTGGAGATCGTCGCCGCCGGCAGCGCCGCCGTCTGCCTGATGCACATGCAGGGCACCCCGGGCACCATGCAGGACGATCCGCACTACAGCGATATCGTCGGCGAGGTCGCCAGCTTTCTTGGCGAGCGCGTGGCCGCCGCTGAAGCGGCGGGCATCGCCCTGAACCGGATTGCGGTCGATCCGGGTTTTGGCTTCGGCAAAACCCTGGCGCACAATATCGCTCTGTTGCGCCACCTGGAGGAACTGCTGGTACCCGGGCTGCCGCTGCTGGTCGGCATGTCGCGCAAGTCGATGCTGGGCCTGCTCACCGGACGCCCCGCCATGGAACGAGTCCATGCCGGCGTCGCTGCGCATGTGCTGGCGGTGCTGGGCGGCGCACGGATTTTGCGCGTGCATGACGTCGCTGCGACGCGCGATGCGCTCGCCGTATTGCAAGCTGTGGAGGATTATTGAATGGGACGCAAGTATTTCGGTACCGACGGTGTTCGCGGCCGCGTCGGACAGGTGCCGATCACGCCGGATCTCATCATGCGCCTGGGCTTCGCCGCCGGCGCGGCGCTTGTCGCGCGCGACGGGCTGGGCGCCGAGCGGCCCGCGGTGCTGATCGGCAAGGACACGCGGATTTCCGGTTACATGCTGGAAGCCGCGCTGGAAGCCGGGTTCTCGGCGGCGGGGGTGGACGTGATGCTGTGCGGGCCGATGCCGACCCCGGCCGTGGCTTACCTGACGCGCGCGCTGCGGCTGCAGGCGGGCGTGGTGATTTCCGCCTCGCACAATCCCTATGACGACAATGGCATCAAGTTCTTTTCGGCGCAGGGCACCAAGCTGCCGGATGCGGTCGAGCGCGACATCGAGGCGCGGCTCGAGCAGCCGATGGTCTGCATGGAATCCGCCAAACTCGGCAAGGCGCGCCGCGTCGACGACGCCGGTGGGCGCTATATCGAATTCTGCAAGAGCACCTTTCCCAACGACCTCGACCTGCGCGGCCTCAAGATCGTGGTGGACAGCGCCCACGGCGCGGCCTATCACGTCGCACCGAGCGTGTTCCATGAACTCGGCGCCGAGATAGTTGGCGTTGGCGACACGCCGAACGGACTGAACATCAACCTGAATGTCGGCGCCACGGCCCCCGCGGCCTTGCGCGCGGCCGTGCTCGAGCATCGCGCCGACTGCGGCATCGCGCTCGACGGCGACGGCGACCGGCTGGTCATGGTCGATGCCGCGGGCACCCTCTACGATGGCGACCAGCTGCTCTACGTGATCGCCCGCCATCGCGCGCGCAGCCAGCCGGTCCCCGGTGTGGCCGGCACGCAGATGAGCAATCTCGGCTTCGAGCATGCGCTGGGCCGGCTCGGCATCGCCCTCGGCCGCGCCAGGGTGGGCGACCGCTATGTGCTGGAAATGATGCAGGAGAAGGGCTGGCTGCTGGGCGGCGAGAACTCGGGCCACATCATCTGCCTCGATCGCCACACCACGGGCGATGGCATCATCGCGGCGCTGCAGGTGCTGGCCGCGTTGCGCGCCGGCGGCGAGACCCTGGCCGCGGCCTGCGCCGATCTGCGGCTGTATCCGCAGAAGCTGATCAATGTGCGCATGCCGGCCGGTTTCGACTGGGCCGCCAATGCCGGCATCCATTCCGCGGTGAAGGCGGCCGAGGCCACGCTCGACGGCAGCGGACGGGTGCTGCTGCGTCCGTCGGGCACCGAGCCGCTGCTGCGGGTCATGGTGGAAGGGCGCGAAGATGCGGTCGTGTCGGGCCAGGCCGAGGCGATCGCCAGCGTCGTGCGGCAGGCCTTCGGCGAGTAAGCGATCAGGGGTTGTGCACCGCGCGCAGCACAGTCTGGGTTTCGTCGTGGCGCACGCGGTTGGTGAACCACCAGATACCCGCCTTCTTGATGGTCCAGTCGGCCTCGCTGCCGGCCAGCAGCAATGAAGCCAGACGGCCCAGCGCCGGCTGGTGGCTGACCAGGATGATCGCGCCGGAATGATCCGGCCAGCCGGCGGCGCCCAGCAGGTCAGCGGTGCTGGCGCCGACGCCGAGTTGCCGCGTGACCTTGACCGGCAAGTTGAGCGCTTCAGCCGTCTGCACCGCCCGCTTGGCAGGGCTCGACATCACCATGACCTTCGGCAGCCGCTGCCGCCGCAGCCACTCGGCCATCTGCTCGGCATGTCCCAGGCCGCGTGCAGTGAGTTCGCGGTCGCTGTCGGCCAGGGTGCCGGATGCTTGTCTTGCTTCGGCATGACGCCAGAGAATCAGGTCCATTTGCCATCCCAATCGGTGAGGCCCGCAGACTAAGCCGGGCGTGTGACAGGGGGATGACGGCAAGCCGGCGGCTACATTGCCCAGCAGGGTAGCCGCGCGGCGGAAGTTGGTGCTGGCGCTACGGCAATGACTTCGAGCGGGGCCTTCGCCGCGCCGACATTGCCGTGGTACTGGCGGCGCTCGACGAACAGCACGCTGCCGGGGATGCGCTTGGCTTCCTTCTTTGCGTCGCTGAGCGCGGCGGAGACATCGTAGTGGGCGGCGAAGGCGCCGGGCTGCACCATGACGCAGCCGATCGACAGGGCCGGCGTCGGGTGAAACACGGCGTGCCCTCGTCGGTCCTCGCCAAAATAGCCGCCGGCGCGCAGATGCTCGGCCGTCATATGCTGTGCCAGTGCCGCGTCGAACTCGCCGATCACGCGGCGCAGGCGTGCTTCCCAGTCGCTGCTTTGCATCAGCACGATGAAATCGTCGCCGCCGACGTGACCGACGAAATCCTTGTGATCGGCCGCGGCTTCCGCAAGCAATGTGCCGACTTGCTGGATCATCCGGTCGCCGCGCCGGTAGCCATAGGCGTCGTTGTAGGGCTTGAAGTGGTCGAGATCGCAGTAGGCCGCGACGAAACCGTGTTTGGCTTCGATCAGGCGATCCATCTGTTCGTTGATCGGCACGTTGCCCGGCAACTGGGTCAGGGGATTGGCGTAGCGCGCGGCGCGTATCTGCATATCGGTGATGATCGCCATCAGTTCGCGCAGGAAGCCGATGCCGCGATAGCGACCCTGGCGGGTGATGATGAAGCTGTCGCAGACCTCGGTTCCGCGCAGGCTGCCGATGTGCTGCGCAACCTCCTGTACGCTCTGCCCCTCGTCGAACAACTGCGGCGGCTCCATGACGATCGAGCAGGAGCGCTTGCCGTAGAGCTCGCGGCGGAACGGACGGGCAAAGCGGTCGATCAGCGAACTGCGGGTGATCATCCCCAGCGGCGTGCCGTTGGCGACCACCGGCACGGTGTTGAGCGCCGGCTGGTGGGCGAAGATCGAATACACCGCGTCGTTGTCGGTATCCGGGGATACCGGCATCACTTCGTGCAGCAGCTGGTCGATGCGCGGCATGCGGCGTTCGGCAAGGGAACGCGAGGGCAGCACCAGGATGTTGTCGTTGGCCGCGACCGGATGGGCATTACCTTGCGTGGCGGCGATGACGCGGTGCGGCCGGGCGATGCCGAAGCCCTGCAGGTAGGGAATGCCCAGATCGCGCAGCACTTCCAGTTGCTCCTTGGTTTCCACGCCTTCGGCAATCAGGGCGCTGCCGCAGGCGTCGGCGATCTCGTGCATGGCGCGCACGAAATGCAGCTTGAGCGGATCGGAGTCGATGCCGGAGACGAAATGGCGGTCGATCTTGACGAATTCCGGCCGCACTTCCGACCACATGCGCAGATTGGAGAAACCCTCGCCCATGTCGTCCATGGCGATCTGGATGCCGATGTGGCGGAAGTCCTGCAAGGTTTCCTGCAGGTCGGAGAAATCCGTCACCGACTGGTTTTCGGTCAGTTCGATGACGATCCGCGATGGCGGCACGCCCAGGCGCAGCAGATCCTGGCGGATTGCGCCCAGGCGCTGGCGGCTGGCGTGCAGGCAGCCGATGCTCATGTTCACGAACAGGCGCAGCGCGCAGCGCTGTTCCGCAAATTGCAGGATCGCGGTTTCCACTGCGAGCCATTCGAGTTCATGCGTGCATTGCGCCGCGGCGGCGGCTGCGAACAATGCGGCCGGCGTGTGCAGCGCGGAATCCTCGGGGCCGCGGATCAGCGCCTCGCAGGCGAAATGCCGGCCCTGACGCAGATCGAGAATGGGTTGGTACACCGCATACAGTCCGCGGTTCTCCATCAATTGCCGCAGCGCGTGATCGTGCGGGTTTGCAGCGGCGACGGTTCCGTCGCTGTGGATGTTCATGTTTGCCTGGTCTTTCTTAAGGTGAAATGGCAGCCGGTCGCTGCGGATGTTCTAGCCGCGGCGCGGATGGCCGGGATCGCTCCAGCGCGAGCGCAGCAGGGCCAGCAACTCGATGGCGCCCCAGAGCAGCGTGCTGCCCAGCGCCAGGGCGGGATGGGTGATGAAGCGGCGCAGCATGTTCTTTCCGGTTGACTATTGGCGGGCTCAAAAGTCGTCGAGCAGCCAGATCGCCACCCATTCGTGGTCGAACAAGCGGTCGATGTCGCTGAAGAATCTGTCGAGCAGGGCTTGCATGGTGATACCCCCTTGTTTGATGTCGCCGGCTTGCCCACCTTAGCCGCCATGTGTTGCAGCAAGTTTTCACCTGGATGACAAATTGCGCCAAAGCGCCGCAAGGCTGCAGACCGCGAAATAATTCGCGAAGCCTTGCGTTATCCTGCGGCGATGACCGACGCGGGCGCACACGAACTCGAAGAACTTGAGCAGATCATCGCCGCTGGCGGTTCCGCCATCGAGGCGCGGACCCTGTGCCAGATCGATTGCGGCGCAAGGCGCCTGCCGCTCCATGCGATCAGCCTGGGCAACCCCGAT
This sequence comes from Sulfuritalea sp., assembly GCA_030696505.1. GTDB lineage: Bacteria > Pseudomonadota > Gammaproteobacteria > Burkholderiales > Rhodocyclaceae > Sulfuritalea. Next base: position 8,756 of record JAUYSD010000285.1, on the reverse strand, counting down.
CCCGCGGTGCCGGCGATCGGCATTTTCGGCGGCGTGCACGGCCTGGAAAGAATCGGCGCCCAGGTCGCGCTTGCCTTCCTGCACAGCGTCGTCAGCCGGCTGCGCTGGGATACCACGCTGCAGCGTCAGCTGGAACACCTGCGCCTGGTCTTCGTGCCGGTGGTCAATCCCGGCGGCATGTGGCGGCGCACGCGTGCCAATCCGCAGGGCGTGGACCTGATGCGCAACGCGCCGCTGGAGGCGCGCGAGCGTACCCCCTTCCTGATTGGCGGACATCGCCTCGGCTCGCAACTGCCGTGGTATCGCGGGCCGCTTGCCGGGCCGCTGGAGGCGGAAACGGCGGCTGTATGCCGCTTGGTGGACGACGAACTGCTCAGTCACAGTTTCAGCATGGTCATCGATTGCCATTCCGGCTTCGGCCTCAGCGATCGAATCTGGTTTCCCTACGCCCATACCGTGATGCCGATTCCCCACCTCGCGGAAATGCATGCGCTGCTGGAAATCCTCGACCAGACGCACAGCCACCACCGCTATGTGTTCGAGCCGCAAAGCCGCCAGTATCTGGCGCACGGCGACCTCTGGGACTACCTCTACCTGCGCGCGCTGGAGCGCAGCGACCGGGTGTTTCTGCCGCTGACGCTGGAGATGGGCTCCTGGCTGTGGGTCAAGAAGAACCCGCGGCAACTGTTTTCGCGGCACGGCATGTTCAACCCGCTGATCGAGCACCGCCGCCAGCGTGTCTTGCGCCGTCATCTGGCCTGGCTCGATTTCATGACCCGCGCCGCCAGCGGCCATGCGCTCTGGCTGCCGCAGGGCGCGGTGCGCGAGGGACACCGGCAGCTTGCCATGCAGCGCTGGTACGGCGGTTTGCCGGCGTGAGCGCCGCCGCTCCCTGGGTGCTGCTGCGCGGGCTGACGCGGGAATCCCGTCACTGGGGCCGCTTCCCACTACAGCTGGGCGCGGCGTTTCCCGGCGCTCCGGTGATCTGTCTCGATCTTCCCGGCAACGGCAAACTCAACGGCATGGAGAGTCCGTCCCGTGTCGAAGCCATGGCCGACTGGTGCCACGCCGAAATCGCCAGGCTGGGCATCGCCGTGCCCTGCCGCGTGCTGGCCATGTCGCTCGGCGCCATGGTCGCCGCGGCCTGGGCGCAGCGCCATCCGGACGATCTGGCGGCGGCGGTGCTGATCAACACCAGCCTGCGGCCGTTCAGTCCCTTCCATCACCGCTTGCGGCCGCGCAACTACCTGCGGCTGCTGCGTCTGTTCGCTGCGCAGACCAGCGACCGCGAACTGGAAACCACGATACTGGAAATGACCACGCGGCTGCAGTCCGATCCCGGCGTAGTGGTCGGGCAATGGCTGCAGTGGCGACACGAAAATTCCGTGTCGCGCCGCAACGCCCTGCGCCAGTTGCTGGCAGCGGCGCGTTACCGCGCGCCGCGAGAGCCGCCGCTGGACCGCCTGCTGCTGCTGGCAAGCGCGCGCGATGCCCTGGTGGATAGCCGCTGCTCGCTGCGGCTGGCCGCGCAGTGGGACGCCCGGATCGCCATTCATCGAACGGCCGGACATGACCTGCCGCTGGACGACTCCGTGTGGGTTCTGGAACAAATCGAACCTTGGCTCGCAAGCCGTGGGCAAGAGAGATGAAATGCCTGAATCGGCCTACCCGCGACGCAAGCTTCGGATCCTCGGATACTAGACGCCACGCTGGAAGAAAAACGGCCACTCGAAAGTGGCCGTTGCTACTGCAGCTTCTGATTGGGGAAGCTACCCGCCGAATATCAGAATTTGTGTGACATGCCGAGGTGCAGTTGGCGCGACTTGGCACCGACGGGTGTGGCGACCGGGGTGGATGCAAAGTCGTAGGTGCCGCCGGTCTTGTTATTGACTTCGGTCCAACTGGCGCCAATCGCCGTTCGTTTGGAAAGCGCATAGTCGTAGGCCAGCATCCAGCCGTGGGCGCCGGTATCGGCATCGACGGCGGCACCGGATGAGTTACCGGTTTTGGCGTACTGCAGATATACGGCACTGGGGCCGAAGCTGTACTGGCCGGTCAACAGCCACGCATTGCGCTTGACCCAGATGGTGTTGGCGGTGATGTCGCGGTCGTACTTCGAAGAGTCATAGCCAAGACCCAGCGATAGGCCGTTGGACATGGCATAGCGTGCCCAGATGCGATTGGCACGCTGGTCAGATGCAGCGGTGCCCGCGGTCGCGCCGTTGCCGCCTTCTTCGTTGTTCTGCCAGTAGCTGTAGCCGGCATTGAACGGGCCATTGGCATACTTCAGGGTCGCATTCCAGGCACTGCCCTTCGAGCCGTCGGCAGCCTGACCACCTTCGGCCGCGGCGAAGGCGGCGGTCGAGCCAGCCAGTTGGGCGCTGAAGCCGCTCATCACCGGGCTGTTGTACATGACGACATTGTTGGAGCGGGAGCGCGAGGTGATCGCGACGCCGTTGACTTCGCTCATCATGCCGTGGCCAAGGCGAGACTGCGTTGAACGTATGCGTGGTTCGCCAAGGCCACTGGCGAGTTCGTTGTAGTGCAGGTCGTGCTTGCCGGCGACGAGGCGCCCCCAGTTTCCGGACAGGCCCACGAAGGAGTTGCCACCAGCCCAAGTGCCACCGGGTTGATCCAGGCCGAAACGGGTGTCGATCTGGAACACTGCCTTCATGCCGCCGCCGAGGTCCTCGGATCCGTTGATGTTGAGGTTGCTTGAATGGTCGGTCACGCGATTGACAGTACCGAAACCAGCCGTGCCAGCGGTTCCGCTGGTCTTGTTCTGGTCGAAACCCATGTAGATGCCACCGGAAATGGTGACATTCGACTGGGCTAGGGCGCCTCCGGATACCAGCCCGGCAACGGCCAGCGCAACAAGTTTCTTTTGCATGACTTCATTTCTCCAAAACGGATTTGGTTTGAACAGTCCGCAATGACCCCACGTGGTCGGTCACTGCGGGCTGCAGCTAGCCGAATTCGGGTAGCTGGACGGAGTCTAGGGATCGAATGTGACACCAAGGTTTTGGATTTGTTAAACCGCTGAAGCTGTAGGTCAGTCCGGTAAGTGCTGTGACTGCTGTGGGGCCGGCTTCAGCCAGCCGCCGATGGATGGCTTTGCGAGTGTACCGCGGCAGCGCGGCGGGAAAGCCAATCAATGAAGCGGGATGCTCGGCGCGAGAGTTTGGTCCATGCGGCCTCGATTCGTCTTCAAATTCGTGACCACGCTGCCCAATCGTTCCGCAAGCTCTTTCAATCTATCGATGGCGGTGGCCGTCTCGTGGGCGTGGATCCGGTTTTCTTCCGCCATCAGGGCGACTTCTTCCATGTTCTGGGCTATCAGGGCGCTGGATGTCTGCTGGGCCCGGGTTCCGCCGGCAATGATTTGCACGTGGCTGGCGGCCCGATCGACTTCGCGGGTGATGGTAGCCAGTGCCTGCGCCAGGCCATCGAGCGCCTCGGTGCTCAACACTGCGTAGCGTTCGTTGGAAGACATCATTGCCGCGGTCTGCTGCGTTTCGCCCTGGATGTCATGGATGATGCCGCCGATCTGATGCGTCGCCTGGTTGGTCATGTCGGCGAGTTTTCGCACTTCATCGGCGACCACGGCAAAGCCGCGCCCGGCGTCTCCGGCGCGCGCTGCTTCGATGGCTGCGTTGAGCGCCAGCAGGTTGGTCTGGCCGGCAATCCCCTTGATGGTGAGCAGCATCGCGTTGATCGACTCCGAGCGCTGGTACAGCGACTGCACCACGTTGGTCGCGGCGTGTACCGATTTCGACGTGTCGCCCATGCGGCTTACGGCCACCCGCGCATGTTCGCGACCGATTTCGGTGTGATTCCTGGCCAGCAGTGCAACATCGCTGGTTTCGTCGGCACTGGATGCAATTTCGGCAATGCTGGCGGTCAACGCCTGCACCGCCGAGGCAGTTCGTTCGGCAGCGCCGTGCTGGCGCTCGGAGGCGAGCCGGACCGCTTCCCCTTTTTCCGCCAGTTGCTTGGCGGCCACCAGCACTCCGCCGACCGCCTGGTTCACGCTGTCGATTACCCGTTCGAAGGAATCCGCCATGTTGTTGAAGGAGGCAGCTACTTCAGCGAGTTCATCCCGGCTGTCTTTGTCTACCAATATCCGCACCCGCAGATCGCCGCCTGCCATCGCCGCCGATGCCACCGCGAGTCTGCGCAGCGGCCGGGTGATCGCGAAATAGGCCGCGGCGAGGACATAGGACAGCGCCAGAACGATGCCGAGGATCATCGCGGTAAGCAGCAACTGGCGATTCTGGAGTTCGGCAAGGCGTGCTCCGAGAATGCCGTCCAGCGCATGGATCGCGGTGCGCGACACCGATTGCAAGGCGGTAGTGACCTTTTCACCGCGCGCCAGGTAGTCGCCTGGCGTCACATCGTAGTCGCCTGTTTCCATGACCTTGGTGACGAGATACTCCTGCAATCCCAGTACCGCATCGTTCAACTGCGCGACGGCCGGTTCGATGTTCCTGCCGACTTGCGGATGGCGGGCAGCGATCTTCTGCACATCGGCGACCAGCCAGTCGAGCCCGCCGTCGATGCGACCGCGTGCGATGGCCAGCGACTGGCGCATGGCCGAGGGCAGGCGCTGCTCAAGGATCGCGGCATACCCGGCATTGCGTGCGAACGACAGTGACACAGCCAGTGCCGGCAGGCGCGGCGAAACGGCGTCCACCAGCTCCAGGCTGTCGCGTTCGCCCAGCAGCCTTAGCTCGCTGCCGTCGGCGACCGCGTCTGCCAGCAGCGCAATCCGCTCGCCGATGGCGACATGGGATTGGACGATGTCCTTGCGGCTGTTTGTGGCGCTGCCGGCGACGGCGTCCCATGCCTTGCGCAGTTCGCCGAGACTCGCCGTCACCGTCGCGTCGCTCATGGTTTGCTTGATGGCCATTGTCGCGGCGTCCAGCGCTGCGGCAACAGCCTTTCGTTGAGAATCTGCGCTGCCGCCTTGATCGTCGAGACGCAGGGCATCCACGGCATGCGCCTGTACCGCGAGATTCAGGTCCAGCAAGGCCAGTTGGATGGGCAGGCCGCTTCTTGCCGTCATCATGCGGTTTACCTGCTGCTGGGCTCGATCCCAGACCAGAAGGCCCAGAATCAGCAGCGGCACCATGATCAGTAGGCCTAACGCAAGCAGCTTGCGGCGAAAATTGACGCGGGCAATGAGCCGGATCGCAGGGCTTAGGATAAACATCATGGAGGCAGGGCAAGAATATCGGAAGAGGCCGACATTCCACCATTCGACTGTTGCAGATTGATGATGCCGCAGTCGCGCTTCAGCACAGCCGCGGCAGTTTGAGTCCGCGGATGCGTTCCAGTTTGTTGGGAATGTCGTCGAGCAGGGCGGCGTGACGCGGTCCGTGCCAGCCGCCGATCAGGGTCACGGCTTCGCGCAGAGGCGCATTGCGGCCGGCGCATACCATCAGCAGGTTGCCGGCGCTGGCCAGATCGTTGAGCTGCCCCAGTTCGTCCTGGAGGCCGGCCAGGCGCTTGATCGTGGCGGCACCGGTTTTTCCCGGCAGCATGGTGCCGAAAAACTCGATGGCATAGCGCAGGCGCTTGATGCCGATGCGCAGCTCGTGCAGCGACGGCGGATAGTCGACGCGCGCGGCCGCGGCCAGGTCGAGGATATGCTTCTGCAGGCGGCGCAGGCGGCGGTCGGCGAACTGCCGCAGGGTCGGCGCCGCGGCTTGACCCTCGGCCGATTCGACGAAGGGAGCGCGCTGCAACAGGCTGGCGGCGGTCAGCAGCAACTGGCCGTAGCCGGGTTGCCGCAGGGTGTGGCGGATCGCGGCGCGGGCGCCGTAAAGACGGTTGGTGATGGCGCTGGCCAGGTCGGTCAGGCGCGGTTCGTCGGGCAGGGCGGCGGCAACCGGGGCGACGATCTCGGCCATCAGCACGTCGAGGTCACGGGCCTGGCCCAGTGCGCGCGTCAGTTCGCGCATCGGCGGCACCAGCCGCGCGGCAAAGCCGTCCGGCAGCACCGGACGGAACATGCGCAGCGCGGCGCGCAGGCGGCGCGTCGCGACCCGCATCTGATGCACATATTCCGGGTCGTCGCCATGCACGGCGCCGGCGTGGTTGAGCTGCAGCTGCGACAGGCAGTCCAGCGCGATCAGACGGAAGGCCGCGAGCGGCGTGTCCGTTGCGTCGAGCGGCACCGTACCGGCTTTCACCGGCGCCGGCGGCGTATCGAGGAACAGCCGGTAGCCGCGCTCGGCCTTGGACAGGAGCAGCGGCGGCAGCGCCAGGCGTTGCGCCAGTTCGAGAGCCAGGGCGTACAGGCTGTCGACGCTGCCCGACAGCAGTTGCAGTTCGAGTTCGGAAATGTTTTCGCGGCGGCCGTTGGAGGCAATCCAGCCGCGGTCGAGCTTGACCAGGATGCGGCTGCCGGGCTCCGGGTCGAGTTGCCAGACGGTGCGGCGCAGGTTGCTTTCGAATACCGCGGCAAGGCGGCCGGCGATCTTGTCGCGCTGCAGCCAGTCGTGCAGTTCGGCATCGTCGAGCTGCGAGAAATCGAAGTGCCTGCGATAGGGCGCCTGCCATTCCGGCCGTTGCGTCAGTCCGGCGTCCGAGCTGTCCTGACGCTTGATCGTCTGCAGCCAGGATGCCCCGTTCTTGCGCAGGCGCAGCAGAATGTTTGCGCGGCGCAGGGCCAGGCGCCCGGTGTCGTAGTAGATGCTGACCAGATGGTGTTGCTCGCGCCGGGTTGCCCTGGACAGGGCCGGATGGCGCTGCAGAACGCCGTGGCGATCTGCGGCGACTTCCAGCTTCAATGCGATTTGCTGAGCCATGGACGCGATGCCGGCAGAAAAGTACGCCGCAGTGTAGCCTCCGCAACGTTGAACAATTATTACAGCCGTATTGCGTTGCCGTTACAGGAGACCGCCGCCTGCGGCAGTTCGTCGAGAGTTGGCGCTGGCGACACGGCGTGCGGCCGCCGGCAATTGGTCTTCATGATAAAAGTCCTTGTCTGCGACCCGAAATTGGCGCGAGGCATGGCTCGCATGGTGAGCCATGATCCGGGTAGACTTGCCATGTCAATTGGAACAATCGCCGCCGGAAGCGGTAGGGAGTCACGACGATGAACAGCAAACAACTGCCCACGCTCGGCGCCAGCTCGTTCGAGTCGATCAAGCAGAGCAACGAGCATGGCGCCGAATACTGGAGCGCCCGCGATCTGCAATTCCTGCTGGGCTACAGCCAGTGGCGGCGCTTCGAGCAGGCAATTGAACGCGCCATGACATCTTGTCGGCAATCGGGGAATAAGCCCGCCTATCATTTTGCCGACGTCGGCAAAATGATAGAACTTGGCAAGGGTGGCCAACGGGAGGTGGACGACTACCACCTCTCCCGCTTCGCCTGCTACCTCATCGCCCAGAACGGTGATCCGCGCAAGCCTGAAATCGCCCACGCCCAGAAATATTTCGCCGTCCAAGCCCGTCGCCAGGAGCTGAACGACCAGGTCACCGCCGACATGGAGCGGTTGGAACTGCGCAAGCAAACCGCCGAAGAGTTCAAGGCACTATCGGGCGCTGCGCAGGACGCAGGCGTGCAGAGCAAGATGTTCGGCGTGTTTCACGATGCTGGCTACAAGGGCTTGTATGGTGGTCTTGGCCGCGATGGCATCAAGCGGCGCAAGGCTATCCCCGAAAAAGACAACTTGCTTGACCGCATGAACGCGACGGAGTTGGCAGCCAACCAGTTTCGCATGACGCAAACCCGCGACAAGCTGGCACGGGATGGCGTCCGCAATCAGTCGCAGGCCATTCAGACCCATGAGCAAGTCGGCAAGGAAGTGCGCGACGCCATCAAACGCATCGGCGGCACGCTGCCGGAAAATATTTCGTCCGACGAGCACATCAAGGAAGTTGAAAAGCGGCTCAAGGGAGCGATGCCAAAGCTGGAGTTGGATGAGCGGGAGGCTGGCGGTCTGCTCGGCCAAGACAGCCACGACGGGGATGCCGATGACAGCCGGTGATGTCGCTGGCGACAAGCTGCACTTTGTCGGGATGATTGATGAGGTTCGCTCCAAGCTTGCCTGTCTCTCGGCCGACAGTCCGATCAACCGCTGCTTTTCGCAGTCGCGTCTTGATGCGATTAGTGCCCAGATTCAGGCGAACACCACTGAAGAATTGGAATTAGGCTGCTGGCAACCCTTGTTTCTGTTCGTGAGAAATAGCTCCGAGGCAGCGATTCGTGCATTTGACGATGACCTTCGGCTAGTTGAATCGCATAGCATTACCAACGATAGGAAGACTTTCGAGTTCCTCAGGTCCGAGTCAGAGGGAGCGCAGCCTTGGGCCGGGGGACTGTTCGAGGTCTATGTCAAGGCAGCATCATTGAGAAGCTCTGAGGTTTCGAACGCCAGTTTGGATCGGCCGCTGACCAATGGCCGCCGTCCTGACTTGAAAGTCGACCTCGGTACTCGCAACGTCTGCATCGAATGCACAAGTCTCGGCGAGAGTCGGGCCAGCGATGAACGCTGGGGCGAACATATTGAATCGCTGCAGGCGGACCGCGATGCAGTTTTTTGCGAATCGCAGGATGCGTATACCCAAAGCAGACGTTTGTACGAGAAGGCATTCGACAAGATTGCGCCGAAGCTCAATGTTCACAAAAGCCAGTTGAACGACAGCGGGCCCAATCTGCTGCTGATCACCCTGGATGCGGTGAGTTCCGACCTCACCTCATCCAGCCCTGCTATCGGTTGGGCCCTCGACGAGATGTTCGCGAGC
>JAUYSD010000254.1 GCA_030696505.1 Sulfuritalea sp. | reverse complement strand
CGTCAAGCTGATCGGCGCCACCTGCCACTACGTCACCGCGGACCTCGACCAGGGTCCGATCATCGAGCAGGACGTGATCCGCATCGACCACTCGGATTCGGTCGAGGACATGGTGCGCTACGGCAAGGACATCGAGAAAACCGTGCTGGCGCGCGGGCTGCGCTACCACCTCGAAGATCGCGTGCTGGTCCACGGCAACAAGACCGTGGTGTTTCGCTGAGGACTACAAAATGAAAATGCTTGCTTTGGTGTTTGCACTGCTGGCGGGCCAGGCGCTGGCCGAAGACAGGCGGCAACTGGCGACGCTTCCGGCCGCCGCACAGGAAGCGCTGCGCGAGGAAATGCTCGGCAATCTGCTCGCCATCAACGAAATCCTGACGCTGGTGGCTACCGGCAAGATCAAGGAAGCCGGCCAACTCGCGGAAACATCGCTTGGGCAATTTGCTCAAGGCAAGCACCGCGATAAGCCCTTCAACGCCCGCCCTGGCCCGCATATGCCACCCGTCATGCACGGTATCGGCATGGACGGCCACGTTGCTGCAAGTGAATTTGCCAAGGCGGCGGTCAGCGGTGACCGCGAGAAGGCTTTGGCCTTGCTGCCGAATCTGACCGGCGGCTGCGTCGCCTGCCACTACTCCTGGCGGACGCGCTGAATCAACGGCCCGCGGCGGACGGCTTGCGCAGAACCAGCCAGACGCCGATCAGCACCATCGGCAGGCTCAGCCACTGCCCCATGCTGACCACGTAGGACACGCCGAAGATGCCGTGATCCGGCTCGCGGAAATATTCGGCGATAAAACGCAGCGTGCCGTAGCCGATCAGGAACATGCCGGACACGGCCCCCAGCGCACGCTGCCGCGCGGAAAACAGCCACAGGATCGCGAACAGCAGCAGGCCTTCGCCGGCCGCCTGGTACAGCGGCGAAGGATGGCGCGGCAGGCGGTCGACATGCGGGAAGATCATCGCCCAGGGCAGGCCCGGGTCGGCCACCCGGCCCCACAGTTCGCCATTGATGAAGTTGCCGATGCGCCCGGCCATGAGGCCCAGCGGCACCAGCGGGGCAATGAAATCGGTGACCTGGAAAAAGCTCCGGCCGGCCTTGCGGCCCCACAGCGCCATGGCCACGAAGACGCCGAGCATGCCGCCGTGAAAGGCCATGCCGCCCTTCCATACCGCGAGGATTTCCAGCGGATGCGCCAGGTAATAACCCGGCTCGTAGAAAATCACCTGGCCCAGACGTCCGCCGAGGATCACGCCGAGCACGCCATAGAACAGCAGGTCATCGACATCCTGCGCGCTCATGGCGTGCCAGGGCTGCGACACGGCGCGCCGCTTGCCGAGCCAGAGGAAGGCGACAAAGCCGGCCAGGTACATCAGGCCGTACCAGCGCACGGCCAGCGGGCCGATGGAAATGGCGATGGGGTCGAACTGGGGATGGATCAGCATGGCGAATCAGGCTCCGTGGCACTTCTTGTATTTCTTGCCGCTGCCGCAGGGGCAGGGATCGTTGCGGCCGATCTTGACTCCGTGCCGGATCGGAACAACGGCAGGAACAGGATTGGCCCTGGCCGACTGGTCTTCGGCAAACCCGGCCCACCAGCCGATTTCCTTTTTCACGCTGCGCACGTAGCCCTTGCCGCGCCCGAGTTGTTCGTCGCGACAGGTCTCGTAGGGGCGAGAGATATGTCGTTCGGTCCAGGGCAAATCGGCAATCGTCGGATTCGGCAGGTGGTCCGCAAACCAGCCTTGAATGCGTTCCAGCATCTCCACGGCACCAATGTCGGTGGCAACCGAAACCACCGAGTCGAGTAGCTCGAAAGTCCTCGATTCTCTCCCAGGTTGCCGCAACCGTATCGCTTCGGCATCACCCAGGCGCATCAGGTAGGCGATCAGTTCCTCGCGCGACGCCTCGCCTTCGAATACCCGCACCATCATGGCATCGAGTGCCGCGTGGCGCGCCCAGTGCGCGGCGGCGTGGTCCTCGACAAGACCCTTCAGCAAGCTCAAATCACCGTCGCAGACCGAGGCCAGACAGCGTCCATACGATTCGGTCAGCGTGTCGCCGAGCAGTTGGCTGACCACCTCCTCGGAGTGATGACCCAGCCGCACCAGCGGCGCATACGCCGCCGTCTCGCACCAGGTGGCCAGCAGGTGCATGGCATAGAGATGCAGCACGTAATCGGGATTGGCGCCCTCGTCGGAATGATCCGCGAGCCGGGCGATGGCCTCCACCAGATGCGGCGTCACTTCCTCGCGATGGGCGTCGGCGAATGCGATCGCCGCCGCGGGAAAGGGTTGCGAGAAATATTCGATCTGCTCGCGCAGTTCGTTCCAGGCGTCGGACATGAGAATGGTCTGTGAAAGTAAATGTCAGGAAGGGTTCAACAACAAGAGTTGGCTCTGACGATACGGCGGCGACATCAGGCCGCGCCGATATGCCGATCGAGCTTGCCCAACAAGCCTACCCGGGCTTGACCGAGTTTATGTGATCGCCCACGGATTGAACACCACCGGCAGCGCCGCCACAAAGTTGCGCTCGTTGCGCGTTACCAGGACCAGGCCATGTTCAACCGCCGTCGCCGCGACGATCGAATCGAATGCAGCCATCGGGCGACCGCCGGCCTCGACGCCGGCGCACATCTCGCCCCAGTAGGCGGCGGTCTCGCGCGTGAAAGGCAGTATCCGGTCGGCAAACCCGGCCTGCAGTTGATCGAGCCAGGTCGCCAGATCGGTCTTGCGCCGCGACGCAGGCAAGCGCGCCACGCCGCGCCGCAATTCCGCCAGCGACATCGCGGCAACGTACAAATCGTTTTCGGCGCGGGCATTGATCCACGCCAGCACCTTGGCCTCGGGTGCCGTCTTGACGAATTCCGACAGCACGCAGGTATCGAGCAGATACTTCACAAATCCAGTGCCCGCACCGTTTCAGCGGAACGAGAAATATCCACTGGTGCGCCGCGCGGCGCGCCGTTCAGCACCGCCAGCAACGATGGCCCGGCCAGCAGGCGTCGGTATTCCAGCGCGGCCATCACCACCACGGCCTCCTCGCCGCGCCGCGTGACGAGTTGCGGACCTTCGGCGAGCGTGCAATCCACCAACTCGCTAAAGCGGCTCTTGGCCTCCTGCAATTGCCACGTGTGCATGATGATCTCCTCGCCGAGTAACTAGTCAGTCTGACCAGTTCATCATGATTCAATGCACGGCGGAAGTCAAGACGAGATCGCCTGATGCTGTCGAGCGAGCCCGATCAATGGCTCAAAAGTCGGCGCTGGTGAAACAACTGCGCTACAAGGCCGTCGAACAAAAACGCTCTGATGAAGCCCCTGCGCAGCAGGGCGGTCAAGCAAAGTGCGCTTTCCTCGCTGCGGATCCTCGCCGTAGCGGATGGCGAGACGGCGTCACGAAGAACCGCATTGCTTGTCGAGCCTTTCCAGCAGCGCCAGCCCTCGTGCCGGATCGCCGGAATCGGCGGCAGCGCGAAACTGCTGCATCAAGTCGTGCTGGACGAGCGCTATCGTTGCCAGCTCGTCGAACAGGCGATTCACACTGGTGTGGCTGCTGGCTGTCAGTTGCTTGTCAGTGGCAATCCAATAATCCCCAGTTGCGGTAATCGAATTTTCGACGGACATTTTCAGGGCTCCTTCAGCAATTCGGCCGGCGCTCAGGCAAACAATTGATACCCATGCTTCTTTGATGCAGGAATTGTTCCGCGCGTCCGGGTCGCGAACTCCCTAGCCCAATCACACGTTTCATACGTATTAACCAGAACCCGTTCAAGAGCACATTCAATCATCGGATTGTTGCCCAGCGGCAAAAGCCTTCTGGAGTCTGTTTGAAGACCAATGCAGCACTTGCCGGCCGAAAACGCAACACCAAGTTCAAACGCAGCTCCCTCATCAACGCAGCGTCCATCGAGAATGATTAGAAGGGCATGTGACTCTCTTAGCGCCTCTAAGTCTCTAGAAAATATGGAACGATATGCGTCACTGACGGGAACGCCCTGAGCAACGAGATCAACAAGCTTTCCTCCGTCTCGTTGGGGTAGGTAGACATCCACAAACTGTTCAAGAAGACTAGCCACCTTTGAGTTGAAATTCAGTTCGGCATCAGAAAACAACGGTGCAGCCAAATATAGCAGCGGACGATCATGAAGTGGAGTCATTGCCTCTCTCCTCTTGATTCAATAGTGCATTATGAAGGTCAAACGGCTGATAATGTTTGCGGTAAATTATTCCCGCGACTTCCTTAGTTACCTCAAGAATCGATCTATGGGAAGTATCGATTACAAATACTCCGCTGCCTTCGTATATTTCAAGTAAATCTCTCTGCATATCCGCAAGACGATCTTCGGAGTATTCGCTACGTCCCGTGGTACGCACGCGGGCCGATAGTACGTGGTGATCACCGGTGAACAAGATCACCACGCCAGGCTCAACTCTCCACCGCCTGTTCGGGCAGATCGAATCAAGCATGTACGTTGCCTTCGCAGGCCATTCCTCCTTCCTAGTAAAGGCAAGAGGATCAAGAGGCGGACGATCAACAATGGAAATCGCCGACTCCAGATGTCGTAGTGTGTTGTTCTTGGCTGCAAACTGACTCGCAATCCAGTCATCCGCTTCCTTCTTTTCTCCAGCATTAAGCTGGTCCCATCGCCTGGCAAGTACCTCTGGGCGCGTCTCGAGCCATTCGTCTAGAACATTGAGGCTACGTAACTGATTTGCAGTAGTACTTTTCCCAACTCCAATCGCCCCGGTTAGGTAAAAGTGATATTTCAGTTTTACATTGCACTGCGCCGCAAGATCCTTGAGCGAATCGTTTGCGACGGTTTTATCGTTAATTAAGTCGAGAAGCGCCTTTATCTTTTCCCGCGTCAGGAAAAGTGTGATGAGGTTATAGACGTTGAAGTTCGTTTCAGATATCACCTCTTGCTGCTCCGCGGTTGGGGCAGTTGCCTCGTCCTCGATGAAGTGAATGTAGTAGTGATAGTTGCCCGGGTTGATCTGGGCGCCGCGCATTAATACATTCCTTAAGTCGTCCTCCAAATTACACCCAAGCAACAGACAAGTTTTTCTTGCGAAGTGCGTTACAAGGAATGAACTATCATGACCACGCGATCCAACATACTGTACCGAGTACGCTGATTCAGAAAATACAAAGCGATCCACTGGGAGTTCCATAAGCCTAGACTTACTAGGGACGATACCGTGAGGGTGATAGATAACACTGTCTGCCCTTCTGAACTGAGGCCAAGGATCAGTCACAACCTCGAACCCTCTGTTATCTTTGTCGGCCGCTTTCTTATTGAGAGCAAGAGAGCGCTCCAAGAGGTCGTCAAAGTTGAAATTAATGGTCAAACTACTTCCCTGCACAAGCGGCAACATCGCCGCAAAGTAAGGATGCATGTTAAGCGCACGCTGCTGGTCGTCATCAACGTTGGCGA
>JAUYSD010000215.1 GCA_030696505.1 Sulfuritalea sp. | reverse complement strand
GTACTCCTTGCCTTCGGCGCGCATCTTGCCGGCTTCCTTGGCGCCGGCTTCGCCCTTGTAGGCGATGAAGTCGTCGTAGGCGATGGTCTGGGCGCGGATGAAGCCCTTCTCGAAATCGGTATGGATCACGCCGGCGGCCTTGGGCGCCGTATCGCCGACATGGATGGTCCAGGCGCGCACTTCCTTGACGCCGGCGGTGAAGTAGGTCTGCAGGCCGAGCAGCTTGTAGGCGGCGCGAATCAGGCGGTTGAGGCCCGGCTCATCGAGACCCATATCAGTCAGGAACATCTGCTTCTCGTCGTCTTCGAGGTCGGCGATCTCGGCTTCGATGGCGGCGCAGACGGCGACCACTTCGGCCTTCTCGGCCTTGGCGTGGGCCTGCACGTCATCGAGATAGGGATTGTGGTCGAAGCCGCCTTCCTTGACGTTGGCGACATACAGCACCGGCTTGGCGGTGATCAGGCAGAAAGGCTTGATGCTGGCCCATTCCTCCTTCGACAGATCGAGCGCCCGCACTGCCTTGGCCTGATCGAGCTGGGCGATGCATTTTTCGAGCACCGCACAGAGAATCTTGGCGTCCTTGTCGCCCGCGCCGGCGGGCTTTCGGTAGCGGTTCAGCGCCTTTTCCGCGGTCGCCATGTCGGCCAGCGCGAGTTCGGTGTCGATCACTTCGATGTCATGCAGGGGATCGATCTTGCCCGCGACATGCACCACGTTGTCGTCGCTGAAACAGCGCACCACATGCACCACGGCATCCGTTTCGCGGATGTTGGCGAGGAACTGGTTGCCCAGGCCCTCGCCCTTGCTGGCGCCGGCCACCAGTCCGGCAATGTCGACGAACTCGACGATCGCGTGCTGGATGCGCTGCGGCTTGACGATGGCGGACAGTGCCTCCAGCCGCGGATCGGGCACTTCGACGATGCCGACGTTCGGCTCGATGGTGCAGAAGGGATAGTTCTCCGCCGCGATGCCCGACTTGGTCAGCGCGTTGAACAGGGTGGACTTGCCGACATTGGGCAGTCCGACGATGCCGCATTTCATGGTTTTTCTTTCTTCAATGCTTCTATTCCGGCGGGCGCCGGTTTGGAATTGATGCGTTGCGTGGCGGCACTGAAATCTCCCCGGGCCAGGACCGGCCAGGCCAGCAGCGCGCGGTCGAGGGCGGCATCGATCTCGGCCCGTTCTTCCTTGCGCGGCGGCTTCAGCACGTAATCGACGACCTCGTTCCTGTCGCCGGGATGGCCGATGCCGATGCGCAAACGCCAGTAGTCCTGGGTGCCCAGATGCGCGGTGATGTCCTTGAGGCCGTTATGGCCGCCGAGGCCACCGCCGAACTTGAGCCGCATCTGGCCCGGCGGCAGATCCAGTTCGTCGTGCAGGACCAGCATTTCGGCGGGCTCGATGCGGTAGAACTGCATCAGCGCGCGTACCGACTGGCCGCAGCGGTTCATGAAAGTCTGCGGCAGCAGAAACCACAGGCTCTCGGCGCGAGATTGCCCGGCGAGGCCGTGGAAGCGCGCCTCGCGGCCCAGATGGACGCCGAGTTCGCGTGCCAGGCGCTCACAAAGCCAAAACCCGGCGTTGTGCCGGGTTTCAGCGTATTCGGTCCCGGGGTTGCCGAGACCGACGATCAAGCGCAAGGGAGCCTGCAAGAATTATCTCTTGTCGGTCTTCTCGGACTTCTTCGCTGCAGGAGCCGGAGCGGCAGCGACAGGTGCCGCCTCGACCACCGGGACTTCTTCCTCGGCCTTGCCGCCGCGCACGATGACGGTCGCCACCACGGGATCTTCGCCCTTGTGCAGCACGGCTTCGACGCCGGCCGGCAGGACGAGATGGGAAACGTGCATCGAATGGCCGGCGACCATGTCCTTCAGATCGACTTCGATGAAGGCCGGCAGATCCTTCGGCAGGCAGCGCACGTCGAGGTCGGACATCACGTGCTGCACCATGCCGCCGGAGAGCTTGACGCCCGGCGAGACGTCGGCATTGACGAAGTGCAGCGGCACCTTCTGGTGCAGCTTGTGGGTGGCATCGACGCGCTGGAAGTCGGCGTGGAGGATCACCGGACGGTAGGGGTGGCGCTGCACGTCGCGCAGCAGGCACATTTCCTTCTTGCCGTCGATATTGGCGTGCAGCACGGAGGAATAGAAAGCCTCCTTGCGCAGCAGCTGGAACAGCTCGTTGTGGTCGATGTCGATCGACTGCGACGCCGCGCCGGCGCCGTAGAGAATGGCCGGAACACGGCCGGTGCGACGCAGGCGGCGGCTCGCTCCGGTGCCCTGTCCATCGCGCTTGTTTGCGTTGAATTCAAGTTGCATGATTAACTCCAGTAGGTACTGCTTGAAATATCCCTCGCCCGCGACCAGGCAAGGGGGTAAGAAAACGCAGTTTCAGTGAAGGCTAACGTTGGCTTTATCGAGGTTGAGCGTAGCGGCCGAAACTAAAATCAGTCCATGAACAGCGAGGAGACCGAGGACTCGTTGCTGATGCGCAACATGGTCTCGGCCATCAACTCGGCGATCGATATCTGGCGGATGCGCGAGCAGGCGCGGGCTTCGTCGGACAGCGGAATGGTGTCGGTGACCACCAGCTCGTCGAGCTCGGACTCCATGATGCGGGAAACCGCACTGCCCGACAGGACAGGGTGGGTACAGTAGGCCAGAACCTTCTTGGCGCCATGCTCCTTGAGCGCCTGGGCGGCCTTGCACAGCGTGCCGGCGGTATCCACCATGTCGTCCATGATGACGCAGGTGCGGCCGTCGACCTCGCCGATGATGTTCATGACTTCCGACACATTGGCCTTCGGCCGCCGCTTGTCGATGATCGCCAGGTCGGATTCGAGACGCTTGGCCAAGGCGCGCGCGCGCACCACGCCGCCGACGTCGGGCGAGACCACCAGCAGATCCTCGTGGCGCTGCTTCCAGATGTCGCCGAGCAGGATCGGCGCCGCATACACGTTGTCCACCGGAATGTCGAAGAAACCCTGAATCTGGTCGGCGTGCAGATCGACGGTCAGCACGCGCTGCACGCCGACGGTCTGCAGCATGTTGGCGACCACCTTGGCCGTGATCGCGACGCGCGCCGAGCGCGTCCGCCGGTCCTGCCGGGCGTAGCCGAAATACGGGATGGCGGCAGTGATGCGACCGGCGGAGGCGCGCTTCAGGGCGTCCACCATGACCATCAGTTCCATCAGATTGTCGTTGGTCGGAAAGCAGGTCGACTGCAAGACGAACACATCGTGGCCGCGCACATGTTCGAGAATTTCGCAGTTCACTTCGCCGTCGGAGAAGCGGCCGACATTGGCACGGCCGAGCGAGATGTGCAGGCGTTTGACGACATCGGCTGCCAACTTGGGGTTGGCATTGCCGGTAAACACCATCAGGCTGTCGTAGGCCATGTCGGTCTGCTCAAACGAAACGGGCCGGCGCATCCGCAAAAACCTCTGCTGCCCGCGCCATTTCCGTGAATGGGTTGGCTGGGGAGGAAGGATTCGAACCTTCGCATGCTGGAATCAAAATCCAGTGCCTTAACCAACTTGGCGACTCCCCAACATCGGCTCCCGCCTTGGGGGCGGAAGTCGAAAGGACGCGCATTTTCGGGGTTTTCGCCCCCGCTGTCAAATAATCGCGAGCGGATGCCGGTCCACTCCGGCGGCAACGAAGCCTTTCATATCGGCGGGCAGCGCGGTCAGGGCGGCCTGCGCGGCGGCCTCCCGGGCAAACTCGACGAAGCAACAGGCGCCCGATCCGCTCATGCGCGCGTCGCCATAATGCCGCAGCCAGTCGAGATGGCGCGCCACCTCAGGATACAGAGCGCAGGCCACGGCTTCGAGATCGTTGCGACCGAATCCCGGGCGCCAATCGGCGGCCGCAATCGCCGGCGTGTCGCGGCGCAGTGCCGCGGAGCGAAATATCTCGGGCGTCGGCACGGCGACCGCGGGCACCAGCACCAGATACCAGGCCGGCGGCAGCGCGACATCGGTGAAATGCTCGCCCACGCCCTCGGCAAAGCTGCTGCGGCCATGCACGAAAATCGGCACATCGGCGCCCAGCGCGAGGCCGATCCGCTGCAGCCGCGAGGATTCGAGACCGGTGCGCCACAGGCGATTGAGCGCCAGCAGCGTTGTCGCCGCGTCCGAACTGCCGCCGCCCAGACCGCCGCCCATCGGCAGACGCTTTTCCAGATGCAGGCTGACGCCGTCGATGGCGCCGGTCGCCGCGCGCAAGGCGCTCGCCGCACGCACCGTCAGATCGGCTTCCGGCGGCACGCCGGGCAAGGGCGTCGCCAGCACGATGCGACCATCGCTGCGCTGCTCACAGCGCAGCGTGTCGCCGCAGTCGAGGAAGCGGAACACGGTTTGCAGCCGGTGGTAGCCGTCGGCGCGACGGCCGACCACATGCAGGAACAGGTTGAGCTTGGCCGGCGCCGGCCAGTCGCGCTGCCAGTCAGTCACCGTCGCCCCAGTCGTCGATCACGATCCTCAGCTCGATGTCGTCGCGGCGCGCTTCGAGCCGTCGCGGAAGTTGGTGCTGGCGCCACGGCGCGCTTTCGCTCACGGTGATGCGCCAGCCCTCGAATTCGCCGCCCAGGGCCGGCTGGGCGCCGCGCAGCCACTCGGCGAGCAGATCCAGCGGCAGCGGCGCGCCGAACAAGCGTTGCGCCAGTGCGCCCAGGTCCGGCTCGCGCCGCTCGGCTTCCCCGGGCACCAGCAGCCAGGCGCCGGAGGCATCGCGCCCCAGTTCGGCCAGGCCCTGGCCCAGCGGGGAGGAAAACAGCACCACGTCGCGCCCCGGCGCGTGCTGCCAGTCGAACTGCAGGTGGTCGCTGCGCTCGCCCTGGCGCAGCGAAATGCGCCCATGGGCGGCAAAACTCTGCAGCGGCGGACCGAGCACCGGCGTGACTTCGGGAAGTTGCTGCATCTCGCCGCAGGCCATCAGCAACAGGGTGGCCAGACAAACCAGGAACGAGCGCATCAGGGCACTCAGCGAGCGAATCGCTTGATGGTCGCGCCCAATGCCTCATTGGTCGGATGCGCCTTGGCCGCCTCCCGCCAAATCGCCAATGCCTCTTCGGAGCGCCCGAGTCCCCACAGCACCTCGCCGATGTGGGCGGCGATTTCGGGATCGGGCCGCTTGGCAAAAGCCGCCTGCAGGGTTTCCAGGGCAGCCGCGGATTTGCCCTGCCGAAACAGCACCCAGCCCTTGCTGTCGAGAATGAAGGGATCGCCCGGCGTCAGCGACAAGGCCTTGTCGATCAGCTGCGCGGCTTCGTCGAGCCGCAAATTGCGGTCCGCCAGCGAATACCCGAGCGCGTTGTAGCCCTGGGGCGATTCCGGCTTGAGTGCAATCAGGTGCCGCAGATGGCGCTCCATGTCCTCCACCTTGCCCAGCTTCTCTGCGGCCAGCGCCGTCTCGTAGAGGATATCGGGCTGATCCGGCTGGGCTTCCAGCATCTTGTTCAGGAAGGCAAGGGCTTCCTCGTGGCGCCCGGCATCGCGCAACAACTGGGCCTCGGCCACCACCAGACGCATGTCATCGGGTGCATTCGCGCGCGCCGCGCCGCGGCGCGCGCGCGCCTCGTCGAACCTGTTCTGGCGCAGCAGGACCTGGGTGGCCCGCACCATCGCCGGCAGGGCATGTTCGCCGGCCGTGACCTGGTCGTACCAGCGCAAGGCCTCGTCGGGACGCTTGTCCTGGTCGGCGATCTGCCCCAGGTAGAAGTGCGCCGGGTTCAGGTCGCCGCGCCCGATTTCGACGAAACGCTTGAGTTGCCGCTCGGCTTCCGGCACATCATTGACCTGCAGCGAGAGCACCCCGACCGCATAGAGAATGTCCGGAATATCGGGATTGGCCGTGAGCAAACGACGAAACTCGACACGCGCGGCTTCATACTGTTTCTCAGCCACCAGGCCCCTGGCATAGGCCAGACGGGCCTGCTGGGCATCGGGGTTGGCATCGAGCCAAGTTTTCAGGAAATCGAGTTGCGCCGCCCCCTTGGGCAACAGCTCCGCCTTGAACAAGGCCGCCAGCTCCCAGTTCGGACGCAGCACCAACGCCTGATCCGTTTCACTGCGCGCGCGGTCGGGATTCCCCGCCGCGGCGGCCACCTGGGCGCGGATCAAACGGGCTTCGGGCAGCGCGGGATAGGGCTCGGTGAGCTGGTCGAACAAACGTTGAACAGCCGGTTTGTCCGGATAGCGGGCGAAGGCGCGCATCATGCGGATCAGCGCGTCGCCAATGTTCGGGGCTTCCGCCGCCAGGTCGCGGGCGAGATTGCCGGCCAGTTCATCGATGCGGCCGTTGGCCAGCAGCAGCGTCGCCTCCATCTGCTTTGCCTGTTGCGACGCGGGCTCCAGGCTCAGCCACAGCCGCACGGCCTCCAGCGCCGCATCATACTGACGCGCAT
The DNA here is from genome assembly GCA_030696505.1 of Sulfuritalea sp. Lineage (GTDB taxonomy): Bacteria > Pseudomonadota > Gammaproteobacteria > Burkholderiales > Rhodocyclaceae > Sulfuritalea. The sequence goes on along the minus strand of JAUYSD010000215.1, from coordinate 7,790 downwards.
GAAAGGCGATCTCGGCCGCCCGGCGCACCACACGCGGATCGCGGGTGCTCTTCGCCAGATCGAGATAGGCGCCGGCCGAAAGCTCGAACTGGCCTCGCTGCGCGGCGATTTCGGCGAGCAGGAACTGGTAAAGAATTTGCCCGGTCAGCTCCTGCTTCGGCAGCCGGTCTTCCTGCTTCGCGGGCGCCGGCGCGCTGGCGGCGGGCGCGGGTGTCTGCGCCCATGCGCACATGCTGACCAGTGCGAGCGCAAGCGCGAGGACAGGGAAACGGAACTTCATGAGCACGGCACCTGAGGGGAACACTGCTGTCGAACACTACCGTCACTTACAATGCGGTGATGTTAGCAGTTTCGCCCGTAGTTTCGTGCGCGGCCCGGCATGCCTGAACTGCCCGAGGTCGAAGTCACCCGTCGCGGCATAGCGCCAGTGCTGGTCGGCAAGCGCGTCGCGTTTGTGACCGTGCGCGTTGCGGCGCTGCGCTATCCGCTGCCGACGCATCTTGACCGCACGCTCGGCGGCCGGCATCTGGAATCGGTAAGCCGTCGCGGCAAATATCTGCTGCTGGATTTCGGCAACGGACACCTGCTGATCCATCTCGGCATGTCCGGCAGCCTGCGCCTGGTGCCGGCCACGCTGCCGGCCGACAAGCACGATCATTTCGATCTGGTGTTCGGCATCGGCGGCAGCAAGCTCGCCTTACGCCTGAGGGACCCGCGGCGCTTCGGCGCCATTCTCTGGCTGGCCCAGGATCCATGGGCGCATCCGCTGCTGGCGGTGCTCGGCATCGAACCGCTGGCGCAAGAGTTCACCGCCGCCTGGCTCAAGAACGAGTACGCCGGTCTTGCGGCGGCGATCAAGCCGACCCTGATGGACAGCCATCGCGTGGTCGGCATCGGCAACATCTACGCGTCCGAAAGCCTGTACCGCGCCGGCATCGACCCGCGCACGGCCGCCGGCCGGATTTCCCTGAAACGTCTGGAACGCCTGGTGCCGGCGATCCAGGCGACCCTGACCGCCGCGATCGACGCCGGTGGCAGCAGCCTGCGCGACTTCATCCATTCCGATGGCAGCTCGGGCTATTTCCAGCAGCAGTATTTTGTTTACGGCCGTAGCGGCGAACCCTGCCGCATCTGTGGCCGCCCGATCAGGGAATTGCGCCAGGGGCAGCGCGCAAGCTTTTTCTGCGCGCGCTGCCAGCGTTAGCGCCTTACTTGGCGGTCAGAGCAAGAAACTTCGCCATCAGTTGATCCTTGGTTTCGACGTGATTCGGATCGTCCGGAATGCAGTCTACCGGGCAGACCTCGCGGCACTGCGGCGTGTCGAAGTGACCGACGCACTCGGTACATTTGGCGGGATCGATGATGTAAATCTCATCACCCTGCGAAATGGCGTTGTTCGGGCACTCGGGCTCGCATACGTCGCAGTTGATGCATTCATCGGTGATCATCAGGGACATGGCTTTTCCTTTGGCTACTCTCTAGAGTTCAATGGCTTTGCTGAATCTTTTCAATCAGTCGTTGCTGGACCAGCGGCGGAACGAATTTCGAGACGTCGCCGCCCAGCGATGCGATTTCGCGCACTATCGTCGCCGACACGAACATGTACTGGTCCGAGGGGGTGAGGAATACTGTTTCGACATCGGGATACAGGTTGCGGTTCATGCCCGCCATCTGAAATTCGTATTCGAAGTCAGACACGGCGCGCAGTCCGCGCATGATCACGCTGGCGCCGTGCTGGCGCATGAAATCCATGAGCAGGCAGTCGAAACCATGGATTTCGACATTGCTGTAGCCGGTCAGCACCTCGCGCGCGATATCGACCCGCTCGTCGAGCGAAAACAGCGGGCGCTTGCTGCGGCTTTCGGCCACACCGATGATGACCCGCTCGAACAGGCTGGCCGCCCGTCTCACGAGGTCTTCGTGGCCGCTGGTCAGGGGATCGAAAGTCCCCGGATAAACCGCAATGCTCTTGCTCATGCCTGCTCCAGCAGGTGAAAAAAAACCTGGCCGGCCCGCCCCTGCTTCGTCACCGTCCAGCGCCCCAACTTCTCCAGAGGCATCTCGGCCTCTGCATATAGCCGCGCACACGGCGCGGCCAGCTCATCCAGACGGGACTCTACGCGGCTCAACCAGCCTTGCCCATAAGGTGGATCAAGAAACAGCAAATCGAAGCGCCGACCCGATGGGGGGGCGAATTTTAGCGCATCGCAGCAAAACAGTTCCAGTCGCGGGCAGGCGAAGCCCTCGGCGTGCTTTTTCAGCGCCGCGAAGGCCGGCCGCGCACACTCCACCAGGGCGACGTAATCCGCGCCGCGCGAGGCCGCCTCGAAACCGAGAATGCCGCTGCCGGCGAACAGGTCCAGGCAGCTAAGCCCGCCGAGATCCTGGCCCAGCCAGTTGAACAGGGTCTCGCGCACCCGGTCCGGCGTCGGCCGCAAGCCCGGCGCGTCAGTCACCTGGATCAGGCGGCTGCGCCATTCGCCGCCGGTGATGCGGATGCGGCTCAAGACTCAGCGGCTCAATCGGCGGCGACGACCACGGTGACCAGATTTTCCGGCTTCACATGGCGGGCAAAGGCAGCCTTGACCTGCTCGATGGTCACGGCCTTGATCCGGGCCGGGAAATCATCGAGATAAGTCAGCGGCAGGCCGTAGAAGCCGATCGCCGACAGGTAGCCGAGCAGCTTGGCATTGCTGTCCATGCGCAGCGCCTGGCCATCGACCATGTTCTTCTTCGCGGCGGCCAGTTCCTGCGGCGTCGGACCCTTGGCCATATAGGCGGTGAGAACCTCGTCCACCACCTTGAGCGCCGCATCGACCTGGTCACGCTTGGTCTGCAGGCCGATCTCGAACGGGCCTTCGAGCTTGCGCGGCGAAAAGTAGGAATACACGCTGTAGGCGTAACCGCGCTTCTCGCGGACCTCCTTCATCAGGCGCGAGACGAAGCCGCCGCCGCCGAGCGTGTAGTTGCCCACCAGCAGCGGAAAATAGTCGGGATCGCTGCGGCGGATCGCCGGCAGGCCGACATGCACGTGGCTCTGCGCCGCGGGATGGGGAATCTTGATCGTCTGCCGCTGGGGCTTCTTTACCGGCGGCGGCACGAGCTCGCCGCCGCCCGGCGGCAGGGCCTCGGTCAGGCGCTGGGCGATCGCCTCGGCCTCGGCGCGCGAGACATCGCCGATGATAGCCACCACGGCCCCCTTGGCGCCGTAATGCTGGCGATGGAAGGCGACCAGGTCGTCGCGCGCGATGGCGCTCACGCTGTCCACCGTCGGACTGACGCCGTAGGGATGATCGGGATAGATGGCCGCGGCGAAACGCTTGCCGGCGATGGCGTCGGGCCGTGTCTCGGCTTCGCGGATGGCGGCGATGCTGCGGCCCTTCTCGCGCTCCAGCACCGCCTGCGGGAAAGTTGGCGCTGACAGTACGGTGCGCATCAGCTCCAGCGCGGCCGCACGTTCGGCCTGGGTCGACAGCGTGCGCAGACTGACGCTGGCACGATCGCTGTCGGCCCCGCCGCCCAGCCGCGCGCCGAGATCGACCAGGCGCCCCGAAATCTTCTCTTCATCCAGATCGCCGGCGCCCGCTTCGAGCAGGTTGCGGGTCAGGCCGGCGAGGCCTGCCTTGGCGGCGGGAACGAAGGCGCCGCCGCCGGCAAAGTCGATCTGGACGTCGAGGATCGGCAGCACATGCGTCTCGATGAAGTACACCTTGGCTCCCGAGGGCGCGGTCCAGTGCTCGATCTTGACTCCCGCCAGGGCGAAGGTCGAGGTCAGGAACGTCAGCAGAACGAATGTCAGGATACGCATCAGTGCCTCACTGCCCCGGAGGGTTTCTTGTGTTTGTCATTTTCGAGGGGCTGCGGATCGAGTACCGCGATGCTCAGCGTATCGTCCGTGAAATACTTCTTCGCCACCGCCTGCACTTCGTCCGAGCTCACGCTTTTCAGCTTCTCCAGCAGGACGTCGATGTCGCGCCAGGACACGCCCGCCGCTTCGAGGCTACCGATTTCCATGGCCTGCGCCATCAGCGAATCGCGCTTGTAGATCTGCGCGGCGATGGACTGGGTCTTGACGCGGGCGAGCTCCTCGGGCGATACGCCTTCGTCCTGGACGCGCTTGATCTCGGCGCGCAGCGCGGCTTCCAGTTCGGCGACGGTCTTGCCTTCCGCCGGCTGGCCGTCCAGGGTGAAGCTGGCTTCACCGCGCAGCGTTCCGTCATAACCGGCGCCGGCCGACTGAGCGACCTTGCTGCCGCGCACCAGATTCTTCGCGAACCGCGAGGCATCGTGGCCGTCGAGCACCGCCGCCAGCACCTCGAGCGCATAAGGGTCGCGGTCCTTCTGCACGTCGCGCAGCCTGGGCGTCTTCCAGGACATGGCGATGTAGGGCAGCTTGGCCGGCGCCTTGACGCTTACCCGGCGGATGCCGGCCTGCTGCGGTTCGTTCTGCGGTTTGCGTTCCGGCAGCGGTTTCGCCTTGTGTGGGCCGTAGTACTTCTGCGCCAGACGGAATACCTCGCGGTGATCGACGTCGCCCGCCACCACGACGTAGGCATTGTTCGGCGCATACCAGGCGCGATACCAGTCGCGCGCGTCCTGCCAGGTCATGTGTTCGAGGTCGTCCATCCAGCCGATGATCGGACGCCGATAGGGATGCGCCTGGAACATGGTCGAATTCAGCGTCTCATACACCAGGGCCTGCGGATTGTCGTCGGTGCGCAGCCGCCGCTCTTCCATGACCACCTTGATCTCGGCGGCGAATTCCTTGGCGTCGAGGGTCAGGTTGGCCATGCGGTCAGCTTCGAGCTTCATCATTTCCGGCAGCGCGCCCTTCGGCACGATCTGGAAGTAGGCCGTGTAGTCGCGGCTGGTGAAGGCGTTGTCGCGGCCGCCGGCCTCGGCCACGCGCTTGTTGAACTCGCCCGACTTGAGATTCCGGGTGCCCTTGAACATCAGGTGCTCCAGCGCGTGGGCAACGCCCGAAGTGCCGTCTTTTTCGTCCATGCTGCCGGCGCGATACCAGACCATATGCACGGCGGTCGGCGCGCGCGGGTCTTCCTTGACGATGACGCGCAGACCGTTGGCCAGTCGGGTTTCGAAGGGGTTGGCAAGAGTTGGCGCTGGCGCTACGGCGAATGCCAGCAGGACAAGCGGAGCAAGCAGTGGTTTCATGTCAGGTCAATGGCGATCGGCGCGATAGGAGGAACGAAGTTTCGAGGTAGGCCCGTGCCCGTCTTGGCGGGCCTTGTGCCGGAGCCGAACGGGGCTTCTGTTAAAATCACAGTCGCGCATCTTAGCGCGGCTCCAGCCTCCGACCGCATTCCGCATGTTTGGTTTCCTAAAGACGAAGGACCACCCCGCCGCCCAGGCAGCCGCAACGCCGGCGCCGCGCGCCTCGTGGGGCGAACGCCTCAAGGCTGGACTTTCCCGCACCCGCGCCACCCTCAACACGCCGCTGACGGAGCTCTTCAGTCGGGCCAGGATCGACGACGAACTGCTCGAAGACCTGGAGAGCACGCTGCTGATGGCCGACTGCGGCGTCGAGGCGACGCACTGGCTGCTCGCCGAACTCAAGACCAGCGTCAAGCGCGACAAGCTGGAAACCCCCGACCAGTTGCGCGCTGCGCTGGCGCAAGGGCTGCAAACCCTGCTCGCGCCGCTGGAGCAACCGCTGGCGGCCGATGGCCATCAGCCCTTCGTGATCATGATCGCCGGCGTCAATGGCGCCGGCAAGACCACCTCGATCGGCAAGCTGGCCAAACACTTCCAGAGCCAGGGCAAGAGCGTACTGCTGGCCGCCGGCGACACCTTCCGCGCCGCTGCGCGCGAGCAACTGACGGAATGGGGCGAGAGAAACGGCGTCACCGTCATCGCCCAGGAAGGTGGCGATCCGGCCGCCGTGGTGTTCGATGCGATCAGCGCCGCGCGCGCGCGCAAGATCGACGTGGTGCTGGCCGACACCGCCGGCCGCCTGCCGACGCAACTGCATCTGATGGAAGAACTCGCCAAGGTGCGCCGCGTGATCCAGAAGGCTCATGACACGGGTCCGCACGAGGTGCTGCTGGTGCTCGATGCCAACATCGGCCAGAACGCCGTGCAGCAGGTCAAGGCCTTCGACAAGGCGATCGGCGTCACCGGACTGGTGATCACCAAGCTCGACGGCACGGCCAAGGGCGGCGTGCTCGCCGCGATCGCCCGCCAATGCCCGAAGCCGGTGCGTTTCATCGGCGTCGGCGAGGGCATCGACGACCTGCAGACCTTCCGCGCCGGCGAATTTGTCGAGGCACTGCTGGGACCCGCCTAGTGATCCGCTTCGAGCGTGTTTCCAAGCGCTATCCGCCCGGCCTCGATGCGCTGTCGGATGTCAGCTGCGAGGTGGCGGAACACGAGATGGCGCTGGTCTGCGGCCACTCCGGCGCAGGAAAATCCACCCTGCTCAAACTCATTGCGGGAATCGAAAAACCCAGCGGCGGCGCGCTCCTGATCGGTGGGCAGAATCTCGCCGCGCTACCGCGTGCGGCCCTGCCCTTCCTGCGCCGGCGCATCGGCATGGTGTTCCAGGATCAGAAGCTGCTGTTCGACCGGACGGTGTTCGACAACGTCATGCTGCCGCTGTCGATCGTCGGTTTCCCGCGCCGGGACGCCGCGCAGCGCGTGCGCGCCGCGCTGGACAAGGTGGGTCTGGCCAGCCGCGAGAAGGCCATGCCGGTCATGCTCTCCGGCGGCGAACAGCAGCGCCTGGCGATCGCCCGCGCCGTGGTCAACCGGCCGAGCCTGCTGCTCGCCGATGAACCCACGGCCCATCTCGATGCGCAAACCGCCGCGGACGTGGCGCGCATCTTTCATGAGTTCCACCACGTCGGCGTCACGGTAATGATCGCGACTTATGCCACCGAGCTGTTTCCCGCAGCGCGGCGCCTGCTGCTCGATCACGGTAGCTTGCTGTCATGAGGGTCTGGCTGAGCCAGCACCAGGATGCGGCCCGGCTCGCGTTGCACCGACTGGCCGCCGCGCCGGTCAATGGCCTGCTCTCGCTGCTGGCGATCGGGATCGCCCTGGCCTTGCCGGCCGGGGGCCAGATGCTGCTCGCCAATGCCCTGCACCTGAGCGGCACGACTTCAGCCGTGCCGCAGATTTCCGTCTTCATGGCGGCCAACGCCGAACGCCGGGCGGCGACCGAAATCGGCGAGCGCCTGGGCCGCCATGCCGAGGTCAAGCAGGTGCTGTTCGTGCCGCGCGAGGAGACCCTGGCGCGCATGAAATCCGGCCCGGGTCTTCGCGAAGTGATCGAAGCCCTGCCGGCAAACCCCTTTCCCGATGCCTTCGTGCTCAGCGTCGCGGACGAAAGCCTTGTGGCGATGGAGCAACTCGCCGTCGAGTTCCGCCAATGGCCCAAGGTCGAGCATGTGCAACTCGACTCGGCCTGGGTGCGCCGGCTCGATGCCCTGCTGAAACTTGGCCGCACCACGGTGATGCTGCTGGCCGCTTTGCTGGGCACGGGCCTGATCGCAATCAGCTTCAGCATAATCCGCATGCAAGTGCTCACTCATCGCAGCGAGATCGAGGTCAGCCGGCTGCTCGGTGCCACGAATGGATACATCCAGCGCCCCTTTCTCTACTTCGGGGTCCTCCTCGGACTGGGTGGCGGTGTCGTTGCCTGGTTGCTGGTCGCTGCCGCCGTGCTGTGGCTGCGTACTCCCCTGGCCGAACTGGCAAGACTGTACGATCTCGCGCTGGCGCTGCAGACGCTCGGTGCGCGCGACTCCGCGCTGCTGCTGGGCTTCGCCGCC
>JAUYSD010000150.1 GCA_030696505.1 Sulfuritalea sp. | reverse complement strand
GCTGTCGGCCGCAGGCGAGCTGATGGTGCGCGGACCGAACGTCTTCATGGGCTATCTGAACCAGCCGGAAAAGACCGCGGAGACCATCGACGCCGAGGGCTGGCTGCACACCGGGGATGTCGGCACCGTCGATGCCGATGGCTTCTACCGCATCAGCGACCGCCTCAAGGACATTATCATCACCGCCGGCGGCAAGAACATCACGCCCTCCGAGCTGGAAAACCAGATCAAGTTCTCGCCCTATGTCACCGATGCCGTGGTCATCGGCGACCAGCGGCCCTACCTGGTGGCGCTGATCATGATCGATCAGGAGAACGTCGAGAAGTTCGCCCAGGACCATGACGTGCCCTTCTCCAACTATGTCAGCCTGACCCGCTCGGCGGAAGTGCAGAAACTGATCGGCGGCGAGATCGAACGGGTGAATCTGCAGTTCGCCCGCGTCGAGCAGGTCAAGAAGTTCCGCCTGATCGAGAAAAAGCTCGGCGCCGAGGACGAGGAATTGACCCCGACCATGAAATTGAAGCGTAAGCTAGTCAGTCAAAAATATGCCGAGCTGATCGAGTCGATGTATCGCGACTAAGTCGCCGGCACTGTTGGTTTCCACCGGCAAAAAGAGGAGAGCACAATGAAGCGTTACACGAAACTGGCGGCAGCGGTACTCGCGGCTGCAGGAGTTGGCGCTGGCGCCACGGCGCTCGCCGCCGAGCAGATGGGCGTCACCAAGAATGAGATCGTCATTGGCACGATCCAGGATCTGTCCGGTCCGCTGGCCGGCTTCGGCAAGGCCCTGCGCTTCGGCATGCAGATGCGCGTGGACGAGATCAACGCGTCCGGCGGCATCCATGGCCGCAAGGTCAAGTTCATCGCCGAGGACAGCGGCTACGATCCGAAGAAGGGCCTCCTGGCGGCGCAGAAGATGGTGCAGCAGGACAAGCTGTTCGCCATGGTCGGCACCATCGGCACCGCGGTCAATCTGGCCACCTTCCCGACCCTGTTCGACAAGGGCGTGATGAACCTGTTCCCGCTCACCGCGGCGCGCGAAATGTACGAGCCGCTGCACAAGCTGAAGTTCTCCTTCGCCGCGCCCTACTACAACCAGATGCGCAAGGGAATTCCATGGATGGTCAAGGAGCGCGGCGCCAAGAAGTTCTGCGTCATCTACCAGGATGACGACTTCGGCACCGAAGTGCTGAAGGGCGCCGAGGACGGCCTCAAGGACATCAACATGGCCTTTGCCGAAAAGACCTCCTTCAAGCGCGGCGCCACCGACTTCTCGGCGCAGGTGTCGAAGATGAAGGCGGCGGACTGCGACACGGTGGTGCTCGGCACCATCATCCGCGAGACCATCGGCACCATCGGTACCGCACGCAAGATGGGCTGGAACCCGAACTTCGTCGGTTCTTCGGCGGCCTATACCGACCTGATCCACAAGCTCGGCGGCAAGGCGATGGACGGTCTCTACGCCTTCCATCAGGTGGCCGTGCCCTATGCCGACGATTCCTCGAAGAACGTGCGCGACTGGTTCGCTTCCTACAAGGCCAAGTTCAAGGAAGACCCGGGCCTGTTCTCCGCCTACGGCTACGTGGCGATGGACATGTTCATGCAGACGGCGAAGAAGACCGGGCCCAACCTGACCACCGACAACTTCATCAAGACCCTGGAGAGCACCACCTTCTCGCGCGACATGTTCGGCAGCCCCGAATACAAGTTCGGACCCAAGCAGCACTTGGGCAACGACAAGTCCAAGGTGGGCCAGATCCAGAACGGCCGCTGGGTGGCGGTGACCGACTACCTGACCCAGTAACGATCCCGCCCGCAAGGGCTTGGCTTTCGGCAACGGGCGTCCCGATCGGGACGCCCGTTCTGTTTGCGGCCTCGCTTTGCGGCGGCGCACGCGAGTGGCCGCCGGACTTGCCGGCTTCCGCGCAAATAGCCCGCGGGCCACCAGAAAGCGTTACATTGCGCCTGCGCGGTGCCGACTGCGCGCCGGGAGACGACGTCGATCAAGACCGCCCCGCGAAGGGAGAGGAATATGGCCTTGAACGACAGCGAAACCCTGCAATTATTTCAGACCATCATCGACAACCTGCCCAGCGGGGTGACCCTGATGGACAAGGATCTGCGCTTTGTCGCCTGGAATTCGCAGATCAAGAAGCTGCTCGACTTCCCCGACGAACTGTTCGCCCCCGAGCCACCCGACCTGACCCGGCTGCTGCGCTACAACGCGCAGCGCGGCGAATATGGGCCGGGTGATCCCGAAGTTCTGGTCAGGGCCGGACTGGAGCGCGCGCGCAGAATGCTGCCTCACGTTTTCGAGCGCACCCGTCCCGACGGAACGGTGCTCGAAATTCGCGGCGTGCCACTGCCGGACGGCGGCTTCGTGTCGACCTACACCGACATGACGCAGCGCAAACACGCCGAGGACGAGCTGCGGCGCATCGCATCGTATTTCCAGGCGGTGCTCGACAACCTGCCCTTCGGCGTCGTGGTGATGGACAAGGATCTGCGCATCGTCTATTGGAGCGGCATGAGCGAGAAGCTGTTCGGCCTGCCGGCGGGTTTCGTCGAGAAACAGATGCCGCTCGTCAACGTGTTGCGCACCTTCGCCGAGCGCGGCGACTACGGCCCCGGCAATGTCGAGGAGCAGGTTGCCAAACGCATGGAGATCATCGGCAACTTCGAGGCCCACGCGCTGGAACTGCCCCGCGTCGGCGGCGGTGTGCTGCTGGTGCGCGGCGTGCCGGTGCTGGTCGACGCTGCACCGACGGGCTTCGTGCTGCTGGCCGAGGACATTTCCGAACGCAAGACCTACCAGGAAAAGCTCGAACAATTGGCGACCACGGACCACCTGACCGGACTGCTCAACCGCCGCGCCTTTCTCGAGGCCGCGGAAAGGGAAATACGGCGCACCCATCGTTTCGGCCAGTCGATTTCGGTGCTGATGATCGACGTCGACCTGTTCAAGTCCATCAACGACCGCTATGGTCACGCCGTCGGCGACGAGGTGCTGCGCCGCGTCGGGTCCGAACTCAAGGATGCGCTGCGCGACGAGGACATCGCCGGGCGCATCGGCGGTGAGGAGTTCGCGGTGATCCTGGTTCAGGCCACGCTGCCGGTCGCGACCCGCGTCGCCGAGCGCATACGCCTGGCGTTTGCCGGGGCTTCGGTCGATGCCGGGACCGGCAATGTCGGCTTTACCGCCAGCCTCGGTATCGCAACACTCGCCGAAGGCGTCGATAATGTTCACCATCTGCTGTCCATCGCGGACCAGGGTCTGTATGTGGCGAAAAACAGCGGACGCAACCGGGTGCACTGCGTGCAGGCAGGCGTCGAGTTGGCCGAAGTCGGCGCCGACGCGAGCCGCTAGCCGAAGCCCGGCGCGTTGCAGCAAGGGAGGCAAGGCTCGACAATTGAACCGAACTGAGCATTCTTTCATGGAAATGAACTGCGGCCGTACAGCAATATTGCGGTCGGCTGAGCGCGGGACCTGATTCAAATCGGGGGCCGCAGGTCAATCCCGGGATGGAGACGCCAATGGCAGTTGTGTACACCAAGTCGGCCAAGGGCTTGCGCGAGGCAAGCGGGAAAACGCGCGATCTTTCCAGGGACTTGCGCGAACTGCTGAAGGCTTGCAACGGTTTGTTCTCGATCGAGTCGAAATGTGCCGAAGCAGCTCCGGACGACAGGGAATGGATCGCCAGCGCCCTGGCCGATCTGGTCGACAAGGGCTACCTGCGTGATGTCCCCGAAGCCTCGCTCGAGAATGACCAACCCATAGGCGATGGCGGCAGCCTGGACAGCCTTGACTTCAGCAGCCCGGCGCAGATCAAGGCCCGCCAAGGCGAGGAAAAAGCCGCCCGCGAAGCCGAGGCAAGAGCCCGGCGCAAGGCCGAAGAACAGGCCCAGCGCGAAGCCCGAGAGAAAACCCAGCGTGAGGCCGAAGAAAGAGCCAGGCACGCCGCCAATGAAAAAGCGCGTCGCGAAGCCGAAGAAAAAATCCGGCACGAGGCCGAAGCCAAGATCCGACGCGAAGCCGAGGAGCAAGCTCGCCGCGAGGCTGAAGAGAAAGCCCGGCGCGAAGCCGAAGCTCAGGCCAAACGCAAGGCCGAGGAACTGGCACGCCGCGAAGCCGAGGAGCTCGCCCGACTCCAGGAGGAAGAGCGCGTCCGCGAGGCCAAGCGGAAGACCGCCGAGGGAGTGGATGAGGCAGCCGCGAAGCTGCGTGCCGAATTTGCCAACAGGCGCGGACAGCGCGACGGCAGCACCAGCGAACTGCTCAAGCAGCTGGACGAGGCGGCGCGGCTGAAGGCGCAGGAAAAAGCCGCCCGCGAGGCCGCGGAAACAGCCAGGCGCGAAGCCGAGCAACAAGCCCGCCGCGAAGCCGCGGAAAAGGCACGGCGCGACGCCGAAGAACGGGCACGCCGCGAAGCCGAGGAGCAGGCGCGGATCGAAGCCGAAGAGCGGGCACGCCGCGAGGAAGAAGAACGCATCCGCCGCGAAGCGGAGGAAAAGGCACGGCGCGAGGCCGAGGAAATCGCCCGTCGCGAAGCCGAGGAGCAGGCGCGGATCGAAGCCGCAGAGCGGGCACGCCGCGAGGAAGAAGAACGCATCCGCCGCGAAGCGGAGGAAAAGGCGCGCCGCGAGGCCGAGGAAATCGCCCGCCGCGAAGCCGAAGAGCAGGCACGGATCGAAGCCGCAGAGCGGGCACGCCGCGAGGAAGAAGAACGCATCCGCCGCGAAGCGGAGGAAAAGGCGCGGCGCGAGGCCGAGGAAATCGCCCGCCGCGAAGCCGAAGAGCAGGCGCGGATCGAAGCCGAAGAACGGGCGCGCCGCGAGGAAGAAGAACGCATCCGCCGCGAAGCGGAGGAAAAGGCGCGCCGCGAGGCCGAGGAAATCGCCCGCCGCGAAGCCGAGGAGCGCGCGCGGATCGAAGCCGAAGAACGGGCGCGCCGCGCAGCCGAGGAAAAGGCCAGGCGCGAGGAAGAAGAACGCCTGCGCCGCATTGCCGAGAAAAAGGCGCGCGAGGAAGCGGAAGAGAGGGCGCGCCTGGAGCAGGAGGAACGCGACCGCGAGGCCATCCGGGAAAGAATCCGGCAACGCAACGCAAAGCGGCGCCGCGTCATCCTGCCGACGGTTTTCGGCCTGATTCTGCCCTTGCTGCTGGGTCTGACGCTGCTGAATTTCTACTCCTTCGAGGGCAAGCGGATCGAGTTCGAAAAGACCGCCACGGAGCTGTTCGGCGTTCCCGTGAAGGCCGGCAGCGCCAAGTTCTGGATTTTGACGGGACCGCAATGGCGGCTCGACGACGTCACGCTGGGCGCCGATGCGGACGCCGTGAGAATCGCCCGGGTCGGGCTCGGGACCTCATGGCTGGGCATATTCGGGGCGCCCGTCCGGTTCGACTCGATACACCTGGACGGACCCCAAGTGCCGCCGTCGATCGCCTTCAAGCTACTGACCCAGACCTCCGCCAAAGAGTTGCTGCAGTCGGGCGAGCTCACCGCCAATGGCCTGGTATTTGCGGCCGATGCCAAGGGCATGCCGCCCCTGAATCTGCGGGCATCCTATCGGGACGGACGCTTGATGAAGATTTCGGCTCAGGGCGAAGATGCCGAAGCGGCCAAGCTCAGCCTGGACATGCAGCGCGAGGACCAGTGGCGGCTCACGCTAGCCGCGACGCATCTGCGCTGGCTCCTCGGCCCCGGCCTGCCATTGAGCGAGGTCGCGCTGAAGGCCGACCTGCTGCCAGCCAGCCTGGTGGTCACGGAGTTCTCGGCCAAGCTGCTCGATGGCGAACTCGCCGGCAACGGCAACCTCAGCTGGCAGGGCGGCTGGCGGGCCGCAGCCAAACTCGATGGCAGGCTCTTCGATGCAACCCGGCTGGCGCCGGCATGGATTCCGGAAGGCCGCGTCAACGGCAGCGCGGCGATCGTCGCCGAGGCGGCGAGTCCCCAGGAGCTTGTTGCGCGCGCCAGGACAAGCGGCAGCTTCAACATCGGCAGAGGATTGCTGGCCGGCATAGACCTGGACAAGGCGGTACAGAACCGCGGCCTGGGCGAGCAGTTCCGCTTCGAGTCGCTCAAGGGGGATTTCTTTTCGGATTCGCAGCGCATCGAATTCTCGGGTCTGAACCTGGTCGCCCGAGACCTGAAGGCCCAGGCTGCGCTGAGCGTCGACGCCAGTCGCGCAGTGAATGGCCGCGTCAATATCGAAGTCCAGACCACCGGCGAACGACGCACGACAAGCCTGCGGGTGGGCGGGTCGCTAGCCGCACCGCAATACCAGCGCTGAGCGCACCCTCGCCGGCTGCAGCGGCCGGCGATGCCGCGGTCTGCATCAAGCCCGGCGCCTCGGGCACCGTGGTACCGGGTAGGCCGCCCCTTGATCGCGCGGGACTCCTGACAGACAATGCCATACCGATTGGAGGCCTTTCATGCCCACCCACTTTCTCGCCACGCTGCCGAATTTCCTCGCCTACCTCGGCGCCGCCATCGTGCTGCTGGTCGCCTTCGTCGCGATCTACCTCTACGTCACGCCCTACGACGAGATCCACCTGATCCGCAGCAACAACACGGCGGCGGCGATTTCGCTGTCCGGCGCCATACTCGGCTTTGCCCTGCCCATTGCAAATGTCATCGCCCACAGCGATACGCTGGTGGACCTCGCGTTGTGGGGCATCATCGCCGGCATCGTGCAACTCGCGGCCTGGGGCGTGGCGCGCGTGGCGCTGCCGACGCTCAGGGAAGACATCGCCGCCGGGCGCGTGGCGCCGGCCGGCTTCGTCGCCACGCTGTCCTTGACGGTCGGCCTGATCAACGCCGCCTGCATGACGTATTGACGCGCATGGCAGCGACAGCCGGTCACTGACGATGAAATGCGCGAAAGACAAATTGAAGACCCGCCCCCCATCCCCCCTCACGGGGGGCTACTGACCGGCTCGCTTCGCTCGACTATCACCAGTCGCTCCGAACGAGTTATTTCACGCTAATCAAGGAGACCGCCATGGCACTCATGGACTTCATCAAGAAACAGTTCATCGACATCATCCAATGGACCGAGGACGACGGCGAGACCATGGCCTGGCGCTTCCCCATGGCCGAGTTCGAAATCCAGCACGGCGCCAGCCTGACGGTGCGCGAATCGCAGATGGCGGTGTTCGTCAATGAGGGCGTGGTGGCCGACGTCTTCGGCCCCGGCATGTACAAACTGACCACGCAGACGCTGCCGGTGCTGACCTACCTGAAGAACTGGGACAAGCTATTCGAGTCGCCCTTCAAGTCCGACGTCTACTTTTTTTCCACGCGGCAGAAGATCGACCGCAAGTGGGGCACGCCGAACCCGGTCACCATCCGCGACAAGGAATTCGGCATGGTGCGGCTGCGCGCCTTCGGCATCTACGCCTTCCACCTGACCGATCCCAAGGCCTTCCACACCACGATCTCGGGCACGCTGGAGAGCTACAGCGCGGAGCAGCTCGAAGGCCAGCTGCGCAACACCATCGTCGGCCACATTTCCGACATCTTCGGCGAATCCGGCGTGGCCTTCATCGACATGGCCTCGAATCAGGTCGAGTTCGGCAATGCGCTGAAAGCCAAGATGGAGCCGATGTTCCAGAGCTATGGCCTCGCGCTCGACAGCCTCAACGTGCAGAACATTTCGCTGCCCGAGGAGCTGCAGGCCATGCTCGACAAGCGCATCGGCGTGAACATGATGGGCGGCATGCAGGCCTACACCCAGTTCCAGACCGCCGAGGCGATCCCGCTCGCGGCAGCCAACGAAGGCGGCCTGGCCGGGCTGGGCGCCGGCGTCGGCGTCGGCTTCGGCGTCGGCCAACAGGTCGCGGCCTCGATGGCGCAGTCGCTCAATCCGGCCGCTGCGGCCCCTGCCGCCGTAGCGCCAGCGCCAACTCCTGTGGCAGCGGTCTCGGCCGACGAGATCGTCGCCACCATAGAAAAACTGCACGGCCTGGTCGGCAAGGGCATGCTCTCGCAAGCCGAGTTCGATGCGAAGAAGGCGGAACTGCTGAAAAAACTGGGCTGACGCTCGATCCCGCGGAATCGGGCCATGCCCTTCAGCGCCAACTGCCCGTCCTGTGGGGCGCCGGTCGTCTTCAAGTCGTCCGCGTCCTTCCACGGCGTCTGCGAATTCTGCCGCAGCACCCTGGTGCGCCATGGCGGCGACCTGGAAAATCTCGGCCGCATGGCCGACCTGCTCGAAGACGCCTCGCCGCTGCGCCTGGGCAGCGAAGGCCAGCATCGCGGCGTGCATTTCGCCGTGGTCGGGCGCATCCAGTTGCGCTATGAGGCGGGCATCTGGAATGAGTGGTACCTGCTGTTCGACGACCAGCGCGGCGGCTGGCTCTCGGATGCCGGCGGCGAATACCTGATTTCCTTCCTCACGCCACCCGGCGCAGCACTGCCCGAGTTCGCCGCGCTGATGCCGAACGACGAACTGAAGCTGGCCGGGCGCGATTTCATCGTCACCAATCGCGAAGAAGCCATGTGCATAGCGGGCGAGGGCGAGCTGCCCTTCGCCTTCGGCGCCGGTTACCCGGCGCAACTGGTCGACCTGCGCGCCAGCGACGGCGCCAAGGCGGGCTTCGCCAGCATCGACTATTCGGAAACGCCGCCGCTGGTCTTCATCGGCGAATCGCTGCCGTTTGCGGCATTCAAATTCGCCAATCTGCGCGACGAGCACGGCGGGAGCAAACCCACCGGCGTGGTCAAGGCCCTGCAGTGCCCCGTTTGCGGCGGCGCCATCGGCATCCACGACAAGGCGGTGCAAAGCGTGGCCTGCCCGTCCTGCCTCACGGTGCTCGATACCGCCAACCAAAACCTGAGCATCCTGCAGAAAGCCATGGCCGCGACGCGCATCGAGCCCGCAATCCCGCTCGGCAGCGTCGGGCATTTCCTCGGCAAGGACTGGACCGTGATCGGTTTCCAGCAGCGCGTGATCCGCGCCGACGGCGTCGACTACCCCTGGCAGGAATACCTGCTGCACCATGCACAGGAAGGCTTCCGCTGGCTGGTCGAAGCGAGCGGCCACTGGAGCTGGGTGACCCCGGTCGCCAAACCGCCGCGCTACCAGGTCGGCTTCCCCGCGGTGACCCACAACGCGGAACAGTATCGGCGCTTCTCCGCCGGTTCGGCCGTAACCCGTTATGTGATCGGCGAATTCACCTGGAAGGTCAAGGTCGGCGAAACCTGGGAAACCATCGACTTCGTCGCGCCGCCGCGGATGCTGAGCCGCGAAACCAGCCATAACGAGCTCAGCTGGTCGCTCGGCGACTACCTGCCGCAGGACGAAGTCATGGCCGCGTTCAAGCTGAAGACGCCGCTGCCCGAACCGGTCGGCATCGCCATGAACCAGCCCAATCCGCGCGCCGAAGGCCATCGCCGCGTCTTCGGCATGTTCTGGAAGTTCCTCGGGCTGGCGCTCGTCGCCCAGGCCCTGTGGTTCTTCGTCCTCGGCGGCCGCACGCTGGTGGACCAGCGCCTGGTGTTCTCGCCCGGCAGGGATGAGCCGGTGACCACCCAGACTTTCCAGCTCGACCAACCGGCGCGCAATCTGGTGCTGCGCCACGACACCGATCTCGACAACAACTGGCTCGGGCTCGGCCTGACCCTGATCGAAAAGACCAGCGGCCGCGCCTGGACCGCGCAAAGCGAAATCGCCTACTGGCACGGCTCGGACGGCGGCGAGAGCTGGAGCGAGGGCGACCGCGCGCGCGAACTGGTGTTCCGTGACCTGCCGGCCGGCACTTACTACTTCGTCATCGATCCGGAAATCTCGGCCGAGAAACCCGTCAGCGTCGCCGACCGGATCAAGGTGGTGCGCGACCAAGCGGCCTGGAGCAATTTCTTCCTGCTGCTGGTCTTCCTTGCTGCCTTGCCGATGTTCAGCCGTTACCGGGTCAGCGCCTTCGAAACCGAGCGCTGGAAGGATGCCGACTTCCTCTCCAGCGGCGGCGACTTCGGCTCCGACGACGACAGCGGCGACGGAGGCGACGACTGATGCAACGCATCGCGCTGGTCCTCAGCCTGGCTGCCTTCACGCTGTTCAACTATGGCCAGTACCGGGGCTGGAGCCTGTTTTCCGACGACGCCCAGGCCCAGCCCATGCGCTCGGCCAACGCGGCGCGGGCGTTCCATAAATGACTACGGCCTGATGCAGCGTCCCCTGCTGGTTTCCGTCTTCATCGTCGCCTCCTGCGGGCTGGCCTACGAGCTGATCGCCGGCGCCCTGGCCAGCTACCTGCTGGGCGATTCGGTAATGCAGTTCTCGACCGTAATCGGCGTCTATCTGTTCGCCATGGGCATCGGCTCCTGGCTGTCCAAACACGTGGTTGGCAACCTGCTGGTGCGCTTCATCCAGATCGAGCTGCTGGTCGGCCTGCTCGGCGGTCTCTCGGCGGGCCTGCTGTTCCTTTTATTCACGCTGCATGCCGGCCCGTTTCGCTTCGCGCTCTACGGCCTGGTGCTGCTGATCGGCATCCTGGTCGGCCTCGAAATTCCGCTGATCATGCGCATTCTCAAGCGCGAGGTGGCGTTCAAGGACCTCGTGGCGCAGGTGCTGACTTTCGACTACATCGGCGCGCTGGCGGTGTCGGTGCTGTTCCCCCTGTTGCTGGCGCCGCATCTCGGCCTGGTCAGGAGCGCGCTGCTGTTCGGCCTGTTGAATGCGCTGGTCGCCGCCTGGGCACTGTGGCTGTTCCGCGCCCAGATCGGGACTATGGCCGTGCTGCGCGCGCAGTGCGGCGCGGTGATTGCGCTGCTCGCGACCGGCTTCGGTTTCGCCGGCCAATTCGTCAGCCTGGCCGAGGCCAACCTCTACAACGAGGACATCGTGCACGCCGAATCGAGCGCTTACCAGCGCATCGTCGTCACGCGCTGGCGCGACGAGACTCGGCTCTATCTCAACCACAACCTGCAGTTTTCCTCGCGCGACGAATACCGCTACCACGAGGCACTGGTGCATCCGGGCCTGGCCGCCTCGCCCGGCGCGCGCCGGGTGCTGGTGCTGGGCGGCGGCGACGGCATGGCGGTACGCGAGATCCTCAAGTATCCGCAGGTGGAGAGCATCACGCTGATCGACCTCGATCCGCGCATGACGGAACTGTTCGCGCAATCGCCCTTGCTGCGCGAATTGAACGGCGGCGCGCTGGGCTCGGCGAAGCTGACGATCGTCAACGCCGACGCCCTGCAATGGCTGGAGCAAACGCCGCAGATGTTCGATTTCGTCGTCGCCGATTTCCCCGATCCGTCCAACCACAGCCTCGGCAAGCTCTACTCGACGGCCTTCTACCGCCTGCTCAAACAGCATGTCGCCGAAACCGGCCGCATCGTGGTGCAGGCCACCTCGCCGCTCTACGCCCGCGAGAGCTTCTGGACCGTGGTCGCCACGCTGGAAGCCGTCGGCTGGCAGACCGCGCCCTACCATGCGCTGGTGCCCAGCTTCGGCGAATGGGGCTTCATCCTCGCCGGGCGGCGCGAGTACAAGCCGCCCGCGACGATTCCCGTGCCGACCCGCTTCATCACGCCCGACGCGCTGCCTGCCCTGTTCCACTTCCCCATCGACATGGCGCGCATCGCCGCCGAACCCAACCGGCTCGACAACCAGAACCTGGTGCGCGTCTTCGAGCGCGAGTGGGGCCGGGTGCAGGCGCCCTGATGCGACGGCGCGAGTTCCTTGCGGCGACGTCCGCTGCTGCCGCACTGGCCGCCTGCGGCTCGAAAGCCGCGCCGCCCCTGCCGCCGGGCACGTTCTCCGGCGCCAACGACGTGCTCGGCCATCGCCTGCGCAAGCCCGACTTCCCTGCACCGACGGAAACCCGCCGCGTCACGGTGGCGATCGTCGGCGGCGGCATCGGCGGCCTGTCGGCGGCGTGGAAACTGGCGCGCGCCGGCTGCGACGATTTTCTGCTGCTCGAAATGGACAGCGAGGCCGGCGGCAATTCGCGCGCCGGGCGCAACGAGGTTTCGGCGCATCCGCTCGGCGCACACTACCTGCCGCTGCCGCCGCGCGAGGCGCGCGCGACGCGCCAGCTGTTGGCCGAGCTCGGCGTGCTGCAGGGCGACCCCGATGCCGCGCATCCGGCCTACGACGAGAAGTATCTGTGCCACGCGCCGCAGGAGCGGCTCTACACCAACGGCTACTGGCAGGACGGCCTGTGGCCGACGCTGGGCGTGCCGAGCGCGGAGCGCGCGCAATACGTGCGCTTCCAGGAGCACGTCGCCGAACTGCGCCGGCGTCGCGATCCGGCCGGGCGGCGCGCCTTCGCGCTGCCGCTGGCGCTGTCCAGCCGCGACCCAAAACTGCTGGCGCTGGACCGCATCACCATGCGCGACTGGCTGCTGGGCGCGGGCTATACCGCGCCGGGCCTGTTCTGGCTGGTCGACTACGCCTGCCGCGACGACTACGGCACGGCCGCGGCGCAGACCTCGGCCTGGGCCGGGCTGCATTACTTCGCCTGCCGCGACGGCGAAGGTCAGGTGCTGACCGCGCCCGAGGGCAACGCCTGGCTGGCGCGCGGTCTGGCGCGGGCAGCGGCGGGGCGGGTGCAGCCGAACGCGCTGGCCTTCCGCATCGAACAGGGCAGGAAGGAAAACGTCTGCGACGTCTACCTCGCTGCCGAGAACCGCAGCATCCGCGTCGTCTGCCGCGAGCTGGTCTGGGCGGCGCCGCTGTTCCTGATCCCGCATGTGTTCGTGGCACCCCGGCCGCGATGGCTGGCAGCGATCCGCAGCGCCGAGTATGCACCCTGGGTCGTGGCCAACCTGACGTTATCGGCAGCACCGCAGACGCGCGCCGGCCAGCCGCTGGCCTGGGACAACGTGCTGCACGACAGCGCGGCGCTGGGCTACGTGGTCGCCACCCATCAGCAGTTGCGCTATGCGCCGGGGCCGACCGTGATCACCTGGTACCGCGCGCTGCACGAGGAAACGGCGGGGCGCCAACACCAACTCTTGCGGGACCGCGACGCGTGGGCCGCGGAAGTCCTGGCCGACCTGGCGCGGCCGCACCCCGAGATTCGCGAACTGGCGACCCGAATCGACATCCACCGCCATGCCCACGCCATGATCCGCCCGCTGCCCGGACGGCTCTGGGGCGGCACACGCCGGGATTTCGAGCGGGGCGGAGCCGGCATCCAGTTCGCCCATGCCGACGTGTCCGGCCTGTCGCTGTTCGAGGAAGCCAATTATCGCGGCGTGCTGGCCGCCGAGCGCACGCTGACGCGGCTCGGCGTATCCTTCGCGTCTTCGCTATGAACGGCCTGCACATCCTTGCCGAATTCCACGCCTGCCAGGGCGACCGCCGTCTGCTGCAGGACGCGGCGCTACTGGCCGCGCTGTGCCGCCGGGCCTGCGCCAGCGCCGGGCTGGAAGTGGTCGCCGCAGCCTTCCACCAGTTCCCCGCAGCCGGCGCCACCGGCGCCCTGGTGCTGGCCGAGTCGCACCTGGCGATCCACACCTGGCCGGAACTCGGTGCGGCGAGCTGCGACCTTTACGTCTGCAACTATAGCCAGGATAATCGCGCTGCCGCGGAGCTGGCCTATGGCGCCCTGTGCGCCGAATTGCAGCCGGGGCGCATCGTGCGGCGTGACGTGCTGCGCGGCAGCCTCGGCCAGGACCCTGCCGAACCCGGCCTCGATATTTCGGAAAGGACGCAATGAGCCAGACTCCCACCCCGCAGGACGCGCGCAGCATCCCGCCGCGCCTGACCCGGCGCGACTAGCCCGGCATGGTCATGCGGCCGTTCTTCTTTCTGCTGGTGTTCGCCAATCTGGTGTTCTTCGCCTGGGCGCAGGGCTATTTCGGCGCGACAGACGACAGCCGCGAACCCGAACGGCTGGCGCAACAACTGCAGGCCGAAAAGCTGCGCATCCTGCCAAGCGCACCGGTAGCGGCGGTGAAGACCGAGCCCATCGCCTGCCAAATCATCAACGGACTCAGTACAGCCGAGGGCGAGGCCCTGCTGTCGGCGCCGGCCACCGAGGGCACGGTACTGAAAATCCTGCCGCCGGCCGCGCCGAAAATCCATCTGGTGGCGATTGTCGACCTCGCCAACCAGGCCGTCGCCGAAAGAAAGGCGGCCGAACTGGGCCGCTTCGGCGTCACCGAGCAAAAAACCGTGGCGCTGGCGGACGGCCGTCATGAAATCATTCTCGGCACTTTCCAGACCGAGGCCGCCGCCAACGAATTTCTGCAAGGCCTGACCAAGCGCGGCATCAAGTCCGCACGCGTGGACAGCCGCGACCCGGCGCCGCTGAAAATCCGCATCGAGGCGCGTGCGCCGGCATCGATCCTGCTGCGGCAACTGCCGCTGCTGATCGCACCCTATGGCGATGCCACGCTGGCTGACTGCGAGAAATGACTTACGTGGTCGGACTCACCGGCGGCATCGGCAGCGGCAAGAGCGCGGTCGCCGACTTGTTCGCCGCACGCGGCATCCTGGTGGTCGATACCGATGCCGTCGCCCACGCCCTGACCGCACCCGGCGGCGCCGCGATGCCGGCGCTACGCGCCGAGTTCGGCGCGGCCGTGGCTGCCGCCGACGACGCCCTCGACCGTGCCGCCATGCGCGCCAGGGTCTTCGCCGACCCCGCGGCGCGCAAGCGCCTCGAAGCCATCCTGCACCCCATGATCCGCGGCGAGAGCGAGCGCCTGCTGGCGGCCGACGCAGCCCGCGCGCCCTATGCCATCCTGATGGTGCCGCTGCTGATCGAAGCCGGCAGCTACCGCGAGCGCGTGGACCGCATCGCCGTCGTCGATTGCGCCGAGGCGACCCAGATTGCCCGGGTCATCAGCCGCAACGGTCTGGCCAGGGAGGAAGTCGAGCGCATTCTTGCGGCGCAGGCAACGCGCGCCGAGCGCCTCGCCGCCGCCGACGACGTCATCGACAACGATGGCGACCTGGCCGCCTTGCGCCCCCAGATCGAGCGCCTGCATGTGAATTATTTGGCATACGCGCGCAATGTCGGTTGAGCTTTGCACCGATTTGGGTCACAATCCGACGAATTTTCCCCACTCGGCCGGCGTGTGATCACTTACGAATACCCTCTCAGCGAGCGCGTTCGCACGCTATTGCGGCTCGAGGACCTGTTTGACAAGGTCACGCATTTCGCCGCGGCGGAGGGCGCCCTGGAGCACCATGTCGCGCTCGTCACCCTGTTCGAGATTCTTGAGGTCGCCGGCCGCGCCGAGCTGAAATTCGACCTGGTGCAGGAACTCGAACGCCAGCGCCAGATTCTTTTGTCATTCCGCAACAATCCCGAGATTTCCGAGGACGCGCTCTCCGGCGCGCTCTATGAAATCGAGCAGGCCAGCACGCTGCTGCTGGCGATGCACGGCAAGATCGGCCATTACCTGCGCGAAAACGAATGGCTGATGACCATCAAGAACCGCGCCGCGATCCCCGGCGGCGTCTGCGAATTCGACCTGCCGGGCTACCACTACTGGCGACATCGCGATTCGGCGCTGCGCCAGCAGGACATCCAGGGCTGGATCGCGCCGATGCTGCCGATCCGCTCCGGCTTGGCGATCGTCCTGCGCCTGCTGCGGGCCTCGGGCCGTTCCGAGCAGCAGACGGCGCAGCGCGGCATATTCCAGCTGATGCTGAGCGGCCGCAGCGCGCAATTGATCCGCCTGAAGACAGGGCAGGGCGAGCCCTGCCTGCCGGAAATCTCCGCCGGCAAGTTCGCCGTCAACATCCGTTTCCTGCGTCCGGACATGGATCAGCGGCCACGCCAGATCGACTCCACGGTGCATTTCGAACTCACGCTGTGCAACCTGTAAGACCCGCTCCACCCCGCGTCGTCAACTGCCCCTGCTGCGGCAAGCCGGTCGAATGGGTGGCCGAGAACCGCTATCGGCCGTTCTGCTCGGCGCGCTGCAAGGGCGCCGACCTCGGCGCCTGGGCCACGGATAGCTACCGCATCGAGGCGACCGAGGAGCCGCAGCCCGAAGACCAGTCCGAGTAGCGCTAGCCTTCCCAGGCGGCGCGTATCGCCGCGATGCCGTGGGCGCCGGCACGTTGCGCCATATCCATATCCGCACGCGACAAGCCGCCCAGGGCAAAAGTTGGCAATGGCGGCACGCCGAACGCGGCGGAAAGCTTCTCCCAACCGATGCCGGCGACGCCCGGATGGCTGGCCGTGGCCCGCACCGGGCCGAAGGCCGCGAAGTCGCAGCCCAGCTGCGCCGCCCGTTCGAGTTCCGCGGCCGTATGGCATGAGGCCGCGACCAGCGCAAAGTCGGGGCGCTGGGTGCGCGCCGCCAGTTGCGCGGCCGGCAGGTGCAGGCCGTCGGCCCCCGCTGCAGCGGCCAGGGCCGCGTCGCCATTGACCAGCACCCGCGCCCCGTATTGATGGCAGAGATCGACCGCGGCATGAACGAAGGCCGCACGGCGCCCCGCGTCGAGCCGGGGTTCGCGCAATTGCACCAGCCTGAGCCCGGCCTCCAGCGCCTGGGCCAGCGCCAGCAGTTGCGCGTCGATGCCGATCTCGCCGGCATGGCTGATGGCGTAGAAATCGGGCAGGGCCAGGGCGGCCAGCACCGGCGCATTGGCCGGCAACATCGGTGAAACAGTCAGCCCGTCGGCGCGCTGCCAGGACAGCGCGCTATGTACGTGGTCGTGCAGCTCGCCGCGCCATTCGCGCACGCGGAAAAAGTTGAGCCGCACATGGGCGTGCTCATAGACGTGCTCGCGGCGCAACCAGGGATCGGCGCGCAGCACCGCGATGCCAAGTTCCTCGCCGAGCTCGCGCAGCAGCGCGTCGTGCGGCGTTTCGCCCGGCTCGACCTTGCCGCCGGGGAATTCCCAGTAGCCGGGGTAGAAAGTGCCGGGCGCGCGCTGGCCGAGCAGGAACTCGGTGGCAAACCCGGTGGCGCCATCGGCCGCGCGCCGTTCGATGACGGCGGCGGCGACTTCGGTGATTTTCGTCACTGCGCGGCGGCGGGCTTTTTCTTCGCGTGACGGCCCGCGTAGTCGCGCGCGAACTGCCAGGCCACGCGGCCGCTGCGCGAACCGCGCATCAGCGTCCATTGCAGGGCCTCGCCGCGCGCCGCGGCGATCTGCTCGGGCGCCATGCCGAATTCGGCCATCCAATGACCGCAGATTTCCAGGTAGTGATCCTGGCCGAAGGGGTAGAAGGACAGCCAGAGGCCGAAGCGTTCCGACAGCGAGACCTTTTCCTCGGTGGTTTCGCCGGGGTGGATGTCGCCGTCGGCGTTGTACTTGGTCTCGAGGTTTTCCGACATCTTTTCCGGCATCAGGTGGCGGCGATTCGACGTCGCGTACACCAGCAGGTTGTCCGGCATGCCGGTGATCGAGCCGTCGAGGATGCTCTTCATGGCCTTGTAGCCGGGCTCGCCCGATTCGAAGGAGAGGTCGTCGCAGAAAATGATGAAGCGCTCGCGCCGCCCGGCGATCAGGTCGACGATTTCCGGCAGGTGCACCAGGTCGTCCTTGTCCACCTCGATCAGGCGCAATCCCTTGGCCGCGAACTGGTTCAGCACGGCCTTGACCAGCGAACTCTTGCCGGTGCC
>JAUYSD010000149.1 GCA_030696505.1 Sulfuritalea sp. | reverse complement strand
AGAATGCCAACCTGTGGGCCGAGCAGATCTGGCAATACCAGGTCAAGACCGCCGACCTCGGTTTGCGTGCCAAGACCTACCTGGAGCAAAACGGCGCCAAGAAGGTCAAGTGAGCCGGCGCCCCGGCGCTCCGCGCCGGGGCGGCTTTCCCTTGATCGAATGAGATAGATCAAAGCAGGTCCCCGAGGGCAGAGTTACTCTGCCCTCGTTGCTTTTTAGAGGCGAAATCGCATCGACCAATGATTTCGGTCCAATGACGTGATTGTGCGCAAGCTATCCCTGATCGTCGGTCCCGTTGCGCTCGCCCTGGCGATCGCCCTGTGGACAATGCTCGCGATTTTTTCCTTGTGGACCCAGCGTCAGCAACTGAATCGCACAGCGACTGCGCTGGCCAAGATCGACGCCATCGCCAATCTGCGCAAGGACATGGCGATCCGCAAGTGGGCGGATACGCTGGGCGGCGTTTACGTCAATGAAGCCAAGATACCCAATCTCGAATCGCTGGATGAGCAGGAGCGCATGGCGGTGACGCGGAGTACCGGCGAAAACCTGACGCTGGTTTCGATCGCACCCATCCATATCCTGCTGGCAATCCAGGAGATCAGCCAGAAGACCTATGGCACCAAGGAACGGTTGACCTCTCTGCAGCTGCGCAATCGCGCCAACGCCCCGGACGAATGGGAAACCAATGCGCTGAAGGCCTTGCAGGGCGGTGCCGAAATCGCCACCGAGGCCATGCCGAAGAAGGCCGGCGGCCACGGCCTGCTGCGCGTGATGATTCCGATGAAAATGGACGAAGAGTGCCTCGAATGCCATCGCGATACCCTGGTTCCGGTCGGTGGCCTGCGCGGCGGCGCCAGCATATCGATCGATCTGAATACCTACCGCAGCGCGCAGGAACCCACCTGGCGCACCATCCAGTACTGGCACTTCGGCATCTGGCTGCTCGGGCTGACGACGATCTATGCCTTCTGGTTCGTCGCCCGCCGCCGCACGGTGGAACAGGCCAGGCTGGAAGCCGATCGGCGCGAGAACGAAACCGCCTTCGCCGCCATGGCCGAAGGTGCCGTCATCACCGACGCCGAGGGCCGCATCCTCTGGGTCAATGACGCGTTCTGCGCCATCTACGGCTATACCCGTGCCGAAGTGATCGGCCAGAATCCGCGCATCCTCAAATCCGGTCGCCACGATGCGGCGTTCTACAGCGAATTCTGGCGGCAATTGATCGAAACCGGCCACTGGCGCGGTGAAGTGTGGAACAAGCGCAAGACCGGCGAGATATTTCCCGAGGAACTTTCGATCCAGGCACTACGCGGCCCCGATGGCCGGATAGTGCGCTTCATTTCGATTTTTTCCGACATCACCGAGCGCAAGCGCAACGAAGACGAATTGCGCAAGCAGCGTCAGCAGCTGGTGGAATCCGAAACCCGGCTCAGGGATCTGGCCGAATTCCTGCAGACCGTGCGCGAAGAGGAACGGGCCCGCATCGCGCGCGAACTGCACGACGAGATGGGACAGGCGCTGACGGCGCTGCGCATCGACCTGGGCTGGCTGCGCGGCAAGTGCCAGCCGCTCGGAACGCCTACGGTAGAGCGCGTCGGTTCGGCACTCGGCGTGGTCGAACACAGCATCGTTTCCCTGCGCCGGATTTCGGAGGATTTGCGCCCGGCAATGCTCGACAGCCTGGGCCTGGCCGCCGCCGTCGAGCATCACGTGACGAAGTTTTCGGAACGCACCGGCATTGCCTGTCGCCTGAGCATGAACCGTGAAGAGTTCGAACTCGACGACCGCCTGGCGACGACGGTATTCCGCATCGTCCAGGAGACCCTGACCAACGTTGCCCGTCATGCCGGCGCCAGCGAAGTTACGGTGCGGATCGACGAAGTCGAAGACGGCATCCGCCTGACCATAGAGGACAACGGCCGCGGCATTTCGGATGCCAAGGACAAGAAGACATTCGGCCTGCTCGGCATGCGTGAGCGCGTCGCCATGCTCGGCGGTCGCCTGGAAATTCATAGCCGGCCCGGCAAGGGTACCCGCATCGCCGGCTGGCTGCCCCATCAGAAGGCAACAGCAACATGATCAGAATACTCATCGTCGATGACCATGCCATCCTGCGGGCCGGGCTCAAGCACCTGCTGTCCGAATCCGCCGACATCGTGGTGGCGGGCGAGGCCGGAAATGGCGTCGATGCCCTGGCATTGGCCCGCAGCGGCACCTGGGATGCGATGGTGCTGGACATGACCATGCCGGGCAAGAGCGGCGTCGAGCTGATCAAGCAGATCAAGGCGGAAAATCCCAAGCTGCCGGTGCTCGTGCTCAGCATGTATGCCGAGGACATTTATGCCGTGCGTGCGCTGCGCGCCGGCGCCTCGGGTTACCTGTGCAAGGACAATGCCGAAACGCAACTGGAACAGGCCATACACAAGGTGGCGGCCGGCGGCCTGTACATCAACCCGGCGGTGGCGGAGAAACTGGCGGTCGAAGTTCTCGGCGCCACGGGGACCTCGTCCGAGGTCCTGCCGCACACCCGTCTCTCCGACCGCGAATACCAGGTGCTGCGCCACATTGCCGCCGGCCTCGGCGTCACCGAAATCGGCAGGCTGCTGAATCTGAGCGTGAAGACGGTCAGCACCCACAAGGCCCATGCCATGAGGAAAATGGGCTTCGCCAACACCTCGGAACTGATCCAGTACGCGCTGCGGCACGATCTGCTGGATCAGAAGGGCGATCAGCTGCCGGCAGGGTAGGAATCGTCCTATGCCTGCAGGGCGGATTCCTATGGGATAAATCATCCGCCGCCGACTTCCGCCCCGGGCCTGCGTAGCGGATGATTCGCGCAGTGCGTCAATTCGCCGCAGACGTGAAACTCAGGTGTGCGGTAGCGCACAGACAGCGCCTCATTGAAACAATATTTTCGCGCTGGCGAATTTGTTGCGGCAGCGATCAGGAAGTACGCAGGTATCGGAAGCCTTAAGGAAGTATCAACCGGAATGGGAGCGAAATAATGAAAAAGTTTAACAAGCAAGCCGGCTCGTGGCTAATTGCGGCGGGGTTGGGGCTGGCGGCAGGCGCGGCGTGGTCGGCGGACAGCCTGCAGGACGTGCTGAAAGCGCGGG
>JAUYSD010000143.1 GCA_030696505.1 Sulfuritalea sp. | reverse complement strand
GTCGTCGAGGAGTCGCAAATGAGCAATTTTCAGGGAATGGAAGGGCTGCTGCAGGATTTTCTGGTCGAGGCCGGAGACCTGCTGGCCGGGGTCGATAACAAATTGGTGGACCTTGAGCGGAACCCGGGTGACCACCACCTGCTCAACGAAATATTCCGCGGCTTTCACACCATCAAGGGCGGCGCCGGATTCCTCAATGCGGTCGAACTGGTAACACTGTGCCATCTGACGGAGAATCTTTTCGATCGCCTGCGCAACAACGAATTGCGCCTCGATGGCGAAATCATGGACGTGATCCTCGCCGCCACGGGATCGGTACGCAACATGTTCGACATGCTGGAGCGCGGCCTGCAACCGACTGCCGCCGACGCCATGCTGCTGGCCCGGTTGCAGGCGGCGCTGGCCGGCGAATTGGGTACGAACGCGCCCAGCGCTGCGCCGCCACACGCCCCCGCCAAGGCGCCGCCGGCAGCACCCGCGGGCGGCGCGTCAGGTCCGGACTGGGACACCCTGTTCAGTGCCCTCACCAAGCCTGCAGGAACCGTAGGGACCGCGGCCGAAGCCAATAACCCGGCCAGCGCGTCGCCCACCCCGCTGTCCCACGATGTCAGCGGCGAGACCCCCGAGCAGATCATTCACGCCGCGCTGGGTCGCCGCAGCACCGACCGGCCCGGTTCGAGCGCTCCCTCCGGGCGCCGCGAAAACGAAAAGACCCGCGACAGCTCGATCCGCGTCGATACGGCGCGGCTCGATCAGGTGCTGAATCTTTCGGGCGAAATCGGCCTGACCAAGAATCGCCTGAATGCCCTGCGCTCGCAGATCATCAACGGCCAATCCGACTCGGAGACGCTGCACGCACTGGATCAGGCGGTGAGCCAACTCGACCTGTTGGTATCCGACATGCAGAACGCGGTGATGAAAACCCGCATGCAACCGATCGGCCGCCTGTTCCAGAAATATCCCCGCATCGCCCGCGATCTGGCCCGCAGCCTGGGCAAGGACGTCGAACTGGAACTGGTGGGCGAGGAGACGGAAATCGACAAGACGATGATCGAGGATCTTTCCGACCCGATCATCCACCTGATCCGCAACGCAGTCGATCACGGCGTCGAGTCGCCCGAGGAACGCCGGGCCGCGGGCAAGCCGGAAAAGTCCCAGGTAAGGCTGGAGGCTCGCCAGGAGGGCGATCACATCGTCATCATGATCGCCGACGACGGACGCGGCATGCATGCCGAACGCCTGCGCGCCAAGGCGCTGGAAAAGGGCCTGATCACCGACGAGGAAGCCAACACCCTGGACGAACGGCAGAGCTTCAACCTGATCCTGCTGCCGGGCTTTTCGACCAAGGACGCGGTCTCGGATGTTTCGGGACGCGGCGTCGGCATGGACGTGGTCAAGACCAACATCCAGAAGCTCAAGGGCCGCATCGACATCAAATCGACGCCCGGCCGCGGCTCGACCTTCGTCATCTCGCTGCCGCTGACACTGGCGATATTGCCGGTATTGCTGGTGCAACTGGGCGAACAGCCATTCGCCGTGCCGCTGTCGATGGTGCGCGAAATCATGCCGATCCAGCCCTCGGCGGTGCAGGAAGTCGGCGGCTGCGCCACCATGGTGGTGCGCGGCACGGTACTGCCCATGTATCCGCTCAACTCCCTGCTCGGCTGGCCTTCCGAGCAGGTGCCCACCTACGGGGTGCTGATGCAGACCGCCGAGCACGCCTTCATTCTCGCCATCGACGGTTTCATGGGGCGCGAGGACGCGGTGATAAAGTCGCTCGACGACTTCCGGCCCAAGGGAGTCGCCGGCGTCACCACCCTCTCGAATGGCAAGATCGTGCTGATTCTGGACATGAAGGAATTATTCCAGATGACCGGCGAGGCGCGCGGAGTACCGCGTTCGGTCTTCATGCAGGCGATCGCCCAGGTCGCCTGAGCCACCCATGACAACCCCAATGCAGAACCGCGCCGCATCCCGACGGCAGTCGGCCTGATCCTGCGACGGCGCTTTTGCGATGCCCGCTGCTTCGACAGCCCGCGACCTAGACCGCGACGATCCGGCCCGGATTGCGGCAAGGTGGCTGGCCGGGCTGGCGACGTCATCGCTGGTGGCCGTCCTGCGCGACGAGGAGTTGCCACGGCAGCCGATCGCGACGCTTGCCGCGTTTGCCACCGTGGCCTTGCAGGCGGGGCGCACGCTGCTGATTCTGGTGCCCGACGACGATCCGCTGCCGGAACTCTCCAATGCACTCGACATAGCCTTACGCCCCCTCTGCCTGGTCCTGCCGGCCGCGGACTTCGCCGCCCGCATTGCGCTGCGCGCCACGCTGTCGCTGCTCGGCAGCCGCCTGGCACGCGACACGGAAGCCACGCAGGGTGCGGCGTGGGCGCGCCAGCGCCAGCACATCGCCGACCACGCCGAGCTGTGGCATCAGGCCCGAGCCTGGGCCGCGCAGAACGATCGCAGCGATTGTCCCGTCCCGGTCGCCAGGCTGTTTCCGGTTCGCATCCTGCCGCTTGGCGCCTTCCGTAGCCTGCAGCAACAGGCAGCCGACATTACTCTGCTCTACCGCTGCCATGCTCCGGCGGAACTGGTCGCGCCCAGCGGTCGCATGCTGCGCGTCGGCCAGTGCGCAGCGGCGCGCGGCGGTCATGCGCTCGCGGCAAACGATGAAACTGCGCGGCTGATTCTCGAACGCGAGCAACTCACGCGCGACATCGGCGATCTGGAACTGGAACTGGCGACGGTGCAGGCCGAAGTGGCGGAATTCATGCGCTACTACTACGAACGGGTCGGCCAGCGCATGGCGCAACGCGACGCGCTGCAGGCCCGCCTCGCCGCCGAGGAGGCCGCGCGTGCGCCCCAAGACATCGGCATCGGCGCCGCAGCCCGACAATGGCAGCAGCAGGCCGAGCAGTCGGCGCGCGAAACCGATCGATTTGCCGAAGCGGCGGCCGAGGAAGCTCCCGTGTTTCGCCCCGGCAACGACATCAAGCGCCTGTTCCGCCAGATCGCACAGCAGATACACCCGGACCGCGCCGGCGACGAAGCCGACCGGGCGTGGCGCACGCGACTGATGAGCGAGGCCAACCGGGCCTATCGCCACGGCGACGTCGGCGCACTGCATGAAGTCGCCGCCCTCTGGGCCGAGGGCAACGCGGCGCCCGCGCCGGACCCGTCAGCCGCGGGCGGCGTCCGCCATGTCGCCCTCCTCGGCCAACAGGTGGCACGCCTGCGCGTGCGGCTGGGCGAAATCGAACGCGAGCTGCACCGCCTGTTCGGCTCGCGCCTGTACGAACTGTTTATCGCCAATCGCCAGGCGCAACGCCAGGGGCGCGATCTGCTCGGCGAAATGGCCGCCCAGCTCGACGCATCGATCACCGAGCTGCAGCGCAGTTGCGGCGCCGGCGCCGCCTGATCGCCGGCAGCTTGCCGCGGGATCGATCGCGAAGCAGCACACAGCGCTTGCGCTATCCGGCGCCCCCGAGTTGCAGCAACAGTGCCCGCGCCTCGGCATGACCCAGCCCCGCCGCACTGCGCAGCCATTTCACGGCCTGACGTGAACTGCGCCTGACACCCGCGCCGCGCTGGTAAGCGAGCCCAAGCTCGAAACAGGCCCCGGACTCGTCCTGCAAGGCGGCACGCCGCAACCAGTACACGCCGCGCTGCGCGTCGCGCTCGACGCCCTCGCCGTGCAGCAGGCAGTAGCCGCAGCTGTACATGGCGTAGGCATCCTCATGCTGCACCGCCGCCTGCTGGTACCAGTGAAATGCCTCGACCGGCCTGCGCGCCACACCCTGGCCGAAATACAGCAGGTCGCCGAGGATCAGTTTTGCATCGGGCAGCGCTGCGGCGCGGCGGTACCAGTCCACCGCCGCAGCGGCATCGGCCGCCACCCCGGTGCCGTGGCGCAGACACTCGGCGAGCATGAAGGCGGCGCGCCGGTGTCCACGCGCCGCGGCCCGGCGCAAGCAGCTTACGGCAAGGGCCAGGGCCGGATCCGTCGCGGCAGTGGCCGACTCCAGCAGTTCGCGTCCGCGCTGATACCAGTAGCGCACCAGTTCGCCCCTGGCCTGCGGCCATCCTCCCTGCTCCGCCGCCAGCAACAACGCCTCGCCGCGGTCGGCGTCGATCTCGCCGCCGATCCCCAGCAGCAGGCAACGTCCGTGTTCGGCCATGCCATGTGCATCACCGCAGGCTGCTGCCTGGCGATAGGCGCGGCGCGCCGTCACAGGATCGACCGCCGTGCCTTCGCCGCGCTCGTGGCATTCGCCGAGCCAGACCCACGCCGCCGCATCGCCCAGATCCGCTGCCGCGCGATACCAGGTCAGTGCCGTGGCCTTGTCCTCCGCGATGCCGTCGCCCCAGCGATAGGCGTGAGCAATCTTGAGGTGCGCCCGGACGTGCCCGTGCTGCGCCGCAGCCCGCCACCAGTGTAGCGCCACAGCAAGGTCGCGACCGGCCGTGCCAATGCCGTAGGCATGACACTCGCCCAGTTCGAACTCGGCATCGCGGCTGCCCCGCTCCGCGGCCCGGCCGTACCATTCCAATGCGGCATCCGGATCGCGGGCGGCGCCGACGCCGAAGCAGGCCGATTGCCCGAGCAGGAACATCGCCCCCGCCACGCCCTGATCGGCAGCCGCCCGAAAATGCACCACTGCGGCGGCGGCATCGGCGGCAATGCCCTCGCCGACATAGAGGCACATGCCGAGGCAGAAGCTCGCGCTGGCGATGCCGTCCACGGCCGCCGCACGCCACAGGCGCAACGCCTCCGCGCGATTCTGCGCAACGCCGCGGCCGAAGAAATGGCAGCGCGCCAGCAGGTCGCGCGACGCCGCATGCCCATGCCCGGCGGCACGCCGCAGCCAGTGCTCGGCGCGTGCGAAGTCAGGCGTGGCGCCGATGCCTATGCCGAAATAATGCATGCGCCCGAGCCAATACAGGGCGAGGATCACCTCGCTTGCCGCGGCAAGGGTGAACAGGCGCAGCGCCTCGGCGTCATCGCGCGGCAACCCCCAGCCGTGATGCAGCAGCCAGGCCAGCACGGCAAGTCCGGACGGGCAATCCGCCTCCGCGCTTTGCAACGCCCAGTACACCGCCGCCGCCGGATCTTTCTGCTCGCGATCGCCGTTGACATGGCGCCATGCCAGTTCGGCCCGGGCACCGGGATTGCCGCCGGCGGCCATGCGGCGCAATTCGAGGGGTGCCACCTGAGCCCAGAATTCCTCCGGACACCCCAGCAATTCGAGCCCTTGGGCCGCGCCGCGCTCGACCAGTGCGCTATCCAGCGCGCCGCGGAAAAATCCCAGCAGTGCCGCGGATGGCAGGGGAACCAGGGACTGCTTCATGCCCTGCGGAATTGTCGAACCATGCCAGGCAGGTTAACGCAAGCTGCGCCCGGCGAAAGCGACGATCAATAGCCCAGTTGATCGCATGCTCGCCGATTGCGGCCGGCCTCGCCGGCAGTTCGGCTGGCGTCAGCGAGCTTGCGAAGCTTGCCGGAATTCGCTTGCCGCGGCCGCGCCCGGCGGCGGAAAACTACCAGGCGGCGGGATCTCAGGCCGGGACGACGCGGTTCTTGCCGACACGCTTGGCCAGATACATGGCCCCGTCGGCGCGCTTGAGCGCCTCGTAGGGATCTTCCGCATTGCGGATTTCGGCCACGCCGCAGCTGAAAGTGATCAGCACCTTTTCGTTGTTGTTGAGGAAGAACTCGCGCGTCAGTTCGCGCTGCACCCGCGTCATCACCGAGACGCCGTCTTCGACCGAGGTGTTCGGCAACAGCACCACGAACTCTTCGCCGCCATATCTGGCCAGCGTGTCCTGGGGCCGCACCGTTTCGCGCACGACTTTCGACAAGTGCACCAGCGCCGCGTCGCCCACGACATGCCCCAGGGTATCGTTGAGTTTCTTGAAATTGTCGATATCGAGCAGCGCAATGCTCAATGTGCCGCTCTGCCGCTTGAGCCGGGCGATCTCCTTTTCCAGCGCGTCGTCGAGGCCCTTGCGGTTGAGCGCACCGGTCAATTGATCGAGCCGCACCAGTTCGCTGGCACTCGACAGTTCGGTCTGCAGCCGCGCCACCACCTCCTCGGCATCGCTCACCCTGCTGCGCATCGTGCTCAGTTCGTCGCGCGAGCGCGCCGCATTGACCTGGACCACCCGGGTCGCGCGCATCACCTCGTCGAGTACCTCGGTGAGTTCGGCGATATTGCCGGCCTTGCTGATCTTTTCCGAGTAGCCCTCGATCTTGCTGTGGTAATCACCGGTCGCCTCCGAAAAATCAGCAAGGCGATCGACAAAGGTCGCCAGCATGAACTTGAGACGATCGTTGGCTTCGTGCAAGTTCTTCTTCAGCGAACTCTGCTTGACGATGACATCCTTCATGCGGCGCTCGACGTCGTCGATTCTGCGCAGACTGAGCGGTTGCTGGATCAGGTCGCGCACCACCTTGATCTGCCCGGTCAACCACTGGTCCTCGACCACCAGCTCGCTGATGTTGTCGATGATCAGCTGGACCAGGTGCATCAGCGCGGCGCTCAACTCGGACTGGTCCTCGGCGACGAACAGCGCCCGGTAGCTGAGCTTCTTCAGGCGTTCGGAGATTCCGCCCAGCGCCTCGGCGGTTTGCGCGGCATGTACCGAGCGCGAAATCTCGGCCGCCTCCGCGGCGAGATCGGGACTGTCGCGCAACACGATCGAGAGCGTGTTGTCGAGCAGCTGGACGATGATTTCCCGCAACTCGTTGGTCCCCAATTGCCAGCCCGACGACGGGCTCGACGCGCTCCGCTCCGTTGTCGACGCTGCGGCCGATGGCGCCGACGCAGGAACCGCTTCAACCATGGGCGCGGCCGTATCGGCCCGGTCGATGAAGGCATTTTGCGACCAGGAACGAATCAAGGCCTGCAGCCGGCCAAGCTGCAGCTCGGGACTACCGGAGCCCGCCAGCACGCGGTCCAGCGCCTCTTTTTTCTTGGCGGCAGTAAGCCCGGTATGGTGGGTTTCCAGTTGCAGCAGCAGTTCCCGGATCAGGCCCGGCCAATTGTGCGACTCGCTGCCCGACTTGCCCAGAAATTCGCTCAAGGCGCTGCCGATGCCTTCCCAGCTACCCTTGGCAATCCCGGCTTCGAACTGGCGCGCGAAGCGCAGTTGCTCCGGACCGTTGCGCGGCAAGCCGGCAAGCAGGCCCTTCAGTTCGCGTTCGGGGAAGGACGCCGGTGCCGGTGCGCCCGATATCTCGAAATACACCGCCCGATAGTTGTCCGGCGTCGCAGGAATTTTTTTCGATGCGAGCCGACGCAGGGTTTCTCGCGCAAGTTCGGTCTCGGAAAGCGGGGCGGAATCAGCCATGGTTTACCTTTGTCTCATCACAGTGCGGTACGTAGTCGCAATACCCAGTCGCAACATCCGTGCCGCCACAATATTGCCGGACGATCGTGCATTGGGCCGGAATCCTTGCGGCCATGGCACCGATCGCTCGTGTCGCTCATAGCGACCGGCCGCAATCATAGGTGTAAAAACGCGTCTTGCGCGCGTCAGCCACGTCGATCACGTCCAGCGCCACCTGTCCCGGGATGGGGAAACTATTGCTGACCAGACGGGCGCAGGGGGACATTTCGGTGCGTGCCTTGATACCCAGCGTCGGCATCGCCGCCGGCGAAAGAAACGCATAGACCAGGTCATAGCCGGCCAGGGAATGTGTCCAGAAGTCGCCGCAACGGATGCTGAGATTGCACTGGCCGCGCGCCCGCAACCAGGCCCAGGCCCATGTCAGCGGCGCATGCTCGATGCCGACAAAGCGGCAGTCCGGACGGGCGGCGGCCAGCTGGCGCAGCACGGCACCGTCGCCGCAACCCAGGTCGATCACCCGGCAAGGACCGGCGGGCAACTGCAGCTGCAGGGCGTCCCGGCTCCGGCGATTGGTCAGATACAAAGGCACGCGACTCTTGTCGGTGCGCCAGAAAACCAGCAGCAACAGCATGAATCCGCCGCCCCAGACCCAGCCGGGCAAGGCCATGCCGCGAGCCATGACGGCCAGCGGCAGGAAGCACAAATGTATCGGCAGCCACCAGATCGGCGCGCCGAGGCGCCAGGCGATGAGCAGCGCCAGCACGCCCTGCAGCGTGGCGAGCAGCAGCGGCTGCGAGAACATGACGGGGACCAGCAGCAGCGCCAAACCGCCGGCGATCAGGGCAGCCAGCACCTGGGCAAGCAAGGCCGGCACCAGGGGATGGCGGTCGCCGGGCGAAGTCCCGTCGCTCACCGCCGCGCCATTCAGCGCCCGATCGATCCGGGTCATGTCTGCCGGTCCGGCGATTGTGTATGGGGCAACCGCACTCAGGGCACCCAGAAGCGCTCGATATTTTTCAGTCCCCAGCGGCTCGCATCCTCGCGGCTGACGATCTTGTCCTTTGCGGCGGGAAGCGATAGGTCGATCACCTCGGGCGAGATGTGCGACTGCGAACGGGTCGAGAAAAACACCTTGACGCAGGGCGTCAGCAATGAACCGCCCGACTGCTCGACGACGACACCCAGCCGCCCGGACGCCAGACGCACCAGCGAGCCGATCGGGTAGATGCCGATGCACTTGACGAAAGCCTGGAACACGCGACTGTCGAAGTGGCCGCCGCACCATTCGGCCATTTTGCGTATCGCATCGGCCGGGTCCCAGCCGTCCTTGTAGGGCCGGTTCGAGGTGATCGCATCATAGACGTCGCAGACCGCCCCCATTCTTGCGTAGAGACTGATTTCGTCGCCCTTGAAGCGCCGCGGATAGCCTGCGCCGTCCATCTTTTCGTGATGATGCAGCACCACGTCGAGCGGAATTTCGCCGCTTGCCGCGCCTGCCACCAGGATCTCGTGCCCATCTTCGGGGTGACGCTTAATGACGGCAAATTCCTCGTCGGTCAATTTACCCGGCTTGTTGAGGATCTCGATCGGCGTCTTGGCCTTGCCCAGATCGTGCAGCAGGCCCGCCTTGCCGAGTTCGCGGGTGGTCGCCGCATCCAGCCCCAATTGCCTGGCCAGCGCCACCATCAGCGCGGATACCGCCACCGAATGCAGGTAGGTGTAATCGTCTGCGGTTTTCAGCCGCGCCAGACTGATCAAGGCGCCGGGATTGCGCATAACGGAACTCGAAATTTCGTCGACCAGCGCGTCCGCCGCCGTGGTCGATATGGCCTTGCCCATGCGCGCTTCGTTAAACATCGAAACGACGGC
>JAUYSD010000108.1 GCA_030696505.1 Sulfuritalea sp. | reverse complement strand
GCGGCGAATAACTTGCCCTTGCGGCGAATCGCTGCCACAATCTCCGCATGAATAGCGGAGATAAGCTCTACATCTGGCAACTGGCCGACTGGCCGGCGATGCGTTACGACCTTGCGGCACTGGCCGCGCCCTTGTCCGAGGTCAGTCGTGCGCAGGGGCGGCTGCTGGGGAGATTGGCGGACGTCGGCATGCCGCTGCGCGACCAGGCCAGCCTCGACGCACTCACCGAAGACGTAATCAAGACCAGCGAAATAGAGGGCGAACGGCTCGACGCCGATTCGGTGCGTTCATCGATTGCCCGCCACCTCGGCGTAGATATTGGTGCGCTGGCGCCGGTGGATCGACACGTCGAAGGCGTGGTCGAGATGGTGCTCGACGCCACGGCCCGCTGCGCCGCACCCCTGACGCCAGAACGGCTGTTGGGCTGGCATGCGGCCTTGTTCCCTGCCGGGTACAGCGGCCTCACCCAAATCCGCGTCGGCGCCTGGCGCGACGATGCCGGTGGCCCGATGCAAGTCGTGTCGGGCCCGGTATTTCGCCGGCGCGCCCACTATGAAGCACCGCCGGCCGCACGACTTGCGGCAGAGTTGGCCAATTTCCTGGCCTGGGCAAACGCCGGCACGCCCGAACCGGCCTTGATCAAAGCGGGCCTGGCGCATTTGTGGCTGGTGACTCTGCACCCGTTCGATGACGGTAACGGCCGTATCGCCCGCGCAGTGGGCGACCTGTTCCTGGCGCGTGTCGATGGCAGTCCGCAGCGCTTCTACAGCCTGTCGGCGCAGATCCAGCGCGAGCGCAAAGGCTATTACGACATGCTGGAACGCACCCAGAAAGGCACGCTGGATGTCACCGAGTGGCTGGTGTGGTTCCTCGGCGCCCTGCAGCGGGCGCTGGACAGTGCCCAGCTCAGCCTCGATGCGGTTTTGGCGAAGGCGCGCTTCTGGCAGCGCTGGGCGGGCACGCCGCTGAACGGGCGGCAGGTGAAATTGCTCAAGCGGCTGCTCGACGGCTTCGAGGGCAAGCTCACCAGCAGCAAATGGGCGGCCATCGCCCAATGCTCTCCGGATACGGCGCTGCGCGACATCGGCGAGCTGATCGCGCTGGGCATGCTGCGCAGGATGGCCGGCGGCGGCCGCAGCACGGCTTACGAACTCGCCGATTGAAGAGTCCTTACTCGTCCTCGTCGCCGCCCACACCGTCGCGCCGCGGTACGGTCTGCGGATCGCAGGTGATGGGGCGGTAGATCTCGACGCGGTCGCCGGGGCGCAGCGGCGCATCGAGCTTGACCAGCTTGCCGAAGACGCCGACTTTCTGCGTGCCGAGGTCGATGGTCGGGAACATCCTGAGGATGCCGGACTTCTCGATCGCGGCCTGCACCGTGCTGTCGTCGGGCACCTCGGTGGTCAGCCAGATCTGGTTGGACGGCTCCGAATAGGCAACGCCGATCTGCATGGTTCGTCTCCTCGCAATCCTGTTACTGGCCGGGTTCCAGCGCCGCGCCCTTGCGGTCGCGGCCGTAGATGCGCGGCTTGACGTAGCTGTCGATGATCGGCGTCACCGAGTTCATCAGCAGCACGGCGAAGGCCACGCCTTCGGGGTAGCCGGCGAAGGTTCGGATCACCCAGGTCAGCAGTCCGCAGCCGGCGCCGAAGATCAGCTGTCCGCGCGGGGTGTTGGGCGAGGTGACGTAGTCGGTGGCGATGAAGAATGCTCCCAGCATGGCGCCGCCGGAGAGCAGGTGGGTGCCGGCATCGAGGTAGCGCGCCGGGTCAACGGCATGCAGGATCGCCGCCGGCACGGCGATGCCGGCCAGCATGGCGAACGGGATGTGCCAGCTGATGATGCGCAGGGCCATCAGCGCCAGGCCGCCGGCGGCGATCAGCCAGGCCGCGGTTTCGCCCAGGCTGCCGGGGTGCTTGCCATACCAGCCCGGCGCCGGCGCCTGCACCAAGGAGTGCAGCAGGTCGATCCCGCGCGCGAGTTCGGTCTTGGTGAAGCCGAGCAGGCTGGCGCTGGCGATCGCGTCGTAGCCCGCCGGCATGCCGTTCAGGGTGATGCGCAGGCTGTCGATCAGGCCCGGCGCGCCGGTGCTGAACAGCGGCAGCGGCGCGACCCAGGCCGTCATCTGCAGCGGGAAGGAAATCAGCAGGGCGACCCTCGCCACCATGGCCGGGTTGAACAGGTTCTGGCCGAGGCCGCCGAACACCTGCTTGCCCAGCACCGTGGCGAACAGGCCGCCGAAAACGCCTATCCACCACGGCGCCCAGGGCGGCAACGAGACCGCCAGCAGCCAGCCGGTGAGCACGGCCGAACCGTCCTGCAGCGCCGGCGTCGCCTGGCGGCCCTGCAGGCGCAGGCAGAAGGCTTCGCCGAGCATGGCGGCGCTGACCGTCACCAGCCACAGGAATACGGCCGGCCAGCCATAGAGCCAGAAGCCGAACAGCGTGGCCGGCGCCAGCGCGGCCATGACCGTGGCCATGACGCGCCCGGCGCTGTTGGAGGTGGTCGCGTGCGGCGCGGCGACCGCGATGCCGATGGCGTGGCTCATGTGGTTGCTCCTGCGGGCTGTTCGGCCGCTGCAGCCTTGGTCTTGGCGGCGGCGCCCGCTGCCCTGGCGGCGTCCCTTTCCGCTTTTCGCCGTGCCGCCAGCGCCAACTTTTCCCTGGCCTCGCGTTCGAGGCGGGCGATGCGCTCGTCGGCCAGGCGCCGCGTGGCATCGGTGCGCAGCTTCGCCCGTTCGCGCGCGGCCAGTTCGCCCTTGGCGTGGCTGAAGTACTGCACCAGCGGAATGTGCGCGGGGCAGACATAGGCGCAGCAGCCGCAGGCAATGCAATCGCCGAGCTTGAAGCCGACCGCGGCATCCAGATTGCCGCTGCGGATGCGGGCCGCCATTTCCAGCGGCAGCAGGCCCATCGGGCAGGCCTTGGTGCAACTGCCGCAACGGATGCAGGGGCCGGCCGGCGGGATGGTCGCTTCGCGAGCGTCGAAGGCCAGTATTCCCGAGGCGCCCTTGACCAACGGAATCCGCCCGTGCAAGAGCGGGGTGCCCATCATCGGCCCGCCCAGGATCAGGCGCGCCGGCCGCGCCTTGAGGCCGCAGAAGGCCAGCAGTTCGTCGACCAGGGTGCCCAGCGGCGCCAGGATGTTGCCGGGCTTGTCCACCGCGCCGCCGTTGATGGTGACGATGCGCTCGACCAGCGGCTGGCCGAGGCGGATCGCGCGATGCACGGCGGCGCAGGTGGAGACGTTATGCACCAGCACGCCGACTTCGGCGGCGCGCGCGTCGGCCGGCACTTCCTTCCCGGTCAGGGTCTGGATCAGCTGCTTGTCCGAACCCATCGGGTAGCGCGCCGGCACCGGACGGATCTTCACTTCGGGGAACTTCGCAGCCGCGAGGCGCATCGCGGCGATGGCCTCCGGCTTGTTGTCCTCGATGCCGACCAAAGCCTCCTTCGCGCCGATGGCGTGCATCACGATGCGGGCGCCGTCGATCACCTGATCGGCGAAGTCGCGCATGACGCAGTCGTCGGACGAGAGATAGGGCTCGCATTCGCCGCCATTCACGATCAGCGTGCCCACCGCGAGGCGCTTGCCCAGGGCGAACTTTACCGCTGCCGGAAAGGTCGCGCCGCCGAGGCCGACCACGCCGGCCGCCGCGGTGCGCCGGGCGATTTCCTCGGGCGCCAGGGCAAAGGGGTCGGCGACCGGATCGGTTTCGATCCAGCGCTGCGCGAAATCGTTGTCGACGGTGATGGCGGCGAAGGAAAGGCCGGACGGATGCGGCGCGGTGATGTCGCCGATGGCCGTCACGGTGCCCGAGACCGGCGAGTGGATCGGCGCCGAGATGTTGCCCTGGGCTTCGGCCAGCAGTTGGCCTTTGAGCACCTGCTGGCCGACCAGCACGATGGGCCGCGCGACGCCGCCGACGTGCTGGTGCAGCGGCATATAGACGCGCGCCGGCGGCGGCAGGATGCGCAGCGGCACGTCGGCCGCCGGGCGCTTGTGGTCGTCGGGATGCACGCCCCAGCTTGGATGCTTGAAGATGCGTTCGAAGAGTCCCATGGCTATCTCCACGCAGCCGCACAGCGGCTCGCGACGTTCCCCTCTCCCGCCGGGAGAGGGGCTAGGGGTGAGGGCGGGGTGCGCATCGTTCCCATCCTGTCAGATAGCCGCCGCGGCCGCCGGCTTGGGCCAGATCCAGTGCTGCAGGCTGACCGGCACCGGCACCAGGGACATGGCTTCGGTCGGGCAGCGGTCGATGCAGGCGGCGCAGCCGGTGCAGGCTTCGCGGATCACGTTGTGGATCTGCTTCGCCGCGCCGACGACGGCATCGGTCGGGCAGGCCTTGATGCAGCGGCAGCAGCCGATGCAGATTTCCTCGGCGACCACGGCCAGCTTCGGGCCGTCGTCGACCACGGCCGAGAGGTCGAGCTTGACGCCCAGCATCGCCGCCAGCGCTTCGGCCACCGATTTGCCGCCGGGCGGGCACAGCGTCGGCAGCGCCTCGCCGCGCGCCAGCGCCGCCGCGGCCTGGCTGCAACCGACATAGCCGCACTGGCCGCACTGCGAGCCGGGCAGCATGTCCTTCAGCTTGCCCTCGATCGGATCTTCCGCGACCGCCAGATAGCGCGCCGCGGTGCCGAGCAGGGCACCGAGGGCCAGGCCCATCAGGGCGAGGGTTGCGACGGCTATGAGCATGGCATTGTCCTTTCGTTAGCCGGTACTGATACCGGAAAACCCCATAAACGCCATCGCCAGCAGGCTGGCGACGATGAAGCCCAGCGGCGGGCCGGCGAACAGGCGCGGCACCTCGGCCAGCGCCAGGCGTTCGCGCAGGCCGGCGAATATCACCATGACCAGGCTGTAGCCCAGCGCCGAGGCGAAGCCGAACAGCGTCGCGCCGAGGAAGCTCATGTGGCCCTCGACCAGCAGCAGGGCGACGCCGAGCACGGCGCAGTTCGTCGTGATCAGCGGCAGGTAGATGCCGAGCATCTGGAACAGCGCCGGCGAAACTTTCTTGATGGTCAGCTCGGTGAATTGCACGGCGCTGGCGATGACCAAAATGAAAGTCACGGTGCGCAAATAGCCGAGGCCGAAGGCGTCGAGCAGCCAGTGCTGCACGGCCCAGTCGGCCATCGACGATACGGTGATGACGAAGGTGGTGGCCAGGCCCATGCCGGCCGCCGTGTCGATGCGCGTAGTGACGCCCATGAAGGAACACAGGCCGAGGAAGCGGGCGAGGATCACGTTGTTCACCAGGGCCGCGCCTATCATCATCAGGACAAAATCCTTCATGCTCCGCTCCCGCCGCAGGTCTCACCGGGCCTGGCGCGGCGCAGGAAGTGGGGCGCCAGTTCGCCGCGCGCGGAGAGCCGACGCGCGACGAGGCGCGCCAGCAGCAGGCCGCCGAGCAGTCCGCCGGCCATCGCCGCCATGGTCGCGAGGTCGCTGCCCCAGGCGCTCTCGGCGATGCCGCCGGCCGTCAGCGCGGTCAGCAGCGGCAGGCCGTAGGCGGTCAGCGCGGCGCGGATCAGCGCGCGTTCGGCGACGCCCACCACCACGCGCTCGCCGACCGTAAGACCATTCGCATTGTTGTCGAGGGCGAAGCGGCGCGCCGTGATGCGGTTGGCGACTGTGCCGATGCCGCTGGTGCCGGCACCGCAACTGGAAGCCGAGGCGCAATGACCGCAGCTCGTGGTCTGCTCGGGCTCGAACCAGGCCGTGTCGCCGTCGATGCGCACCACGCGGGCGATGCCTTCCACGGTATGCAGATAAGCCCCCCCCGAAGTCGCCTCGCGGCGACCTCCCCCCAGGGGGCCAGGAAACTCTTGGGGCGGCCCGGCGAGTTTCTCAGGCGACACTGTGCGCCCCTCCCATCTGGATTTCCTTGCCGGCGCGCAGGTCGAGCAGGCGCTTGACGACGACCAGCAGGCCGGTGACAAGGAAGCCGCCGGGCGGCAGGATCATCATCAGCACGCCCATGTCGGTCGGCAGCAGGCGCAGTTCGATGGCCTTGAAGGCCGGGCCGAGTAAGAGCGAGGCGTCGGCGAACAGGGTGCCGTTGCCGCTGATCTCGCGCACCGCGCCGATGGCGGTCAGGGCGATGGTGAAGCCGAGGCCCATGAACAGGCCGTCGAGGAAGGACGGCAGCACCGGCTGCTTGGCGGCGAAGGCTTCGAGCCGCGCCAGCGGCAGGCAGTTGGAAACGATCAGCGGAATGAACAGGCCGAGCACCTTGTACAACTCGTGCATCCAGGCATTCATCGCCAGGTCCACCAGGGTCACCATCGCCGCGACGATGAGGATGTAGACGGG
>JAUYSD010000093.1 GCA_030696505.1 Sulfuritalea sp. | reverse complement strand
TCGCCGTCGGCCGGGGTGTCGAGCACTTCGCTC
Organism: Sulfuritalea sp.; assembly: GCA_030696505.1. GTDB lineage: Bacteria > Pseudomonadota > Gammaproteobacteria > Burkholderiales > Rhodocyclaceae > Sulfuritalea. The sequence goes on along the minus strand of JAUYSD010000093.1, from coordinate 3,013 downwards.
GGATCGGACAGCAGCGTCGCCTCGACGTCCATCTCGGCCATCATGCGCTTGATGACGCGGAAGTTGCCGAGGTAAGTTTCGAAGCCGGGCACGAAGTTCAGCTTCTGGTTGGAACCGACCACCTTGCCTTCCATGGTGTTCAGCGTGAAGGAACGCATGATGCCTTCGAACATGTTGTCCCAGCCGGTGACGTGCGAGCCGACGAAGGACGGCGTGTGGGCGAAAGGCACCGGAAAATCCTGCGGGATATGCCCGGCCTTCTTGGTGTTGGTGATGAAGGCGTTGAGGTCGTCGCCGATCACCTCGGCCATGCAGGTGGTGGATACCGCGATCATTTCCGGCTTGTACATGGCTTTGGCATTTTCGAGGCCGTCGAACATGTTCTTCTGGCCGCCGAACACCGCTGCATCTTCCGTCATCGAGTCCGAAACGCAGGCGATCGGTTCCTTGAAGTGGCGGTTGAAGTAGCTGCGGAAGTAAGCCACGCAGCCCTGCGAGCCATGCACATAGGGCAGGGTTTTTTCGAATCCAAGAGCACACAGAACAGCACCCAGCGGCTGGCAGGCCTTGGCCGGATCGACGGTCAGCGCCTCGCGCTTGAAGTTGAGCTCCTGGTATTCCTTGGTGGTGGTCCATTTGAAGACTTCCTGCACCTTCTCGGCCGGATGCCTTTCCTCGAACAGATCCTGCTTGTTCTTCAGCGAGGCCTTGTAGTCGTCGTCGCGGAACAGCGGGTAACAGGGCTTGATTTCATCTACGGTTTGCATCTTCATCTCCTTCGCCCGGCCGCCAATATGCGGACGCGGGCATCGGTTATGTCCCCGGTTATCCGGGGACGGTATCCTCGCGATGGGGGAAGGTCTCAGGCTGCTTTCGGCAGTTCTTCAGTCTCCGCTTCCGGCTGCTTCAGCCAGGGCGGAATCTGCTTGCTCCAGCACGGGTTGGAAATCGCCATGTCCATGTCGCGGGCGAAGATGGCGAAGCCGTCATAGCCGTGATACGGACCGGAGTAATCCCAGGAATGCATCTGGCGCAGCGGGATGCCCATCTTCTGGAACACGTACTTTTCCTTGATGCCGGAACCGACCAGATCGGGCTTCAGTTTCTTGACGAACTCCTCCAGCTCGAAGCCGTTGGCATCGTCATAGAGCAGAGTGGCATTGCCCATGTCCTTGATGGTGCGGTCGTAGTCGTCGTTGTGGGCGAACTCGTAGCCGGTGCCGATGACTTCCATGCCGAGGTCCTCGTAAGCGCCGATGACATGGCGCGGACGCAGGCCGCCGACATAGAGCATCACGGTCTTGCCGGTGAGGCGCGGCTTGTACTTGGCGATCACGGCCTCCATCATCGGCTGGTACTTGGCGATCACGCGCTCGGCGCCTGCCTTGATCGTGTCGTCGAAATGCGCGGCGATGGCACGCAAACTCTCGGCGATCTTGGTCGGGCCGAAGAAGTTGTATTCGAGCCACGGTATGCCGTACTTCTCTTCCATGTGGCGGCTGATGTAGTTCATCGAGCGGTAGCAGTGCAGCAGGTTGAGCTTGACCTTCGGCGTCTTCTCCATCTCCGCCAGGGTGCCGTCGCCGGACCACTGCGCCACCACACGCAGGCCCATTTCCTCGATCAGGATGCGCGAAGCCCAGGCGTCGCCGCCGATGTTGTAGTCGCCGATGATCGAGACGTCATAGGGCGTGGCCTCGAAGGGCTGGCCGTCGCGCGCGTCGAGCACCCAGTCACGGATCGCGTCGTTGGCGATATGGTGGCCGAGCGACTGCGAGACGCCGCGGAAACCTTCGCAGCGCACCGGCACGATGGGCTTCTCGATTTCCTTGGCGGCCTTTTTCGACACCGCCTCGATATCGTCGCCGATCAGGCCGATCGGGCATTCCGACTGCACCGAGATGCCTTTGTGCAGCGGGAACAGCTGTTCGATTTCGCCGATCAGCTTGGTCAGCTTCTTGTCGCCGCCGAAGACGATGTCCTTCTCCTGGAAATCCGACGTGAAGTTCATGGTGCCGAAGGTGTCCACGCCGGTGGTGCCGACGTAGTAGTTGCGGCGACCGGCGCGCGAATACTGGCCGCAGCCGACAGGGCCGTGCGAGATGTGGATCATGTCCTTGATCGGCCCCCAGACCACGCCCTTGGAGCCGGCGTAGGCACAGCCGCGCACGGTCATCACACCGGGCAGCGACTTGCGGTTGGAGGTGATGCACTTCTTCGATTGTTCTTCCGACTGGTCGTTGACCGCCAAGTGCTTGGCGCGGTCCTTCTTCGCCTTTTCGGGATAGACCTCGAGCACCTCCTGGATCAGGGCCTCGGTCTGTTCGCGTGTCAATGTAGACATATGCTTCTCCTTGTGGGGCGCCGACACTCATGCGTGCACGGCGCCCGTGAAATTACGGAGGAATACTCGTGCTTACGCTGCGGCGAGTTCCGCCGCGGTCTTGCCGATGATGGTGGTGTCTTCGACGTCCATGATGCCGAACTCCATCAGCAGCGCTTCGAGCTCGTCCATGGTGATCGGGGTCGGGATCACGAACTTCTTGTTCTCCACGATCTTGTTCGCCAGGGCGCGGTACTCGTCGGCCTGCTTGTGCGTCGGGTCGAACTCGATCACTGTCATGCGGCGGATCTCGGCGTGCTGCACGGCGTTGTCGCGCGGGATGAAATGGATCATCTGGGTACCGAGCTTTTCCGCCAGGGCGATGATCAGTTCATCTTCGCGGTCGGTGTTGCGGCTGTTGCAGATCAGGCCGGCGAGACGCACGCCGCCCGAGTTGGCGTACTTGACGATGCCCTTGGCGATGTTGTTGGCGGCATACATGGCCATCATCTCGCCGGAGCAGACGATGTAGATTTCCTGCGCCTTGTTCTCGCGGATGGGCATGGCGAAGCCGCCGCAGACCACGTCGCCGAGCACGTCGTAGAAGACGAAGTCGAGGTCGTCGGTGTAAGCGCCTTCTTCCTCAAGGAAGTTGATGGCAGTGATCACGCCGCGGCCGGCACAGCCGAC